>CANLKN010000072.1 GCA_947491475.1 Akkermansiaceae bacterium | reverse complement strand
CCGCCGCCGCCGCCGCCACCGCCGCCGCTGCGGCTGGCGCCGGACATGCTGCGGGAGCCGCGATCACCGTAACTTTGCGCCCGTGCGCCGGAGGATGCGCCGCCATAGGCACCGGCGGAGGAGCGGGTCGTTTGGCGCGCGCCGAACTGTGAGGAGGATGCGGTTGCCTGGCGTTGGCCGGTGGATGCGGCGCGGTTGGCGGCTGCGGCCTGGCCGGAACCGGTGTATTGGCCGCTTCCCGCGGCACCTTGCCAGCTTTGCGCTCCCTGAGGCGCGGCGGCCTGGCGGGCGGCCTGATTCTGCTGGGCCGCGCTCTGGCGCGCCGCCTGGCTTTGTTGAGAGGATGCCTGTGCTCCCGCAGCCGCGTCCTGGCGTTGGGATTGGTTGGTGGTGCTGGTTTGCTGGCGTGACGCCTGATTCGAAGCGGCGGCGTTCTGGCGCTGCGTCTGCGATTGGTTGGCGTGGTTCTGCCAATCCTCGCGCGAGGCGCTGCCATAGTTCTGCCAATCCTCACGGGCGTTGTTTGCATAATTCATGCGCTGGTCCTGGATGTGGTTGCCCGCGACGACATGTTGCAGGACTTGCCGTTCGCGGGTTGTCAGTCGCTTGAAGCGGAGTTCGAGTTTCTCCTTGGCGGAAATCCGCTCGAAGGCGGCGGCATCTTGTGCCAGAGCCCGATCCACGGCAGCGACGAGTTTTTCCAAGCACACCGGTTTGGTGAGGAAGTCCTGGGCACCATTTTTCATGGCATCGACACAGACCGAAATCTCACCATGGCCGGTTAGGAAAACGACCGGCAGCGGATTGCCGCTCCGGGCGAGCGCCGCTTGCAGTTCGAGGCCGTTCATTTCCGGCATTTCAAGATCAGCGACCACGCAGCCCCGGTGTATCTTGCCGTGGGTGGCGAGGAACTCGGCAGCGGATTCAAAGATCCGAACCGGGTAGCCGGAGGCGAAGAGCATACGGGACAATCCCCGGAGCAGCGAGGCATCATCATCCACAAGATGTACGGTCGGTGCATTCATGGCACGGCGGAGTGTTAGTGGATTCTCAGGCTGAAGCGGACGGTGGCTCCGCGGTCGGAATTGTTTTCAATCGAAATGGAGCCGCCGTGCGCCTCGATGATGGACCGGCAAATCGCCAGTCCCAAGCCCAAACCTCCGGATTTCGAGGTGTGAAATGGATCGAAAACCTGGTCCAGACTGGCGGGCGGGATGCCGACTCCGGCGTCGCTGACGGCGAATTCCAAGTGATCCGGGACGGATTGCGCAACGCGGAGAATCATGCGACGACTGGCCACCGGGCAGGTGCTCACGGCGTCCATGCCATTGACCAGCAGATTGACGAGCACCTGTTGGATATGGATCCGGTCTCCCATGACGGGTGGCAGGTCGGGAGGAATTTCCAGCCCGATGGAGATTTGGCGCTGCACGGCGTCGGCACTGATGAGGCGGACGGACTCGGTGGCAAGCTCGTTGACTTCCAGCGGTTCCAATGCCAGCGAGCGACGCCGCAGGAAATCCCTGATGCCGTGAATGATTTGACCAGCCCGAATATCGTCCCGCCGTATCTCCGCAAGGATTTCCCGCAACTCCACAAGATCGGGCGTGTCGCTTTTCAAGTGAATGGCCGCAGCCTCGGCATTCGCAAGAATGGCACCCAGCGGTTGGTTCAGCTCGTGAGCGAGCGAGCCGGAAATTTCCCCGAGGGTGGTGACGCGGGAAAGATGCGTCACCTCGTCGCGTTGGCGTATGATTTCCTGTTCAGAATTCTTGCGTGCGGTGATGTCGAGAGACACGCCACGCATTAGGACCGCTCGGCCACCGCCGTCGTACTCCACACGTGCGCGTGAGGCGATGTGACGCTCCCGCCCGTCCGGCAGTAGAATCCGGTATTCGGTCTCGTAGGTGCCACCATTTTCCACCACGGTCGCCAAGGTCCTTTCCACCACTTCGCGATCCTCCGGATGCACTTTTTTCATTATGCCGGAAAATGCCAGTGGTTCCGACGATGTGTATCCGAACATGCCGCGCCACTGGGCGCTCGCCCAGATTTCTTCGCATTTGAGGTCGCGCACCCAGACTCCGAGGCTTGCCGCCTCGGCTGCCAACTCCATCCGTCGTTCACTCTCAAGTAGGTCTCTGGCGAGTCGCGCCGCGCGCAACGTGTCTTCACTCAACTCCAAGCCCATGGCCACCAAGATGACCAGATAAGCGAATCCGAGTAGATAAGGCGTCCTTAGGATTCCGTTATCCACCAGCGCCGCCTGCACACAGGCAAACAGGGTAAAAAATGTAATCGCGCCTCCGACCACAGCAGCCCGTCGCCGTTCCCCACGTTTCCACAGAGCAAATGAAGCATCCGCCACGAACAAGACGAGCGAAAGAACACCTAAATAAAATACGAAATTCAATGGATTGTGCACCCCGTCCGCCACCGTGTAGCTGGCACCTCCGAAGGTTGGGACTTTCCGGATGCCCGTTAGCTCTAAATAGACCAGTTTCGGCTGAGGCATCAGGTCGGCGATGAGAGCGAGGCAGGTCAACCCGGGACCGAGAAGTCCAAGCCATTTCCGACCCGTCCCGAAAAACACCCACACAAAAGCCGCTGTCGTCACCACCTGAAGGCCAGCCATGATGTCGAGCCAACGCAGCAGGGCCAAATAACTGCCCGAAGTGTCAGCGCGGGTCAGGGCCATCTCAAAACATGCATAGACCGCCACCACGAATGCATTCAAAGCAAACAGCAAATGGGCGGTGCCCGGCTTGCTACGAAGCCCTACCTGCAACTGGATCGCCCCCATCGTGAGACACGCTCCGATTGCCATCGGCCAAGCGAAGGTTATCCAATTCATTAAAGCCGAGGAAAATGAGTTTGAAATGCCGCGAACATTCGATCCGCAACCTATCAACACTCCCTACGGACGGCAAGCACGACAGCAACAAGGAGACGCTCTCTGCCGTCTTTGACCTTTTTCATGCCCACCTCTTGTTTTGCCCGTTCCTTCACCTTCATGATTTCCTTGACGGAGGTGTGCGGCAAAGGGGCCGCGACCGCCATGGCGGAAAACAACACGCAAAGAATGAGAAATCCCAGTTTCATGAGCTTCAAACTTAATCGGATGGAATCACCACTGCAGCGAACATCCGATGGTGAAGGTGTCGTTGTCGGAGCCGGTGTCCTCACGGGTCCGGATGCCGATGTAGGCGATCTTGAATCCGAAGTTGCGGTTTACAGGAATGCCCGCACTCAAGCCGAAGCCGAGGTTTCCTTTCCGGTCATCTGCGGGCACGCGGTCGATTGTGGATTCGCCGCCGTAGCCATAGCCTGCGCTGGCACCGAGCCACAGGCCGGGCATGAAGGTGTAGATCAGATGACCTTGGCCGATCAACAGGGCGTCCTCCTCGTGTTTCTTGCCGTTGAAAAATTCATCGTTGTCCGTGTAGAACGTCACGGAGGAGGAAAGCTCCATCGTCCACTTGCCACGAGTGTGGACGACGCCGAATTGCGGCGTGAAGGTGTAACGGTTGTTGCCGAGGTTGATGAGCTTGTCCTCAAAATATTCTCCGGTGGGAAAGGTCATGACCAAGCCCGCGCCGACGATGGTTTCACAGTGGGTCGCCTTGCGATATTCGACAAACTCCTGCCCTTCTAGCGGCGGCGCGCCGTAGAGATTCACTGCGAAGCGGAGGCTGCTGTCCGCCCAGCCCTTCCGTTCGATGGCGGCGGGAGTTCCGTTGACCAGGCCGCTCCAGTGTCCGCTCTGATACATTTGAACAAGATCGACGCGGGCGGATTTTCCGAGGATTTCGAAAGCATGGATGTATTTCAAAGCCGCCGTGTTCAGATCGAACTCACCGTCCTCGATGCGCATCACCGGATTGAGAAAAATGTCGCCCTCGGTGTAGGCGTAGGCCACGCCACCGAAGTTAGCACCGAGCGGCAGGTGGCTCCAGCGGCGCGGTTCGATGTCCTGTGCCAGACAGGGGTGAGCGAGCATGAACCACGCGAGCGCCTGGCATCCACGAGCGAGCCATCGGACAAGATGAAGGGTTTTAATCATGCTTCCGGGGTGAGAGGAAAACTCCGGCCAGTCCGCCGGTTCCGAGATGACGGTTGAGAACCGAGAGCAGGTTGTAGAAAAGCAGTGCGCCGCTCACGCAGATGGCGTTCGCCCAAACGTGGGGCATGTCGCGGTGTTGGAAAACATTCATCAAGGCACGGCCGAAACCTCCCTGCTCGTGCCGCGACTCGAACGCCTTCTCCAACAACATCACCACCAGCGTTCCAGCCGCATACAGGAATGTGCGCAGCAGCACGTCCACAAGAACAGGCTTGTCCCGCAGCCACGCGCCCAGCGGAACGTGTTCCAGGATCAGCACAACCTTCGCGAGGATCAAGGCGCCGATCAGCACCATGGAAACCCCTCCCAAACGGATCTGATAGTCTTCCAGAATGAGCACCTTGAGTCCCATGAAGACTCCCAGCCACGCGGCGAAGAAGAGTGTCACCAGGACAACCGCCTTGATTTCGTGTTTCAGTTTTTCCCGGATGCTCATCATGCGGAGTTTGTTGGAAAACGGCGCTCAATCGGCTTTCCGGACGGTGGGACAGGCATCCACCACATTCAAAACCGGTATTCCAATCCCAACAACAAGCCGTGGCTTATGACGTCGTAGGTGGTGGTGCCGCTGGTGTAGTCGGTGCCGATGCCGCGGTAACCCAGCCCCACGGACGCGTTGTCCGTCAGGCGGTATCCGAGCGAGGCCATGGCCTGCCAGGTGATGTCCGACGAGATGCCGAAGCCGCCGATATCGGCCAGCGCGCGGACGAAGAACTTGTCGTTGAGGTCATGATGGACACGGAGACCGATGATGGGATCCACCCAGGTCTTGTCGGCGGATTCATTGAAGTTCCTGCCTCCTGTGAAACTGATGTCCACATCCGTCTCCATCCAGTTCACACGGGCACCTCCGTATGCGTCCAGGTGTGTCGCGGGATTCTCGACGATGCGGTAGAACACGGCGAAGTTGCCGATGAATTGTTCGATCTGCGAATCGAATGTTCCGAGTTGATTGCGGGTCGCGGGCTCCAGCTTGGCGTAGAAGAGATCGGACATGAAGCTCCATCTGCCTTTGCCCACTTCTACTAGCCCCATGAAGGTGAACTTGAGGTTGTCGAAAATCTTGTTGAAGGGAACGTCCACCGGCACGGTGGTGCCGCGCAGGACCATCTCGCCATCAAGACGGGTGAACCAACCATACATCGAGGCTCCGACACGCCAACCGGAGTCGGTGGTGGTGACCAGTTGGGTGTCGCCGAGTGTTGGCGCGGTGGTGCCTGCGATGGCCGGGACGGCGGAGAGCAGGAGGGTGGATGCGATGATGGTTTTCGGATTCATGGCTGTCTTGGAGATTGGAGAAAAAGAGAGCGGATGGTAAGTTTATTTTCGGGTTTGCAGGAACAAGGAGGATTCGCGCAACAAGGTCTTATGCACGTCGGCGGTGCGCGCTGCGTCCGGTTTGGAACCGGTGAGGCGATGGCAAAGGGCGGAGGGGCGGGCCTCGAAGTCGCAGTGGGTGGCGGTCGGGATTTCGATGATCCGGCATCCGGAAATCACGGCGAGCATGGCGAGCATGGCGGTGGCGTTGCGATTCGCGTTGCCGGGACCCGGTTTGCCGAGGAAGGCGAGGGCGGGAATGCGGATTTTGGCGGCGGCGTCCTTGCCGAGCGATGCGTGATCGACAGGGTCGAACAACAGCAGTTTGGCGCAGGCGGGATCTTGCGAAGCGGCGATGAGTGCTGAGAGACCACCCGCGGAGAAACCGGCGTAAGTGACGTTTTTCCAGCCGAGCGATTCGCGCAGGGCGATCATGTCGCAGGCGTTTCCGGCGTGGTTTCCATTCCAAGGAGTGGAGCGCTTTAGCTTGATACAGGCGGTCTCGATGCCGACTCATCGGTTAGAATCACTCCATTCTGCGCGACGTATTGATCCCACAGCGCGAGCAATGCCTTGGTTTTCGCCGGCTCTTGTTTGGAAAGGTCGGTCGTTTCGCCAGGGTCGGTCTTGAGGTTGAAAAGCTCCCACTCACCGCTGCCTCCGGCGGTTTTCAAGATATAACAAAGCTTCCAATCGCCTTGGCGTATCATCCGGTTGCCGAAGAGTTCCTCGCCAATCCAGTCTTCATCCGTGCGCACCGATTCGGTCTTGCCGGCCAGCAGCGGGGTGAGCGACTTGCCACGTAGCGGCGCGAGTTTCGTATCGGTCTCGGACGGATGCTTCTCCCCGGCGAGATCGAGAAAGGTGGGCACGAAATCGGTCACATGCATGACGGCTGGCTTGATGGCACCCGCGTTTTTCACGCCAGCCCCCGCGATGATGACTGGCGAGTGGATGCCGCCCTCGGCCGTCCATGCCTTGTAGAAGCGAAACGGTGTCGATCCGACCTGCGCCCAGGCCGCCCCGTAGTCGGCAGCAGAACCTTTGCGACCCAGATTTTCGAGGCTGGTGTCGAAGTTTTCGAAGAACCACTTTTTGGCATCCGCGCTGAAGACCGTCTCGACCAGCGCGCTCAATTCGACAGGTTCCGCGCCGTTGTCCGACATGAAAAACACCACCGTGTTGTCGAGTTGGCCGGTGGTCTTGAGATGATCGATCACACGGCCGATGTGATGGTCCATGTTGGCCAGCATCGCGGCATAGACTTCCATCCGGCGTGCGGAGAGTTTTTGCTGCTCGGGCGTGAGTTTGTCCCACGCGGGGATCGTTGGCAGCCGCGGCGCGAGCACCGAGTCCTTGCTGACGATGCCGAGCTTCTTCATCCGCTCCAGGCGCTCCGCCCGGATGGCATCGTAGCCCTTGTCATAAACGCCCTTGTATTTGTCCAGCCAGTCGTCCGGCGCGGCGAAGGGCGAATGCACCGCCTGGAAGCTCAGATAGGCGAAGAACGGTTTGCCATCCGCTTTGTGCTCATCGTTGCACTTGATGATGAAGTCCGTGTAGGCCTGCGATGAGAAGTGATCGTCGGGCAGCTTGTCGAGCGGCTTGCCATTGAGGGTGAAGGTGAGCTTCGGGTGGGCGGGGTTCGGATACTTCATGTCGCTCCAGTTGCTGCCGCCGCCTTGCAACAGAGTGAAGTCGCGTTCGAAACCCATCGCCGCCGGCCATTGCGAGGGTTCGTAGCCCATGTGGGATTTACCCGCCCAGTAGGTGTGGTATCCCGCTTCGCGCAGTATTTTCGCCACCGGCACGACGCGGTTGTTCAGATAACCTTCATAGCCGGGTTTTCCCTTTTGCTTCGGACCGGCGAACTCATCCATGTTGCCAAAGCCCGCGACATGATGATCGCAGCCGCTCAACAGCATCGAGCGCGTTGGCGAGCAGGTGGGGCCGACGTAGAAGTTCGTCGCCCGCAGGCCGCTCTTGGCGAGCGAGTCGAGGTGCGGCGTCTGGATCTCGCCGCCGAAGCAGCTGATATCCGAGTAGCCCATGTCATCGGCGATGATGAGCAGGATATTGGGTTTTTTCTCCGCCGCGTGTAGCGTGGAAACAGCGAGCAGTCCGGCGCAAAGAGCCTTGAATCCGCAGGTCATTTGAGAACCATTCATGGAGGCGGTTGGTTTAGGTTGAGTGGGAACGATCATGGTTTTGTATCCAGTTTTTCCTGGATGCTCATCGTGCTGGAGGTTTCATGTCATTTTGCGAAGACATCGGATTCAGAATCCAGGCCGCCCTTCGCGGATCAGGCGGGAAAAATCGAGGGACTTGTCGGCGGCTTTTGCGGCTGGATTGATCAAGGCTCCCTTCCTGAGCTCCGTGAACGGCAAGCCTCCGGTGGAGAACATGTTTCGCTCAAAAAGCATCGCGTCACCTTTGCCGTTGGCGAGCATCCGCCAGTCCCAAGGAAGGCGCTCACTGGCGGGATGTTGTGCGCGGATGGCCGTGGTGCAGTTGGTGGTGATGGCATTGTACCAGCGGGGCTTGTCCCGCAGTCCGTTGACGGTGGAGATGTATTCCAGGAAACGCTCACGCGCGCGATCCGGGGTGATTTTGGTGCGGTAGAGGTAGGATTCCTCGCCGCTGCGGTAATTCGTCCGCAAGCGGACCACATCGCGCTCATCGGCGACGATGTATGTTAGTTCATACTGGCGGTAGATGCCGCCAATGGCCGAATATTTCTCGCCCGTTTCCTTCCGCGTCTCGATGGAAAAACAAACCGGCGGCGAGTCGGCGAATTGGAAACTCACGATGGGATGGGCCATCCAGGGAGAACCCCAGTAATTGATGAACATGTCCACGCCCGTGATCTGAGAGAGCCGCACGGTGCGCGTTTCCCACTGCGGGGTGAAATCCGTTTCCGTGCGGTAGTCGCAGTTGCGGATGTTGTGCAGCGTGACCTCATCGCCCTTGATCTCCGCCCATGCGAGCTGCGCCACATCGGGCTGCCAGCTGCGGTCATTGCGCGGTTGCTGGGTGAGCCACCAGACCAGCACCAGCACGAACGCGCCGGATGCCGCCGCGAGTTTTTTCCAGACTCCGCGCACGAAAAACAGCGCCGCCGCCACAGCCGCGAGGAAGGCCCATGCGACGACGCTCCGCAGCACGGGAAAATCAAAGTGCAGCGCGCCGAACGCCCATGCGGTGCAGCCGCCTGCGATGATCCACAACAAGGCAAGCAGAGCGAACCGGCCAACACAGCGGGCTCGTGAATGTCGGTTTGGTTCTCGGGTGCTTGTCATGGTCATTTCACGATTTGGACGGCAGGCGGCGCCCAATCTCCCTCACCGGCTGGCAGGATGGAAGGTGATTCGCCCTGCGGCCAATACAGACGCATGACCAGATAGACCGGGCCGTCCGGTGCGGGCAGCCAGTTGCTTTCTTTGTCCGCGCCGGGGCTGTCTTTTTGGATATGAAGCGTGATCGAACCGTCGTCATTCTTCTTCATGCCGGGCAGCATGGGGGAATTGATCAAGTGGCGGTTGATCGGGTTCTTGATGAGCAGTTGGCTCTTGCCGTCATACATCCTCACCGACCAGAATGCCTTGGCTGGCGGAAATTGCCCTGCGGGAAAAGTGAGGGTGTAGTTGTGTTTTCCGGTGTCGATGATTTCGCCATCGGGCAGCCAGCGGGTCATCGGATAGACGGCCTCCTCGGCGTTGTTGCCGAAGATGCCGGCCTGCGCGGCGGCGGCGCGGAGCAGCCAGTCGCCGTTGTAGAAGTCGCGGTTGCCAAACGCGGAGCCGACCTGCCAGCCGTTGATGCGTTTGCCGATGCTGCCCATGCGTTCCTGGACTTTCGCCATGCCGACCTTCACGCCTTCGAGTGCGGCGGCCTTGTGAGCGGGCGGTAGATCCTTGAAATCGAACTTCTTCCCCGGCCCAACGCCCACGCGCGCGAGCTTGGCGCGGATGTTCTTTTCCTCCGGACCGGCCGGTGCGACCTGCATCACGAATTCCAACAATCCGAAAAAATTCTCCTTCGCGAGTTGGGCGCTTGCCTTGGGAAAATCAATCGCCGGCGCGGCGGGCGGCGCGGGTTGTTTGAGAAACGCCGAGAGCGGGCGCACCTGATAGCCGTCCTGGATTTTCACCACATTTGGCATGTCGTCCGGTCCGAACAACTGCGTGCGGATGATGGCGATGCAGCACTGCGAGGACGAGCGCAGCACGCCCTTGATCCCGGCGGGAGCCTCGCCTTTCCAGTCCGGCCCCACGACGAGGAAATCGCCCGCGCCATTACCGGTGGCCCGGCTGCCGATGTAGCCGAAGTTGAAGGCGTTCCAATCGACCATCTGCACGGAAAAATAGCGCCCTTTCTCCACGTCAGGCACGGAAACGACCCACGGTTCGGCGCGCAGGTCGAGACATGCGAAGGAATAAGGCGTGTCGCTGTTAGGAACGATGACCGCCGTGTCCTCGTAAGTGAAAACGCGGCGGCTGTGAACCAGCTCGCCCATCGGGCTCTTGTATTGGGACGAGGATTTGTCCAACCAGAACTCATAGCTCGCGGTGTAGGCCATCACCAGAGGCAGCCCGTAGATGTAGGCCTCTTCGGCGACGCTTTTCACTTCATCCGCCGTCGGTTCGTCAGCTTGGGCCGAGCAGGGTTGGATCGTGGCGGTGAACGAGGCGATGGTCGCAGCCAGCAGCAAGCCAATACGAATCATGGTGAAATCAGCGGTTCAGGGTTTGTAGTTGCTCATGCCCGGACCGGTCTTGTCATAGACGTTGAAAAACTCATCCGCCATGATGGTGGCAACTCCGCCTTCCGGCTTTTCGATCAAATCCTTCTCGAGTGTGATGATCCGGAACTTCCAGCCGGCAGGCAGCTTCTTGAACTGACCGCCCCCTGCAGCAAGGAATTCATCGTAGGTGTGTTGCGGTTTGAGCCCCAGTTGGAACCCTTTCATGATCCAGGTATTGCCATCCGCATCGTCGAGCAACGCCACCTTGGTTCCCTTGTCCCACCCCAGCCCGCTCTTCCGCGCGATCGTCACGGGTTTGTAGGGCGTGGTTTCCCCCACACCGCCCTTGTTCTCGCCCATGTTCAGTTGGGCGACCCAGATGGCCTTGATGCCATTGAAGTCCCGCTCCACGCCGGTTTCGATTTCGGTCCAATTTGGCAGCCAAAGTTTGGGGCCGTTCAACGATGCGTTAAGGACACCGAAGTCGGTCTTCATTTTACCAAAGTCGAGCCCCTCAACCAGCGCCTGCGGGGCGGTGTCTTTCGACGCAGGGATGCCACTTGGGGTGAACAACGTGTTGTAGCAGGCGGCGACCAAGCTCCCTGTTTTCGCTTCGCGAGCGGCGAGGAAGATTTCGATGAACCGTGCCTGGTGCAGGTTCTCGACCCGCTTGGATTTGGCGTCGGCACCGTCGGCCAGCACTTTGGGTTCGGCGGGTGCGGGTTGTTGGGCGAGGGCGGGTAGTGAGGCTGCAAGGAAGGCCGCGGCGGATAGGAGGCGGAGTTGGTGTTTCATGGTTTATCTGTGGTTGTTTTGTGAATCGGTGAAATTCCACTGTTGAAGTCGCTGTCCGCCTCAGGCGGGACGGCCCGCACGTTTCACGGATACCTTGCTACTTCACCTCGACAGTGAGCTTGGGGATCTTCCCGTTGAACTTTGATTTTTCCTCGCAGCCGATGGTTTCGACCACCGGCGTGCCGAGGTCGATGCCGACGTCGGCGGTTTCGTCAGCGGAGAAGATGGCGGCCTGCGTGTGGGCGATGTCTCCTTCTGCGACCTTCTCGTCGTTGACGTAAATCGTGCCCTTGCCGCCCTTGCCCGGACCGCCGCCAGCGTATGCGAACTCGAAGCGGACGGTGGCCTTGCCTTGCGGGAGGGGCTTTTCCGAAACGATCGAGCTGCGCTGCAAGCCGAGGAAATTGTAATCATATCCCGGCTTGCCGTCCTTCACGTAGAGCGACCAGCCGCCGAAGCGGCCGCCTTGGGCGATGAGGGTGCCGTTGGCTCCTGAGGCGGGTGTTTCGATTTCAGCGGTGATGGTCTTCGATCGGTTTTTCACGCTGAGGAAGGTGTTTTCCATCATGCCGGTCATGCCTTCGGCGAGGGTGAGCGAGGTGCGATTGCCGAGCAGGCTGGGGCGGCCCACCTGTTCGGCGATCGCGCGTTCAAAGACTCGGTCGTCGAGGGGCAGGACGTGGTTCGCTTTCGCCTCCTTGAGGAAGACGGCCTGCAGTTCCTTGAGTTTGTCCGGGTGTTTGGCGATGTTTTCAGCAAGGCTGAAATCCTTTTCGACGTGATAGAGTTCCCAAACATCGTCCTTCAATGGGTGGCGGCCTTGTTTTTCCCAAGGGGCCTTGTGGATGGTGCGGGCGAACCAGCCTTCGTGATAGATGGCGCGGTTGCCGGCGATCTCGAAGTATTGGGTGGTGTGGCGTTCCTTCGCGCCCGCGTCGTCGAAGGAATAGGCGAGGCTGGTGCCCTGCATGGGGATCTGGGGCGTGCCATTGACGACCTTCGGCTCGGGCAAACCGGCGGCTTCGAGAATGGTCGGGGCGACATCGATCACATGGCCGAACTGTGTGCGGATGCCGCCCTTGGCTTTGATCTTTTTCGGCCAGTGGACGACCATGCCGTTGCGGGTTCCGCCGAAGTCGGAGGCGACCTGTTTCATCCAGCCGAAGGGCGAGTTGAGGGCGACGGCCCAGCCTGCGGCCATGTGCGGATAGGTCTCGGGGCCGCCCCATTTGCCCATCACCTTGAGCATGTCGGGCACGGTTTCCGCCACGCCGTTGAAGTAGGTGTATTCGTTGAACATGCCGTTCATGCCGCCTTCGCCGCTGGCGCCGTTGTCGCCTGCGATGAAGAAGATGAGCGTGTTGTCGAGTTGGCCGGTGGCTTCGATGGCATCGATGACGCGGCCGATGTGGTGGTCGGTGTAATCGAGGAAGGCGGCGAAGACCTCCACCTGGTGCTTGAAGAGGGTTTTCTCATCATCGGAAAGCTTGTCCCAGTCCTTGATGGCGTCCGGCTTGGGAGCGAGCTTGGTGTCCTTGGGGACGATGCCCGCCTGGATCTGGCGTTGCAGGGTTTCCTCGCGGATCTTGTCCCAGCCTTGGTCGAACTTGCCTTTCCATTTCGCGATCCAGTCGGCAGGCACGTGGTGGGGTGCGTGGGTGGCTCCCGGGGCGAAGTAGATGAAGAACGGTTTGTCGGGCGTCATGGCCTTCTGGAATTCCAGCCAGGCGATGGCCTTGTCCGACATGTCAGCCATGAAATGATAGTTCGGATCGTCGGGGAGTTCGACCGGGGCGACGCCGTCGAAAAGGTAGGGAGCCCACTGGTTCGTTTCGCCGCCGATGAAGCCGTAGAACTTGTCGAAGCCCTGGCGGGTGGGCCAGCGGTCGTGGGGGCCGGAAACGCTGGTTTCCCATGCGGCGGTTTCGTGCCATTTGCCGAAGGCGGCGGTGCTGTAACCGTTGAGGCGGAGCATTTCGGCGACGGGGGCCACCGAGTTGGGAATCTCGCCTGTGGCTCCCGGGATGCCGGTGGCCATTTCGGTGATGAAGCCCATGTTGCAGGTGTGGTGGTTGCGGCCTGCCTTGAGGGCGGCGCGGGTTGGCGAGCAGAGGGCGGTGGTGTGGAAATTGTTATAGCGCAGGCCGTTGCCGGCGAGGCGGTCGAGCGTGGGTGTGGCGATCGGTCCGCCGAAAGGCGTGGTTGCACCGAATCCGAGGTCATCGATGAGCACGATGACTACGTTTGGAGCGCCTTCCGGTGCGGTGGGCTCGACACGCGGCGGCAGCTTGTAATTTCGCGCGTCGAGTTCGTCGGTGAGCGGACGCTTGGGAAGTTGGAGAGGCAGGATTGTGCGATCCAGGGATTCGGCGGCTTGGGATGATCCGAGCAGAACCATACAGGCGGTCAGCGCGGCAAGCGGGTAGTGGGGGCGTGGAGTTTTCATGGAAACACGGGCAGTTTGTTTGATCAGGCTTATCCTGCAGATTCGATAGCGGCCGATGGGTTGGCGAGCAGGAAATGTATCCGAAAAGCGCATTGAAACGGCTTGCCCGATCGGAGAGGATTCTGAGAGTTTGTCACCCATGGAAGGAATGCCGCCGCTTGTCACCCAGCAGGTTCTCGATCCCGAGGCCCTTGCCGCGGCGATCCGGAACGCGAACTTCGAGCCGTGCCAGATCAGCGTCAGGCCTTCTCCCAGCAGGATTGCCCGGGTGATGTGCGAGACGGTTTGTCTCGACTATGCGACGCTGGGACCGGCGATGCTTTTTTCCGGGGCGATGCCGATGGATTTTTACACTTTGGTGTTCGTAACGGAATGCCCGCAAAAAGGCCGTTCCTTCAATTTCGCGACCGAGCACACCGATGGATACATGGGCTTTTTCCCGCCGGGAGGAATGTTGGATGCCTACACGCCGGAGGGTTACGCGAACGCGACACTGACGGTCCCATCCGCTGTTTTTCTGGCCGCGGTGGAGAGATCCTTTCCGGAAATTTCCGGGCGCATTTTGAGCCACGGGGGCGGCATGCGGATCGGCGTGGCGGAACAGGCCCGGCTGCGTGGTTTGCTGAGGGCGGTCACGGAGGGGATCGGGCTTGATAAAAGCACCATCGCCTTCATGGGCTGGTTCGGCCCGTGCGGGCTGGCCTCCATCGTGCTCGGCCTGATCTATCTGGAGCAGGAAAAAGATTTGCCCTGCGAACACGTCACCCGCCTCGCGGTGATGGCCACCGTATTCCTGAGCATCCTCGCCCACGGTCTATCGGCAGGACCGGGCATCCGGATGTTGGCACGTGCGAATCCCCACCCCAAACCCCATTGACATATCATGAACTACGACGATTGGCCTGAAGATACCATGGAAGTCCGCCGTGCGGCGATCCGCAAAACCATCCGCCCCGTGTATTATGAGGAACTCAAGACGCTGGGAGAAAAGCGTTTTCCCGTGGCCACGGACCCGTGGTGCATCCGCTTCAATGAGTTCCTGCAGACTCATAAGAACTCGAAGTTCCACCATGCGGAGATTCCAGGCGTAGCCGAGATTATCTATTGCCGGGAAAGCGAAAAAGGCGTCTGGTTCCTCCCCGGCAGCGGCATGGGCATCATCCAGCCGAAGGGCCTCAAGGTTCTCGCGGAAATTGTCGATGCGCTCATCAAGGTTCTGGTTGACACGTGAGCGCTCAATCCGATAGCAATCACACGTGTTCAAGCAGCTATTCGCAAGACGACCGTTTGATGTTTTTCACCCTGCGGTTTTACCCATGCTGGCGGTTTTGGCGACCCCCGCATGCAAGAAACCCGAGGCCGCGCCACCACCGCCGCCGGTCGTTGAAGTGATGGAGATATCCACCACCGACGTGCCGCTTTCGACCACGCTGATCGGCCAGCTTGACTCGCCCGGCAACGTCGAGGTGCGTGCCCGCGTCGAGGGATTCGTGGACAAGATGCTCTTCGTCGAGGGCACTGAAGTCGCCCAGGGAGACATGCTTTTCGAACTCGACAAGAAACCCTTCATCGAGCGTCTCGCCGCGGCCAGCGGCATGCTCGCGGAAGCGGAAGCCGCCCTACACAAATATGAAAGGGACGTCGCCCGCCTGACGCCGCTGGTGGCCAACCGCGCGGTTCCGCAGCAGGACCTCGACAATGCGCTGGCTTCGGTGGACGTCGGCAAGGCCGGCGTGGAATCCGCGAAAGCCCGCATGGAATCCGCCCAGATCGACCTCGGCTACACCGACATCAAGGCCCCGGTTTCCGGACTCATCGGCGCGAAGCAGGTCTCGATCGGCGAACTCGTCGGCAAGGGCGAACCCACCTTGATGGCCACGATTTCCGCACTCGATCCGATCTGGTTTTACTGCAACGTAAGCGAGGTCGAATACTTCCAGGCTCGGGAGAAAAGCAAGCTGACAGGAAAGCAGGTGGAGGACGTTCCACTCACCTTGATTCTACCCAACGGCAAGGAACATTCCGATCCGGGCAAGTTCGTCTTCATCGACCGGGCGGTGGACACCAAGACCGGCACGCTGCGGGTGCGTGCCGAATTTCCCAACAAGGAGAAACTTTTGCGCCCAGGGATGTTCGCGCGCGTCCGCGTGGATCTCGGCAAACGCCCCAACACCGTCACCGTGCCGGAGCGGGCCATCGTCGGACTCCAGGGCAAAACCTTCGTCTGGCTCATCGACGATGATGACAAGGCGACCCAGCATGCGGTGCAAACCGGCGAACAGGTAGGTCCCCGGATCATCGTCAACGAGGGACTGCAAGCGGGTGACTGCATCATCGTCGAGGGCGTCCACAAGGTGCGTGAAGGCATCCAGGTGAATGCGGGTGCCCCAGCTGAAAAGGCCGCCGCAGC
Source organism: Akkermansiaceae bacterium (assembly GCA_947491475.1). Classification (GTDB taxonomy): domain Bacteria; phylum Verrucomicrobiota; class Verrucomicrobiia; order Verrucomicrobiales; family Akkermansiaceae; genus Luteolibacter. Next base: position 4,058 of record CANLKN010000072.1, on the reverse strand, counting down.
CAACAAACCCGCCAAGGAATAACATCACCATGGCCGACTTCTTCATCCGCCGTCCCATCGTGGCGATGGTCATTGCCATCCTCACGGTCATCGTGGGCGCCATTTCGCTCTCACGGCTGCCGATTTCGGAGTATCCGAACGTCAGCCCCACCATGATCCAGGCCACCACGACCTATCGTGGTGCCGCCGCAGAGGCGGTCATGGAATCCGTGGCTACTCCCATCGAAACCAAGGTCAACGGCGTGGACAAGCTGCTCTACATGCAGTCGTTCAACGCCAACGACGGCAAGATGACGCTCAACGTCTATTTCGACGTCGGCACAGACGTGGACATCATGCAGGTGAACACTCAAAACCGCGTGACCCAGGCCGAGGCCCAGCTTCCGGAAGCGGTGAAACGCGAGGGTGTTGTCGTCAACCGTTCCAGCCCGGACATCCTGATGGTCATCGGCCTCGCCTCGCCCAAAGGCACCTACGACGCCGTTTTCCTCAGCAACTACCTCGATCTGAATCTGGTGGACGCGATCAAACGCGTGAAGGGCGTGGGCGATGTGAAAAACTTCACCGCCCAGGACTACACCATGCGGATGTGGCTGCAGCCGGACAAGCTCGCCTCGCTCGGCATCACACCGGACGACATCAAGAAGGCGCTGCAAGAGCAGAACGCCCAGTCGCCCGCAGGACGGATCGGTGCGGAGCCCGCGCCACCTGGCCAAGAGGGCCAATACAACGTGCGCGCTCTCGGCCTGCTCAAGGACCCCAAGGAGTTCGAAGAGGTCATCATTCGCTCTAACAGCGATGGCTCGCAGGTGAAAATCAAGGACGTGGCCCGGGTTGACCTCGGCGCCCAGACCTACGATCTCCGCGCCCGCCTCAACAAGTCGCCGGCCGGGGCCTTCGCCATCTATCTGGCACCCGGTGCCAACGCGCTCGAGACCGCGAAGAACGTCAAGGCCATCCTTGAGAAGGCGAAGGAAAAGTTTCCGGCGGACATGAGCTATGAGGTCGCGCTGGACTCGACGTTGCCGATCAAGGCCTCGATCGAAGCCATCGTCCACACGCTTTTCGAGGCGGTGATCCTGGTGCTGATCGTCGTTTACATCTTCCTGCAGAGTTTCCGCGCCACGATCATTCCGATGCTCACGGTGCCGGTTTCGTTGTTGGGTGCCTTCATCATGTTCCCGGTGATGGGCTTCAGCGTGAACGTACTCACCATGTTCGGCCTGGTGCTGGCCATCGGTATTGTGGTTGATGACGCCATCGTCGTCGTCGAGGCGGTGCAGCATCATATCGAGCATGGACTCTCACCCAAAGAAGCCACGCGCAAGGCGATGCAGGAAGTGTCCGGCCCGGTGGTCGCCATCGGCCTGGTGTTGTGCGCGGTGTTCGTGCCCGTCGCCTTCATGGGTGGCGTGACCGGCCAGCTTTACAGTCAGTTCGCGCTGACCATTGCCATCGCGGTGGTCTTCTCGGTGATCAACGCGCTCACACTCAGTCCGGCGCTCTCCGCCATGCTGCTGCGCGCGCCGACACCCGGCAAAGGGCCCATTGCCTGGTTCTTCAGGAAGTTCAACGCCGCTTTCGATTGGATCATTGAGCGCTACGGAAGAGTGGTCGGCGGTCTGGTGCGCAAAGCCACGCTTTCCATGGTGATGCTGGTGCTGGTCATCGTCGGCATCAACCGCATCGGCAAGCACGTGCCCGGCGGATTCATTCCGGATGAGGACAAGGGTTATTTGTTCGTGGCGATCGAGTTGCCGGAAGGTTCCTCGCTCCAGCGGACGGACGAGGTGCTCAAACAGGTCGAGAAAATCGTTGGCGAATCGGAGGGCGTGCAATCCGCCGTCGGTCTCGCCGGCATGAACATCCTCAACTCGCTCAATGTTCCGAACGCCGCACTCATGTTCGTGGGTCTCAATCCATGGGAGGAACGCCACGAACCGCACCTCCATGCCAAAGCCATCGCCGCCGAGTGGACGAAAAAATTCGCCACTATCCCCGGTGCCCGCGCGTTTGCCTTCGGTCCGCCGCCGCTGCCGGGATACGGCAACGTTTCCGGCTTCACCATGCAGCTTCAGGACCGCTCCGGCGGCAACATCAACGATCTCGCCGGCTATGTGCAACAACTGCAGGCGGCCGCCGCAAAGCGCCCTGAAATCGCCCGCCTCACCACCACTTTCAATCCCTTCACGCCGCAGGTGAAGGTGGAACTCGACCGCGAAAAAGCCCGCACGCTCAACGTGCCGGTGGACAGCGTGTTTGCCACTCTTCAGACCTACCTCAGCGGTCTGTATGTCAATGATTTCGTGAAATTCGGCAAGGTTTACAAGGTCTTCCTGCAAGCCGAGCCCGAGTTCACCAGCAAGCCGGACGACATCGGAAAATTTTATGTCCGCAGCAATGACGGCAACATGATCCCGCTCAGCACGCTGGTCACCGTCACCAAGATGTCCGGCCCCAACCTGGTCACCCGTTTCAACCTCTACAACTCCGCTGAAATCATCGGTGCCACCGCGCCGGGCTACAGTTCCGGCCAGGCGATCAAGGCGATCGAGGAGGTGATGAAGCAGATGCCCGCGGAGACCGGCTACGAATGGTCCGGCCTCACGCTGCAGGAGAAGAAATCCGAAGGCCAGGCCGGAGTGATCTTCGGAATGGCCATCCTCTTTGTCTTCCTGCTGCTCGCCGCACAGTATGAAAGCTGGTCGCTGCCCTTCGCCGTGCTGCTTTCGGTGCCCACCGTCATCCTCGGCACGATGGTTGGCCTGCTCCTGCGCCGGTTTGACATGAACGTCTATGCGCAGGTGGGCTTGGTCATGCTCATTGGTCTCGCCGCCAAGAACGCCATCCTCATCATCGAGTTTGCCAAGATGAAACGCGAGGAGGGAGTGCCCACCATCGATGCCGCCATCCAAGGAGCGAAACTCCGGCTGCGCCCGATCCTGATGACCTCCTTCGCCTTCATCCTCGGTTGCGTGCCGCTGATGTTGGCGACCGGGTCCGGTGCCGCCTCGCGCTCCACCATGGGCACCGGCGTGGTCTTCGGCATGTCCATTTCCACGCTGATCGGATTGTTCCTGATCCCGGTGTGTTATGTCTTCGTGCAGAAGTTCACCGACCGCAGGGAGAAAAAAGCCGCTGATAAAAAAGCTGCTTGAGCGGTTCTTCCGGGCGAAATCAACGTCAGCCGTCGCGCTCGAAGCGCTTTTTCCACTCGGGCTTTTTCGGTTTCCATGTCGAAGCCGGCAGTTCGTCGTCAAATTCCGAGCGTTGGCCGATGCCGCGCAGAAGGCCGCTGATCTCCTTGGCTTCTTCGAGCAGTTCGATCATGCGTTCGGGCGCGAGGCCCGGTTGCTTGAGCTCGGCCTTTACCGCCGCATCGCGCCGTTGCAACACGGTGGCGGACAACAAGGCCAGCCCATGCTCCGCCGCCAGCATTCCTTCCTCCGGCGCACCCTCCAACACCACATCACGCAGCAATGCCAGGCGGTCGCACTCCGGCAGGCTGCCGAGAAACGCATTGACCGCCGCGTTCGATCCCGGGTCCGGCGCGGCTGTTAGAATGGCTTCCAACAAGGGGATTCCCTCCAGCCAGCGCGACGCCTCGTGCAAAGTCTCGAATTGTTCACCAAGCAAATGCTGCGCCGCCGGCGAGGTAAGTGCCAGATGGCATAGAAAAGCCACGATGCGGTGCAGCGGCGTAGGCACGGCGGGAGGTGCTTCCTCATCAGTGCCTGCCGGATAATCTCTCTGCGCACGCTGGGGCTTGCTTTTCAACTTTGCGATCTCCTGGCGCAGAACCGTCGATGACGTTTGCAGATAAGTAGCCACCCCATTGATCTGATTTTCCCGCGCCGCGAAATCACTCACCATTGATAACATTTCAGCGCAATCAGTGAGGGCCGCCGCCCTGCCCGCCGCGGTTTCGAGCAACCCCTGCGAGCGGGCGTTTTCGAGTTTGAAATCGAAGAACTCACGCGCCTCCTCCAACAGCGCGCGGAATGCCTCCACCCCATGGCTCTTGAGATAAGTGTCCGGATCATCGCCGGCGGGCATGC
>CANLKN010000071.1 GCA_947491475.1 Akkermansiaceae bacterium | reverse complement strand
GTCCGCCGTTCCGCGCAGCGTGCGGACCAGATTGACGACGGCCAGCAGCACCAAGCCGATCCCGGCGACGAGGCATTGCGTGCGGAAAGGCCCTTTTTCGGTTAGATAATGTTCGATGCGACCGCTGCCGTAAAAATACAACATCACCGTGCCCCACAAGGCGAGCAGCGCGCAGCAGAGAAGCGCGCCGGATTTTCCGCCAGCGGCGGCCTCATGGGAATGGCCGCAGCCACAAGCATCATGGGAATGGTGCGCCGCGTGGTTCATGCCATGAAAAAGATTTTCCAAACCAGCGCGCACAGGCCCACCGCGACAAACAAACCGCACACCAGCCACACGATGAATCGCCTGCGGAACACCGAGGCATACATGAAGAGCAGTTTCAAATCCACCATCGGCCCGAAGACCAGGAACGCGAGCTTCGAGGCTTGGGAAAATCCCTGCATGTTCGCGGCGATGAAGGCGTCCGTGGTGCTGCACAGCGAGAGCACGAAGGCCAGCGCCATCATCGCCGGCACGGCAAACGCATCATTGCCAGCCAGCGCCGCGATGCCGTCGTGCAAGCCCGGCCGCACCACCACCTGCGTGTTGAACAGCGCGGTGAGAAACACCCCGAAAACAAAGTATTTCCCGGTATCCAGGAAGTCGTGCATGGCGGTGCCCAGCGCCCGGCCGCAGCGCGCCCGGAGATCACCCTGCGCGTGAGGGTGCCCGGCATGGTTTGCAGACAACACCCTTTCTAACAGAATACTCCGCGCCGACACGCGGCTCACCAGCAAGCCCACCACTACCGTCACCAGCCACGCGATGAAGAGGCGGCTGACGGTCATCAGCACGGGGTCCTGGCCCTTGAAGGCGGCCAGCGTGCTGAGCGCGGTGATCGGGTTGAGCACCGGCGCGGCCAGCATGTAGGTGAGCGCATAGGAAAGCGGCAGGCCTTTTTGCAACAAGCGCCGGATCACCGGCACCACCGCGCACTCGCACACCGGAAACACCATCCCTAACAAGCCCGCCGCCATGATCCCCGGCAGGATTCGCCGCGGCAGCAGCCGCTCCATCGCCTGCCGCGGCAGGAACGCATCGATGAAACCCGAGATCAGCGTGCCGAGAAACAGATACGGCGCGCCCTCCAGCACAATGCTCAGGAAGGAAAACCAGATGTCACCTTCTGGGCTAGGGGCAGGCGGGTTCATGGCGGAAAATGGAATCAAAGGCGAAAGGAGCAGTGACGGATGAATCCGATTCCGGAAAGGCCTCGCATGCAAGAAAACAGCGTCGCAACCAGCGCATGGCCGGCTTGGTGGTTGTCACTATGGACCAATGCCGCCTGACTAGGAGGAATTCAAAAATTGCCATGGTCGGAAAATTCCAAAGTCATCGCATGATTGATTCGCACCGTATGCCTCCCACAAATGGCTTAAATTTTTTATTTTTTGTTTTGACGTGGTCGAATCTTATTCCTACAAATCGCTCGACATTAACGAATGCACCTTTCGAAAAAAGCTGAATACGCCCTGCGTGCCACGATCAATCTCGGGATTGCATCCGAGGTGGGCCGGCCGACCGTGCCGGGTTCCGAACTGGCTGAGGAAAACCGTCTGCCGCTCAAATTCGTCGAGCGCATCCTGCATGAACTGAGGGACGCGGGCATCGTCGAAACACAGCGCGGCAAGTTCGGCGGCTACTCGCTGGCAAAACCGGCGGACCAGATCGGTATCGGTCAAATCGTCCGCTTGATGGACGGCCGCCTCGCCCCCATTTGCTGCGCCAGCGAGAACGCCTACCAGCCCTGCTCCTGCCCGGACGAGGAACATTGCGGCCTGCGCATGGTCATGATCGATGTGCGCAACGCCATCGCCAACATCCTCGACCGCTACACCGTCGCCCAAGTCGTGGAAGTCACCCTGCGAAAAATGCGTCGCGACGGCATTGTGCCGCCATTCGCCATCCCTGGCACGCCAACCGGCGAGAGCTCGATCCAACGCAGCAAGGCGGACCCCGCCGATGGCTTCCTCGCCGGCCTTTCGCAATTGGCAACCTCCACCCCTGATTCCCATGAAACCAGCCCCCACTGAGCGCACTTCCGCGGATTGGATGGAAGTGGTGATCCGGAAAGTCTCCAGCCTTCGTTTCGGATCCGTCCAGATCACGGTCCACGACGGCAAGGTCACCCAAGTCGAAAGCGTCGAGAAAACCCGCTTTGTTCCGCCCAAAGACCCCGCCGCCAGCGATCGATGATCTGAATTTTCCAATACCCCCGAATCACGCCCACTGAGACCGACCGGACGACCGGAGGGATCGGCAAGCGGCCCCGCCACCCAAGCGCCATTCGCGCCGGAGTGGGTCCACTCACCGTTCATCAACCTCCATCGTCCACTCGGTCTCTTTTTATGTCCATTTCCCGAATTTCCCACCGCACCCGCGGGGGCATTAAACAAACCACTGCGAACGCCCACCGGATCACCGGACGCGGACGCTCCGCAGAAACCATGAAACATGATACCAACAAATACCGAAACTACGCCAAGCGCCCGGAATCACACCGGGGTTCCTCAACCCTTGTCCTGAAATACCGGCTGCCACGGGCCGTCGCAGTCGCCATGCTGGCGGCGCCACCCATGGCCGCAAGCGCGCAGGACTCCACCACCGAGTTCATTGAGCCCACCACCTTCGACCAAGTCTGGGGATACGCCACGCTCTATAAGGACGATCTCAACCCCATCCTCCAGGAGTTCAAACTCCGCGGCCGCTACCATGGCCAGTATTGGGCTGGGCGAAGGCGCAGAAGATCCACTTCGACGATGGCGGCACCTTTGACCAGATCTACCAACGCTGACCCCCCCTGATTGGCATGCTTGTTCCGCAGTCCGGCATGCCGCCGGGCTGCGGGACTTGAACCCCTCCTAACATCCAACCACCACATCCCCAAAGATATGAAATTAATCACCACCACAGCCATCCTGGCTACCATGCTGGCCGTTCTTCCATCTTGCCAGAAAAAGGCAGCCGGCTCCGCCTCGCTGCTCAATGTCTCTTACGATCCGACGCGCGAATTCTACGTCGAGTTCAATGACGCTTTCAAAAAGCACTGGCAGGAGACCCATGGGGTTACCGTTGACATCCAACAATCCCACGGCGGCTCCGGCAAGCAGGCTCGCTCGGTAATCGATGGACTCCAGGCGGATGTCGTCACGCTGGCGCTCTCCGGCGACATCGACGTGCTTCACAAGGAGGCGGGCCTGTTGCCTGCCGACTGGCAGACGAAGTTGCCACATAACTCCTCGCCCTACACATCCACCATCGTGTTTGTCGTCCGCAAGGGCAATCCCAAGGCCATCCGGGATTGGGGAGACCTTGCGAAGAGCGGCGTGCAGGTCATCACCCCGAACCCCAAAACCTCGGGCGGCGCGCGTTGGAACTATCTGGCCGCATGGGCATGGGCGGAGAAGGAATATGCCGGCGATGCCGCGAAGGTGCGGGATTATATCACATTGCTGTTCCGAAACGTGCCGGTGCTCGATGCCGGCGCCCGCGCCTCCACCACCACCTTCGCGCAGCGAGGCATTGGTGACGTCTTCCTCTCATGGGAAAACGAGGCACATCTCATCGAAAAGGAGTTTCCCGGCAAAACCGAGATCGTCTATCCCTCGCTGAGCATCCTTGCCGAGCCCCCTGTGGCCGTCGTCGAAAAAAACACCGACCGCAAGGGAACCACTGAGATTGCCCGCGCCTACCTGGAGTTCCTCTACACTCCCGAAGCACAAGATCTCGCGGGCAGGCATTTCTACCGCCCGCGTGATGCCAAGGCGCTTGAGAAACATTCGGCCATCTTCCCGCCGATCAAGCTGGTCACCATCGATGACGACTTCGGCGGCTGGAACAAGGCACAACAGACCCACTTCGCCGACGGAGGCGTCTTCGACCAGATCTATCAACCATAACCAATCAGGGAATTCAAGCCGCTGCGGCCCCGCTCCATGTGGCCGCAGCGCATCAACCTCAACTTATAATCCGATTTGAGTCATGTCCGAAGATCCGAAAAGCATCCCCGAATTCGTAAAATCCGAATACCTCAGCATCGGCCAACTCGCATCCAATCTCGGCTGGTCGATTCGTTTCATCGAAGGACTCGTGCGAGGCGAGCGCCTGCCCGGCCTGCAATTCGACGGCACCTGGTATTTCCGCCGTGATGAAGTGATCGACTGGCTGGAGCAGAAAATCCAGACACTCGACTCCAATCGGGTGATCGAGTTGGAAAAGCGGGTTGAATCATCACTGGTGAAAGAAGGAATCTACCGCAGGCTGATCGCTCCGGATCGGCTTGCCTCTCGTCTGCCGGACGATGGCATCATTCTGGATGCAGACCTCCAAACCAAGAATGACGTGCTTCGCGCGCTCGCTGCGCTGGCAGACAGCACCGGCCTGGTCTATGACCGCGAATACCTGCTAGCGTCCTTGTTCGACCGCGAGACGCTATGCAGCACGGCAATGCCCGGGGGCGTCGCCTTGTGTCATCCGCGGCGTCCGATTCCAATGGCAATCAGCACCCAGTTCCTGTGCTTTCTGCGGACCCGTGAGCCGGTGTATTTCGGGTCCGATACCGGAGAGGACACCTCGGTGTTCTTCCTCTTGTGCGCCCCGGATGATCGATCCCACCTCTACGGGCTGGCGCACATTGCGCGCATTTTGCATCACGGTGCGCTTGACTTGCTCAAGGAGGCTGCCACGCCAAACGCCGTGAAGCAGATCCTTGCGGACTTCGAAAACCGTATCCAGAGGAGCGAGCAAGGAACTGACACCCCGTCTTTACAATGAGCAAACGTCGCGTCATCCCCGGCTTCGGCCTGAGCCTCGGCTTCACGATCACCTATCTGAGTCTGATCATCCTCATACCGCTGGCGGCCCTGTTCCTCAAGGCCGGCGGCGCGGGTTGGGATGAATGGGCTGGGCTGTTAACTTCCCCGCGCGTGCTGGCCGCCGCCAAGCTCACCTTCGGTGCCAGCGCCGCTGCGGCCGGTGTGAGCGTGGTGTTCGGGCTGCTGGTTACCTGGGTGCTGGTTCGCTACGAGTTTCCCGGCAGGAGGCTGTTAGATGCCATGGTGGACCTGCCCTTCGCGCTGCCCACTGCGGTGGCCGGCATCACTCTCTGCGCGATTTACGCACCCAACGGCTGGGTGGGCGAGTGGCTGGCGAAATGGGGCATTCAGGCTGCCTACAACTGGACGGGCGTATTCATCGCGCTCACCTTCATCGGTTTTCCCTTTGTGGTGCGCACGCTGCAACCGGTGATGGAGGATCTCGGCCGCGAGATCGAGGAGGCGGCTGCCACGCTCGGTGCCAACCGCTGGCAGGTATTCTCACGCGTGGTCCTGCCGTTGCTCGTGCCGGCGCTCATCACCGGCTTCACCCTGGCATTCGCCCGCGCCATCGGCGAATACGGATCGGTGATTTTCATTTCCGGAAACCTGCCGATGAAAACCGAGATTCTGCCACTGCTGATCGTCGCGCAGCTCGAACAGTTCCGCTATGAGGGAGCGGCGGTCATCGCGGCGGCCATGCTCATCATCTCCTTCCTGCTGCTGTTCCTCATCAACCTCCTGCAACGCCGGCTCGACTGGCAGAACCGCTGATTTTCCATGTCCGTCCGCAATGTCACCACCGAATCCGCGCCAATTCGCGCCGTGTTGATCACGGTCGCCGTCGGCTTTCTCACATTGTTTCTGTTGATGCCGCTGTTCGCGGTGTTCATCGAGGCGCTGCGCCGCGGCTGGGAGGTTTTCCTGGCTTCACTGTATGAGGATGCCGCTTGGTCCGCAGTGAAACTCACGCTTCTCACGGCCGCCATCGCCGTGCCGCTCAACACCTTGTTCGGCATCGCCGCCGCGTGGGCCGTCACCAAGCACCGCTTCAAGGGGCGCGCGTTGTTGCTCTCGCTCATCGACCTGCCATTCGCCGTCTCGCCGGTGATCGCCGGCCTCGTATGGGTGCTGCTTTTCGGTGCCAAAGGTTGGTTCGGCCCGTGGCTGGCGGAACATGATATCAAAATCATCTTCGCAGTGCCTGGCATCGTCATCGCCACGGTATTCATCACGTTTCCCTTCGTCGCCCGCGAGCTGATCCCGCTGATGGAATCTCAAGGCACGGATCAGGAGGAAGCTGCCGTCACTCTCGGCGCGCGCGGTTGGCAGATCTTCCGCCGCGTCACCCTGCCCAACATCAAGTGGGGCCTGCTCTATGGCGTGCTGCTCTGCAATGCCCGCGCCATGGGCGAGTTCGGCGCGGTATCCGTCGTCTCCGGCCACATCCGCGGCCAAACCAACACCCTGCCGCTCCACATCGAGGTGCTTTACAACGAATACCAGTTCAGCGCCGCCTTCGCCTGCGCCACCCTGCTCGCCTTCCTCGCGCTCTTCACCCTCGGCATGAAATCCGTGGTAGAACATTTTTCCGGCCATGTTGGAAAAGGACATTAGACATGAGGCATTGAGAAATTGATGCGCGCACTGCCCGTCTCTCTCCAAACACCCAATTATCCAATTACCCGAATATCCAATCTCTTTTCGATACCATGTCCATCTCCATCCAATCCATCCGCAAGACCTTCGGGACCTACAAAGCCCTTGATGACATTTCTCTGGAAGTGCCCAATGGGTCGCTCACCGCGTTGTTAGGTCCGTCAGGGTCCGGAAAAACCACGCTGCTGCGCATCGTCGCCGGCCTGGAGTTCGCCGACGACGGCCCCGGAAAAATCCTATTCCATGGCGAGGATGTGAGCGGAATCCCCGCTGGCAAACGCGGCGTCGGCTTCGTGTTCCAGCATTACGCGCTGTTCCGCCACATGACTGTGGCGGAGAACATCGCCTTCGGTCTCAGCGTGCTGCCTCGCGGCCAGCGCCCGGCCAAAACCGGGATCCGTGACCGCGTTCTTGAATTGCTCCGTCTCGTGAAACTCGAAGGCCTCGAGAAACGCCGACCGCATGAACTCTCCGGCGGCCAGCGCCAGCGAGTCGCCCTGGCCCGGGCTCTCGCCATCCGGCCGAAGGTTCTTTTGTTAGACGAGCCCTTTGGCGCGCTCGACGCCCAGGTCCGCAAGGATCTCCGGCGCTGGCTGCGAGTGTTCCATGACGAAATCGGCCTGACCACGCTGTTCGTCACCCACGATCAGGAGGAAGCGCTTGAACTCGCCGACCAAGTCGTGGTCATGCGCAATGCCCGCGTCGAACAGGTAGGAAAACCGCAGGCGGTCTATGACCAGCCGCGCAGCCCATTCGTTTACGAGTTCCTCGGCAATGTGAACAAGCTCCATGAGGGCCGCGATGCCCGCTATGTCCGCCCTCACGAAATCGAGGTCCTGTTCGCCGCCGAATGCGATCCTGCAACCGACCGGCTCGCCCGCGTCCAGCATCTGTTTTCCGCCGGCCCGGTGGCCACGCTCTCGGTGAGGCTCGATGATGGCCAGTTTCTTGATGTGGAATTGTCACGCAAACAGCTCGACGAACTGGCGCTCGACGTGGACGATGAGATCGCCGTGCGGTTCTGAGCCGCTCAGATTCCGAAATCCCCGCCGGTGCCGTAGTGCTCGATCATGTAGTCCATGTCCTTGTCGCCGCGGCCGCTCAGGTTGACGAGCACGGTGCGCGGCGTTTCCGGGTTTTCGCGGGCCAAGCGCATGGCATGGGCCACCGCATGCGCGCTTTCCAGCGCGGGGATGATGCCCTCGTTGCGGCTCAACACATAGAAGGCTTCCACCGCTTCCTTGTCCGTGGCGGTGACGTATTTTACGCGTCCGCTGTCCTTGAGATGGCAGTGCTCGGGGCCGACGCCAGGGTAGTCCAGGCCGCTGGCGATCGAGTGGACGGGCGCGGGTTCGCCTTTTTCGTCCTGCAAGAGATAACAACGGAAACCATGAATGATGCCCTCGCGGCCGTAGGTCATGGTGGCTGAGTGATCGCCCAGCGTGGTGCCTTTGCCGAGCGGCTCCACGCCATGGAGTTCCACCGGATCGTCGATGAATCCGGCGAACATGCCCATCGCATTGCTGCCGCCGCCGACACAGGCGGTCACGATGTCAGGCAGGTTGCCCGTCATTTCGATAATCTGCTCACGCGCCTCAATGCCGACGACCTGTTGGAAATCGCGCACCATCATCGGGAACGGATGCGGGCCGACCACCGAACCGATGCAGTAGATCTGGTTTTCCGGATCGCCGATGTAAGCGACGAGCGCGGCATCCACCGCTTCCTTGAGAGTTTTCAAACCATGCGTCGCCGGGATCACGCGTGCGCCGAGGATCTGCATGCGCGAGACGTTGGGCGCCTGCTTGGCGATGTCCACCTCGCCCATGTAGATGTCGCATTCGAGGCCGAAGTAGGCGGCGGCGGTGGCCAGCGCCACGCCGTGCATGCCCGCACCGGTCTCGGCGATGAGTTTTTTCTTGCCCATGTAGCGGGCGAGCAGGCCCTCGCCCATGCAGTGGTTGAGCTTGTGCGCACCGGTGTGGTTGAGGTCCTCGCGTTTCAGATAGATCTGGGTCTTGCCGAGTTTTTTGGAAAGCCGGGCCGCATGATAAGTCGGTGTGGGCCGGCCTTGGAAGTGTTTGCGGATGCGGCGCAGCTCCTCGATGAAATCATGCGAGCGAGAAACCACCTCGTAGGCCTTGCGGACTTCGGCGAGTGGCGCTTCGAGTTCCGGCGGCACAAACACCCCACCGTATTTTCCGAAGTAACCGGAGGAATCAGGAGACAGATGGATGGACTGGGGCGTGGCGGTTGGGATCATGGTGGGCGTCGGGTTTGCAGGAAATTCTGTGGCCATTCCCTCCGCACAAGGCAAGGTATCGTCCCGCGATGCGAACGAATGCGCAGTGAATGCAAATTCGCGGTCAGAACAGGATGCATGCTTCGCATTTGTTTCCTGAATCCGGGCAGGCAATTACCCTGCTTTGAAGCCAACCTCAGCGGTTGGACATCACTCCCCGATCACACCCATCGCACGCGGCAGCCACATGCTAAGCGCAGGCCAATAAGTGATGACGGCCAGCGCTGCGACCATCGCCGCGTAAAACCAGATCATCGCCTTGGAAACCGCACCAATCGACGAGTTGCCGACGGTGCAGCCCATGAACAGGCAGGTGCCCACCGGCGGCGTGCAGATGCCGATGCAAAGGTTGGCGATTAGAATGATGCCGAAGTGGATGGGGTCCAGGCCGATGCCCACCGCCACCGGCAGGAAAATCGGCGTGAATACCAGCACGGCCGGCGTCATGTCCATGAAGGTGCCCACGATCAGCAGGATGACGTTGATGGTGAGCAGGATCATCAGCGGGTTCGAGGAAAGCGCGAGCAAGCCATCGCTCACGAGTTGCGGCACTTGTTCGGACGTGAGCAGGCGGCTCATTGCGGCGGAGGCGGCCACCAGCAGCAGCACCACGCCGGAGGTGCGCGCCGAGCCCATCACCAGGCTGGGCAGATCGCTGAATGGAATTTCCCGGTAGAAAACGACCGCCAACATGAACGCCCACAGTACGGCCACCGCCGAGGCCTCGGTGGCGGTGAACGCACCGGAAAGGATGCCCCAGAGCACGAAGACGATGAGCAGAAGACTCGGCAGCGCTCGCCCGAACGATGGAACAAACGCCGCAATGCTCATCTCTGAACCATCGGCACTCACTGTGCCGTAGCCGCGCCGAATGCTGATCACAACGCCCACGATCATGATAAAAAGCCCCATCAGGATGCCGGGCAGCACGCCGGCTAGAAACAACGCACCGATGGAAATGTTGGAGGCCACCACTGCATAAACGATCATCACGTTGCTCGGCGGGATCAGCAGCCCGGTAGTCGCGGCAGTGGCGGTGACGGCGATGTTGAAATTCTTATCATATCCCTTGCGGTTCATCTCAGGGATGAGCGTGCCACCCACCGAGGAAACGGCTGCCAATGCCGAGCCGGAAATGGCGCCGAAAAGCATGCAGGTGAGGGTGTTCACCGCAGCCAGTCCGCCACGGAATCGACCGACCAACGAGGCGGCCAGATCGATCAGCCGCCGGGCCAGTCCGCCTGCGCCCATCAGGTCGCCGGCGAGCACGAAAAACGGGATTGCCAGCAGCGGGTAGTTGTCCAGGCCATTGGCCATTTCCCGCGAGGTGGTGGGCAACACCGATTGATAGCCGAGCGCCCATGCGGCCAGCACCGTGGACGCGCCGATCACCACCGCCACCGGCGTGCGCAGCAGCAGCAGCGCGGCGAAGACCACCAGCATCACACCGAGGCCCTCGCTCATGGCAAAACATCCTCCTCATCCGAATTTTTCATGAATGCTTCAGTGAAATGCCCGATGGCGATCAGACTGAGTAACGCACCGCTCACCGGCAGGCAGAGATATTGCCACGCCTTGAGAATTCCGAGTGCGGGCATCGTTTGGCCGGATGCGTAGCGCTCGCGGAACAACTCGGCTCCCCCGAAACCCAGCACCACCACAGCGAAAAGAAATACCACCCCATGCTCGATGAGCACCCCGATGCGCCGGGCCGACGGTTCCATACGCACTACCAGAATGTCCACGCCCAGATGCGCCTGGCGCACATAGGCGAGCGCGGCGCCGAGAAATGCCAGCCAAACCATCAGGAAGCGCGCCAACTCTTCGGTCCAGCGCGCCTGGTCACCTAACAGATAACGCGTGAACACTCCCCACAGCACATCGAGCAACAACACTACAAACACCAGCGCACACAGCGGGCCGAGCAATGCATCAAGCGGTTTGAGGATTCCCTTGGTCATTTCGCCGCGCGGATTTTTTCAACCAGTTCGCCGATCTCGCCGGTGGCGTGTTTTTCCATTACTGACTTGGTCTGCTCCGCAAACGCCGACAGATCGGCCTCCACCACGTTCACTCCCGCCGCCTTGATTTGCTCGATTGCCTTCTCGCTGTCCTCGGCCCAGACCTTGCGCTGATAGATGCCGGACTCACGGGCGGCCTCGGTGATCCAGCGCTTTTCCTCGTCATTCAAATCGTTCCACTCCGCCGCGCTCATCACCAGCACGTCTGGAATGCGCGAGTGGTGATCGAGAATGTAGTGCTTGCAGATCTCGAAATGGCGGCTGGAAAGCAGGCTTGGCGGGTTGTTTTCCGCGCCGTCCACCGTGCCTTGGCGCAGTGCGGTGTAGAGCTCCCCCCATGCGATCGGCGTGGGCGACCCACCCATTGCCTGCACCATGTCCATCGCCACCGGATCGCTCATGGTGCGGATTTTCAACCCACGCAGATCGCCAGGTCCGCGCACCGGGCGTTTGGTATAGAAACTGCGACTGCCGGAATCATACCATGCCAAGCCATGAAGTCCGCTTGGAGTGCCGTCGCCCTTCGTGGCGAGCCTCTCCAGCATGCCGCTGCCGATTTCACCATCGAGCGCCTGCCAGAAATGTTCTTCGTCGCGGAAAAGATAGGGCAGGCTGAACGTCTGAAAGACCGGCACGAAATTTCCGATCACACCCGCGCTCACCTTGGTAATCGCCAGCGTGCCGGCCTGGGCTTTTTCGAGGCACTCAACCTCGGTGCCGAGTTGTTCGCTGTGGAAAAGCTGTAACTTCATCCGGCCTCCGGATTTCACCTCCACCAGCCGCGCCATTTCCTCCAGTCCGCGGTGCACCGGGTGGCTGACCGGCAGCCCATGAGCGACTTGCAATACCCTTGCACCGGCATCCGCGCCGCTATTGCGCTGGCCCAGCCACGCAAACCAGCCGCCCGCGATGATGACTCCCATCAGAATGCCAATGATGAAAAACGATGTGGATTTACTCACTTTTTTTCGAAGAATGTTCATTTCCGTCCGTCGATGTCAACCAGTCTGACACCAGTGTGTAAGGCTCCTGAAATCCTTGCTTCAGCCGCACGAAGGCCCGTCAACCGCCCGCCACGCCGATCCCGCCGCATGATCGAGCACTTTAGTGATGCGCAGGTTGGCTGTGGGCTTGCGGCTGGCCCGCCGCTGGCTTTCACTCCCGGCATGACCCGCCCCGATGGCCGCCAATTCGATCAACTCCGCCCGATTTCCTTCATCCCGAACGTCGCACCGCACGCCACCGGCTCGGTGCTCGTTTCCTTCGGCGATACGCGTGTGATCTGCTCCGCCACCATCGAGGAGGACGTGCCGCGCTGGATGCGTGCGCAGAAGGTGGAAGGCGGCTGGCTCACCGCCGAGTATTCGATGCTGCCGTATTCCACACTCGACCGCAAACCGCGCGACATTTCGCGCGGCAAGATCGACGGCCGCTCGTCCGAGATCCAGCGCCTCATCGGCCGCGCGCTGCGGGCGGTGGTGGACTTGAAAAAAATCGGCCAACGCACGGTGTGGATCGATTGCGATGTCTTGCAGGCAGACGGCGGCACGCGCACCGCCTCGATCACCGGCGGCTGCGTGGCCATGGCCATCGCATTCAACAAGCTCTTCGCAGAGGGCAAACTGAAGGATTTTCCGATCAAAAATATCGTCGCCGCCGTATCAGCCGGTGTCTATCAGGGAGTGCCGGTGCTCGATTTGAATTACCCGGAAGACAAGGATGCGTCCGTGGACTTCAACGTGGTGATGACCGAAACCCTCGACTTCGTGGAAGTGCAGGGCAGCGGCGAGGAAGCGGTGTTTTCCTCCGATGAAATGGCCGCGATGCTTGAACTCTCGCGCAAGGGCATCTCGGAGATCGTTTCTCAGCAAAAAGCGGCCATTCTCACTGCCGACCGCGCGGCACCGGCGGATCTCGCCTCGTTGGCGGCGGCGTTTGGCCGGTGACGGAGTGATGCATTTGCATGGCGCTTTTACGGAAACCTCGATCCGGAATCAGATGTCCAATTTCCATGGCGCGCGCATCGGTTGGTCGATGAGCGCGTTGGCGGCGGGATCGTCGAAGCGCAGGGTCTTGGAATCAAACTTGAGGTTCTTGTTGAGGCGGTGAGCGGTGATGGCCATGTTGAGCATGGTGCACGACCAGAAGCCGTTCTGCTCGTTGAGCGCGAATTTTTTCCGCGTGCGCACGCTCTCGTGGAAGTCGGTGATCTGCGGCGCGGGATCCGGCAGGGCATCGATTTTCTGGCGCAAATCCGGAATGTCCGAGCGGAAACCGACAAAAATTTTCCCCTTCGGCCCCTCAAGATAAGCGGCCTCCTTGTCGCGGTCCTCGCCATCAAGAATCACCTTGCAGCCGTCGGCATAAGTCAGCTCGATGCGCCGCCAGGTGCCGATGGCGTCGTCATCCTGCGGATCGGCGTCGATCTCCACCGAGACGGGCGCCTGGTCGTCCTTGTCGAGCAGGTATTGCACGGGGTCGAGATAGTGCATGCCCATGTCGCCGAGGCCGCCGCCGTCGTAATCCCAGTAGCCGCGGAAGGTCCCGTGCGTGCGGTGGATGTGGTAGGGTTTGTTGGGTGCGGGGCCAAGCCAAAGGTCGTAATCAAGCTCCGG
The DNA here is from genome assembly GCA_947491475.1 of Akkermansiaceae bacterium. Classification (GTDB taxonomy): domain Bacteria; phylum Verrucomicrobiota; class Verrucomicrobiia; order Verrucomicrobiales; family Akkermansiaceae; genus Luteolibacter. The sequence goes on along the minus strand of CANLKN010000071.1, from coordinate 6,465 downwards.
CGGCACCGGCTGTGGCTCGAGGCCGGTTTTGCCAGTCCAGATATTGAGTTTCCAATCGAAGCCGGTGCTGGCGGAAACGGTGACTTTAAGAGGCCAGCCTAACAGATCGTTGGCCACTGCCTTTTTGAGCATCTGCACCGGCGCGCGCATGCCGTAAAATCCGGCTTGGAAGCGGAACCAGGTGTTGATGCGGAACATGCGCTCGTATTTCTCCACGGCCTTCACCATCGCGATGCCCTCGCCGATAGTGCGGCTCATCGGCTTTTCGCACCAAACATCCTTGCCTGCCTTGGCGGCGGCGATGGCCATCAACGCGTGCCAATGCGGCGGGGTGGCCACGTGGACGATGTCGATGTCGTCGCGGGCGATGAGTTCGCGGAAATCATGATAGCCCGTGACACCCGCAGCCTCGCCGCCGGCCTCCTGCATGCGCTGTGCAAGATGCTTGCGGTCCACATCGCAGAGCGCCAGCAGTTTGCCGGGCATCGTGAGGTGCGAGACGCTGATTCCGCCGCAACCGATGATGCCCTTGGTGATTTCCTCGGACGGCGGCGTCTGGCCGTTGAGACCGAGCAGGCGGCTCGGAACGATTTGCACGGTCGCCATCGCGGCGAGGGTTTTCAGGGTTTGGCGTCTCGTGGTCATATTCAAAAGGAACGCCGTGGATACAGGTCGCGCATGCCGTATTTTACAAGGAACTTTCCTCGCGGCTGGACGGCGAACCCTGACAAGGTCATTTTCCCTTCGCCGCAGCCGAAAACGCACAGCGCCACCATCTTTCATCATGGATTCAACGCATCACACATTCGCACCCGACTGGGTGCCCGAGGGCATGGAGGACGACCCGCATTTCGCCTGCCGGCTCATGCCCGGCGTGATCACCCCGCCCGGAGATGTGCGGCTGCGCCGGCCCGCCAAGCGCCGCAAGCTCACGCTCGACGATTACGAGCGCGGCGTGCTCAACAGCGACACCGGCATCCTCTCGCGCGCCATCACGCTGGTGGAAAGCAACCACCCGGCACACGAGGCCATGGCCCAGGAACTCCTCACCCGCGTGCTGCCGAAAACCGGCCGCTCGATCCGCGTCGGTATCACCGGCGTGCCCGGGGCCGGCAAAAGCACACTCATCGAATCGCTCGGCTGCCTGCTCTGCGAGCGCGGGCACCGCGTCGCAGTGCTCGCCGTGGACCCCAGCAGCAGCGTCAACGGCGGCAGCATCCTCGGCGACAAGACCCGCATGCAAAACCTGGTGCGCCGGCCGGACGCCTACATCCGCCCATCTCCATCCGGCGGTTCGCTGGGCGGCGTCGGCCGCAAAAGTCGCGAGACCATGCTGCTCTGCGAAGCCGCCGGATTTGACATCATCCTCGTCGAAACCGTCGGCGTCGGCCAAAACGAGATCACCGTGCGCTCGATGGTCGATTTTTTCCTGCTCATCATGATCGCCGGTGCGGGCGACGAACTGCAGGGCATGAAAAAAGGTGTCATCGAGATTGCCGACATGCTCGCCGTCAACAAGGCGGACGGCGACAACATCCAGCGCGCCAGACTTGCCTGCGCCGAATACAAGCGCGTGCTCAACTTCCTGCAACCCGCCACGCCCGGTTGGAAAACCCGCTGCACCACCTGCTCCGCGCTCGAACCGGACACACTCGCCGCGCTGTGGGAAAACATCGAAAAATTCACCGCCGCCACCCGCGGATCCGGCGCTCTCGAACAACGCCGCAGGCACCAGTCCATCGAGTGGATGCACGCCATGATCGAGGAGGAACTGCGCCACCGCTTCTTCCGCAACGACCACGTGCGCACCATGCTTCCGGAAATCGAAAAACAAGTGGCCCGACAGGAAATCCCCGCAGCCACCGCGGTGAAAAAGATCATGGACGGCTATCTCTGACAGGTCCGCATCAGCCGATCGGGATGCGCTTCACCACCGGCACGTGGCGGTTGAGGCGGGCAAGCAGGAAGAAAACGTTCAACCGCCAGCAGATCGCGAAGCTCAGATCGGTGCGGCCTGCCAGCACGGAGTTGATCGCGCAGACCATGCGGTATTTGTTCACCGGTTGGAAAAACAATTGGGCGAAGTGGAGTTGATAGAATTTTTCGATGAAGCGCCAGTAGAGGCCAACGTTCTTCCACATCCGTTTCTCATATCTCCGCATGGCGGAATTCATCGCCATGCCCGCGGAAAGCGCCTCGTCCACCGCACGCGCGCCGTCGCGGCCACTGGTCATCGCGAGCATCACCCCGCTGGAAAACACCGGATCAATGAATCCCGCCGCATCTCCCACCCTCACGACACGCGGCGAAACCAGCGACTTGTTGCGGTAGGAGAAATCCACCGCCACCTGCGGTGCGCCAAGCGCTTCGGCCTTGTCGAAGCGCATCCGCACCGCTGGCGTGGAACGCACAGCGTCCTCAAACACTTCTTCGGGTTTCCTGCCGAGCGCCTTGAAATCCGCATTGTCCATCACCAGTCCCACACTGGTTTTGGTTTCATCCAGCGGAATCAACCAGAACCACGAGTTCTCCCTGCGCACGATGACGATGTCGCCCTTTTCATCGCCATCCGGCATGTCCACTTCCGAGAAGTGGCTGAATATCGCGATCTTCCGGTGGCCGGAGTGATAGTCGCGCAGCGAGGCGCTGTTGGCTGTTAGATTGCCGAGCCCGCTGGCATCAATGAGAAACGCCGCGCGCGCCGTTTGCTCCACTCCTTCGGCATCGCGATAAGCAACCGTCACACCATCGGCATCCGTCTCATGCCGCAGCACCGCGCATTGCTCGCGCACCTCCACGCCCGCCTCGCGCGAGTGATCCAGCAGGATGTGATCGAACTTCGAACGCTCGACTTGGATCGACTCGGGAAACTCGGTGAAGCCACCCTTGGAGAAATCCAAGCGGTTGTGGCGGGAGCCGTCGCCCATCCAGAACTGCGCGCCGCGTTTCACCATGAAACCGGCCGTGGATACTTTATCCCACACGCCGAGCTCCTGGAAAATCGTGCGGTTGTAGGGCAATAACGACTCGCCAATGTGGAAGCGCGGGAATTTGCATTTCTCAAGCACCCGCACGCGCCGCCCCGCACGAGCCAGCGTGGTCGCCGCCGTCGATCCCGCAGGTCCGCCGCCGATGATGATGACGTCCAGCTCTTGGTTGCAATTCATGCGCTGATTCATTTTCCATCAGCGTTTGCAAATTCATGCCAGGGCGCAATCCCCAGTTGCTTGCTCGACTCCAAATCTCAAGCCGGGATGGTGGAACATCCGGAGCAATATCGGTGGAGCCATTGACGAAGGCGAAAAGTGGGCGCTGCGGCCCGGCCCCTGACATTGCCAGGATTATCGCTGGTTGAAGCGCGACATTTCGCGTTGGGCCTCGCGGAGTTCGACCTTCTTTTTGATATCCTGTCGCTGGTCGGAGTGGGTTTTGCCCTTGCCGACGCCAAGCTCCACTTTCACGCGACGGTTTTTCCAATACATCCTCAGCAGGGGCAGCGAGCAACCCTTGATGGCGGTGGCGGCAGCCAGCTTGAGGATTTCACGCTTGTGGAGCAGCAGCCGTCGGGGCCGCTTCGCAGCGTGTTGGAACCATTCTCCAGCGGTCTCCCACGGCTGAATGTCGCAACCGTAAAGAAAAACCTGATTGTTCTCCACGCGGGCAAAAGCGTCCGAGACGTTCACCTTGCCGGCCCTGATGGCCTTCACCTCGGTACCCTTCAGTTCAATCCCAGCCTCGACCTTTTCGAGGATGTGGAAATCACGACCGGCTTTCCGGTTGTTGGCGATTTCCGCGCTCATGGCGACGCTTGGCAATCAGGCAATGTCGGATTCAAGCCTCGGCCTTCACGACTAGCTTGATTTTGCCCTCGATGATTTCCTGCAGGGCGATGTCCGCCACACCCATGCTCGGGCGGGTGGGAATGAGGGGTGAACGGCCGCTGTTAAGCTGTCGCACTCGCTGGGAGACCAAATTGATCAGAACCAGCGGATCGGTGACGATTTCAGAAGCCTTGTCGAGGAGATCGCTTTTCATAGTGGAACCGGGAAATCGCGAAACCGGCTTCGCTTCCTCGAACGGGATGACGTTTTCTGGAAGCTGGGACGGATGAATTTCGCTCAAAACAGATAATGTGAGGGAATTAGCCCGGAATGGCTGCCGGGCCGGTGGTGAAAACAGAGATCCGCAGTCCTGACAAGTCTTATCTGTCGGCTGGGCCGGAATTTTTTGAAAATAATTTCCGCTGCCGCCGAAAATCACTTCGGTAGCTGGTCGATACCGCAGCGGCGCGGGACCCACACGATAGTCCGGCCCGCCACACAGTGAAAACCGAGTTTTCAGCAATGGGATGCGGGATCTGGTTGCGGGCTTGCGGCGGGGCGGAACACAACCGTAGCTTGCAGTCATGCAAGCCGCCTGGTTCACCACCGTTTTGTTCGCGCTTTTCTGTTCATATGCGTTTGGATCGACGGTGGATTTGAGCGCTGCCCAGAAGGCCGCCATCGGCAGGAAAATCTGGCAGAACGAATGTGCCGGAACGGTGAACGGACTCACCACTTGGAATGCGGGCGAGGAGTTTCCCTCGCTCGGAATCGGCCACTTTATCTGGTATCCGGCGGGGTTCAACGGGCGCTTTCAGGAAAGTTGGCCGAAGTTCATCGAGTTCGCGCTGAAACGCGGGGCCAAACCGCCAGCCGTGGCTATGGAGCGCAATAGCCCGTGGAAGTCCAAGGCGCAGTTTCAAAGGGAGTTTAACGGACCGCAGCTCAGTGCATTGAGGAAATGGCTGGCGGCCAATGTTTCCCTGCAAACGGATTTTATCATCGCCCGCTCGCTCGCCGCCCTGCCTAAAATCATCGCCGCCGCCCCCGTATCCGAGCGCAAGAGGATCGAGACCAACTACCGGAAAGTAGGCACCACGCCGCAGGGCACTTATGCCTTGATCGATTATGTGAACTTCAAGGGCGATGGCACCAATGTCTCCGAGCGATACAATGGCCGCGGCTGGGGATTGCTCCAGGTGCTTGGCGAGATGAAAGATGTCCCAGATGGTCCCGCCGGAGCCACTGAGTTTGCAGCCGCCGCCAAGCGCGTGCTATCCCGCCGTATTGCGAACTCGCCGGCGCAGCGCGGCGAGAAGCGCTGGGAACAAGGCTGGCACAACCGTTGCAATACCTATGCGAAACCACTGTGAACGGGTCTGCTGGATACCGCCAGTGCGCTTGAACGGACTCCAGTTGCTTCAAGCCTGGCCACGGCCTGTCACTACACGGTTGCTCGAACTTCTCCCTCAGGTAGGGTTTCACCCCATGGCGGCAGCATCGGGAGCCAATTAACTTACCTCTGTGGAACCACCACAATTAAAGCCATGAAAACCTCATTCAAACATACTGCCATTCTCATTTTAGCTTCCGCTCTAGCAGTGCTATTCAGCACGGGCTGCGGCACCGTCCGAGGCTTCGGAAGAGACGTTGGTAAAGTCGGCGACGGCATCGAGAAATCCACCCGCTAAGCTATACAAATTCAGAAAGCACCGCTTCCATGTTAATGACTATCGCCATCATCCTCTTGATCCTTTGGGTCCTCGGTCTTGTGACCAGTTCCACGTTGGGAGGCTTCGTCCATATTCTGCTTGTCGTGGCAATAGTGATCATCCTCGTCAGGGTGATCCAGGGACGCCGCATCCTCTAGCCTTTGGAACTACCATTTGCAATCACTGGTTGCCGATGCATTGTTACATGATGATGAAATCAGAAAAAACCACGCACAAGGGACCCTATGCAACGACTCCCGCCCGATTTTCCACCTCTTTACAATGAGGCATTACGGGCGCACGGCACCCAAGAGTCGCGCCCAATCGTGAGGGTGTTGGGTGATATCGGTGGGTGGCTTGGTGCGGCCGGGATGCATATGCTGGAGCTTTCCAAACTCCATGAGCGGATCATCCTCGTCAATTTGCTGCCACATTGTGCAATTGGAAAACAAGCAGCCCTCATCCGCAAGGCGGGGAACTTTTTCGCCAAGGTGATCGCCCAGGCACTCTTGGGAATCAACGTCAGCCTCTCCAGAATCAAAATGGAGTCCGGAATCAACACCAAAGAACTCGTTCGCGATATCTCACTCATCCGGAAAATGGTCACTAAGTCCGCAGATACCGTCCATCAGTTTGCGCGAGACCGGCACCCGGCGGCACTGGATGTTCACAGCTTGATCCCCGCATTGCACTCTTTCATGAAGGGCTTCACCACACGCATACCGGTCAGTAAGACCACCGAAATGCAATGGGCGACGAGTCCGCCGTAAAAACCAACTAAAATCACGGGTGTCCGGTTGAATTCAATTCAAGTTTCTAGAAAGCATTTCAAATGAGTGGATTAGGCACAGAAAAGCGTGTGACGGATTTGAACTCTGCGGCGGCATTTTCCAGAATTTTCGTCCATGAACTCCGGACGCTTCATTCTCTCC
>CANLKN010000070.1 GCA_947491475.1 Akkermansiaceae bacterium | reverse complement strand
CATGGGAAATCGACCAAATCAAAGGTCCGAAGAATGCCGACCCGTCGAAGGCCTTGGCGGGTCACGTTGCAGCCTGGTATCAGTCCAATATCCCAATCCTTCACTCCGAAATGATTTCTTGAAATCGGCAATTCGCCATCATATGGTGGTGTCGCCATGAAAAATAGCATCCATGAGCGGTCAATCCCACCCCAGTCCGAAAACCTTGCACCAGAAGTTGCGGGCCGCGCAGGATGCCATTGCCGCAGGTCGTCTGAGCGCGGTGGATTCCGACCGCCACGTCGTTGCCGACATGCACGAACTCGGAGTCAATGAGGCCACTTACTGGGCGCTGCTGCCTCGACTGATTGAGGCGGCATTACTCGACGGTCCCGCCACCAGCTACGCCGGCACCCGCCCTCCCCGCAAAAGCACCAAACATCCCGCCATCAAGAACCTCGAACTCTGGGCCTTCAAAGCCCGCCTCCCCGAATTCCCTTTCCCGCTCTACTTCAAATTCGCCCTCAAGCCCCACCCGAAAACCGGCGAAATCCACTGCATCCACATCGACTGCCACCCCGACCGCTAACTCAAGGAGCGTGGGCGTCTCGCCCACATTCCCCCTCTTCATTTCAGCATTTCAGTTTTTCAGCATCTCAGCTTTTACCACCATGATCCCCGACTTCTGCCCCGCCTGCGACGCTGCGGACAATCCCTTCGCCCTCATCCAGCGCGAAACCGAGCAGGATTTCCGCGGCGAAACCTTCCGCGTCACCTCGCCCGCCCTGCAATGCCGCCATTGCGGCTTCGGCATGCTCGGCCCCGGCCATCTCGATGCCCTCCGCATCGCCACCCACGATGCCTACCGCCGGAAACACGGATTCCTCACCAGCAGCGAAATACTCTCCCGCCGCAAAGCCATGGGACTCTCCCAGAAACGCTTTGCCGAATTCCTCGGCGTCGGCAGCGCCAGCATCGAACGCTGGGAATCCGGCATCCTCGTCCAAGACAAAGCCAGCGATCTCCTCCTCCGCCAACGCACCGAGCGCGGACTCTATTTCAACCTCCGCCCCGCCGGCCGCAGCAAACACTCCTTCGCCTTCTCGCTCCCCGGATCGCCAGCCCTGACTTGATTTTTTTCCTGATCCCATGAAACCCGCCCTGCAACTCATTGGCCACCGCCTGGCGGAAATCGAACTCCACGCCAGCACCGATCCCAGCGCCGACGGCCCCGTCCGGCTCGATACCGAACTCATCTGGGACCACCCCAACGAAGCCGGACCCGAATGGCGGCTCGCGCTCACCACCATCTTTTACACCGAGGACGCAACCAAGCCAGCCCCCTATTCCGGCAAGGTCCAAATCATCGGCCGATTCCATGTCGATCCCTCATTGGAAAAAACCGCAGCCACCCGCCTCGTTCACGACGAAGGCGCGGAAATCCTCTTCGCCGCCACCCGCGAACTGCTCATCCAACTCGCCTCCCGCTCCCTCCACGGGGAATTCATTCTGCCGGGGGTGGGGTTTGTGGATGGGGAGCCGGAGTTGAAAAAGAAACGCAAAACCACAGTTGATGCCTGTATCTCATAGCCATAACCTATTTCAATCTTTAGGGGAAATTTTGCGATAATACATCCTCAGATTTGCAGATCACTTCCAACCATTCAACGCCCATGTCCTCCATCGCAGATTTCATTGCAGCCCTTCACGCAAGCCATTTGGACAATGGCCGGATGGTTTACTACGCCGCAAAAGCCGGCACCTCAACGAGGCGAAGCGATATCAAGCCGATCATGCCCACCACTCCGTTCATCTTCGAGTATTTCCTCTTCAATTCGATCTACCAGCACGACTGGAGCGAATCCGATCAAAAGAACGAACTGCTTTCCCTACCAAGAAATAAGAAAAACCACATTATCCTCCGCGAGGGTGAACAACAGGAGAAGCTTGTCGAATATCTCAAAGAGCTGTGCATCAAGAAACCGGAGATTGTAGGTAAAGCTTTTGCCCCATTCAAACACCTCGTCGATCTGGATGGCGCATGGACGAGCATCGTCCCCGGCCACAATTTGGATGATGATTCCGGCAGGAATTTCTTCCTCTCGGTGCGGGCGCTTCGGGACATGCTTCGCTCAGAAATGTCAGCGAATGAGCTTCCCGCGTTCTTTAAGCACATCAATGTTTGTCGCGAGTTCGTTGGCAAGGTCCGCAACAATATCTTCCACGGCGCGAAATCGTTGGAGAAAATCTGGGATGTAGGCCAGCGCAGGAGGATCGAACTCTACCATCTGATTATCCAGTCCATCAATTCGCTCTTTTTCCTGACACGCGGAATGAGTGAGGTTGCGTCGGACGAGGTTTGCCATCCGATCAAAATTCCTTCCTTGCCTGAGCCCATTGGTCTTTCCTCGATGGAGGTTCTTGAAATGCGCGTAGAGGGCATGATGAAGAAGGAAGATCCGGAGCTGATTCCATGGGCGCGGAAACTATTGGAGCCTCTCTGCGATGGAAAAGATCTCTCCGGTGCCATGTTCTACCCCTCCGCCGGACGCGACATCATCACGCCGGTCTTGATCGGGCTGCCGTTCTGCTTGGAGTTCTATTTCTACGATGATGGATCGCCCTCTGGCTGGAGGAAAGCCATCGAGCATCTCGGCAAGATTCTTGGCGTCACCATGAATCAAATGAAAACCAAGGATCCAAAACATCGGTGCGATATCGAGTTTGATTACGCCGGGATACAGCGACGGATCTTCCATGTGAGGGCCAAAAACGAGCAGTTTCTCACATCCGAAACACGCCTGCTTTTCTTTTTCCGCCGGGGCGACGGCGAGGGCGAAGGCGGTTCCGACCAACCATGGGATGGCGAATGGTTCTCGCGCTGGAAGACGATGATCCCTCCCGGCCGGCTTTGTGCAGTTCTCACCGATGGGACTCCACACGGCCTCGCAAAAGAACTTGCTCGCGATCTCACCAAACACAGCACGCTCCTCAGCACCCCCCATAATGAGCCCTACTACTGCGGCATCATCCGCTCTCCCCACGAGTTATCCGGCACCTCTTCTCTGAAAACTAAAGATCAATAACTCGCAAACTTGTTTCATATTCGCTCTCTACAAAGACCTCCGCACCGATTTCGAAAAAGGAATCAAAACCTCCATAGAAGGGTAATTTACAATGAAAACGTATTTTAAATTTGTCACGTTCTTCGCCAGCATTGCGCTCACTTCCATTCACTTGCACGGCGCAATTCATCCGGAAGTTTCAGCCGGACCGTACCACAGCCTATTCCTCAAATCGGATAAAACAGCCTGGTCAACCGGAGCGAACTGGGGTGGCCAATTAGGTGATGGCTCCTTTTCGGATCGTAACACGCCTGTTCAAGTAATTTCCGATGTCGTGGCGATCTCGGCCGGGGAAATGCATAGTCTATTCGTGAAATCCGATGGAACGGTTTGGGCGGCAGGGGCAGGTGACGATGGAAGATTGGGAGATGGATCGTTGCAGACCAAGACAACTCCTGTTCAGGTTCAAATTTCAGAGGTCAAGGATGTGGCTGCGGGAAAAGATTTCAGTTTGTTCCTGAAATTTGATGGGACTGTCTGGGCATGCGGCAATACTGGGGCAGGCCTCGGCTTGAATTTATACCCTTACCCAGCTATACCAGTTCAAATACCCATCGAAAATGTCATTACTATTGCAGCGGGGTTTTACCACAGCATGTTCCTCAAACAGAATGGTGAGGTTTGGGAAAAAGGTGCAAATGCTCTGGTTCAGGTTGCTTCGGAATGCAAGAGTATTGCCACCAACGGCAATCAGGAGGGCTATCATAGACTGTTGCTGAAGTCAGATGGAACGGCGCGGTCCATTGGAAGGAATAGATGGGGGCAACTCGGTGACGGCACCACGGATTACCGGGTCTCACCTGTGGTAGTTCTCGTGAATGGCCCCATCAGGAGTGTGGCTGCTGGCGCTGACCAGAGCTTTTTTTTGAAGGATGATCTGACAGTTTGGTCCTGTGGATTCAACGCGAGGGGGGAACTTGGAGTATTTGGGTCAGGGCAATGGGTCGCTACGCCATTTCAGGTAATTGACAAAACCATAGCCGTCTCATCGGGATTGAATTACACGCTCTTCCTGAGGGCTAACGGATCGGTTTGGGCCTCCGGAATTAATAATCGGGGCAATCTAGGAGACGGGACTTGGACAGATCGCGGGACCCCAGTTCAAATCATGAGTCTTGGAATCATGCTTGATGCAACAGGGACTGATGGAGGAACTGTCATCGGTTCCGGTCCTTTCGATATCAACGAAACCGTGATGGCAAGCGCCAGTCCAAATTTAGGCTATCTGTTCACGGGTTGGTCTGGCGATGTGACCGGCACGGTGAATCCAGTTTCACTGACGATGGACACCAGCAAGGCGATTAAAGCCACCTTTGAAAGAAATCTCACCGACATTGATCAGGATGGTCTTACGTTCTATGATGAAGTGGTAGTTCATGGAACCAACCCGAGCCTCGAAGATACGGATGAAGACGGTTTCAATGATGGTTTCGAATTGAGCACAGGCTTCAATCCCACTTCCTCATCAAGCACGCCCGACGCGCTCTCATCCATTCGCACTGCCGTCGAATTCCGCTTCAACGCGGCAAAGGATGTGAGCTACCGGATCGAGGCCTCCACGGATCTGAACCAGTGGGATGTCATCGAACCCGTCATCGTAGGCCAGAGTGCCGTAGTCACCCGCTTTTACAGCATCGAGAACCAGCCGAAGCGGTATTTCCGGGTGAGGAGGAATTGACCCCCCATTTCCTTGCCCTCCGGTCCGACCCAACACCCGTTTCATTAGCCTCCCGCCGCAAATTTCTAGCAGTCCGTCGCAAAACAGCCAACCGCAATGAGCAAGCCTAAGAATATGAATCCCGAGCAGGAAGCTGCTTGGAAGTTGAAAGAGCGTGAGCGTGACCGCAAGCGGCGTGAAGCGAATCCTGAGAAAGAGAGTGAGCGCGCACGTAAGTATTATGAAGCGAACGCTGAGAAAGTGCGTGAGGTGTGCCGCAATTACCGTGAAGCGAACCCCGACAAAAAGCGTGAGACGTGCCAGAAGTATCGTGAAGCGAACCGTGAGAAAGTGAGTGAGCGCGCACGCAAGTATTATGAAGCGAACCCTGAGAAAGTGCGTGAGAGCACACGCAAGTGGGCTGAGGCGAACCCTGAGAAAGTGCGTGAGCTAGCACGTAAGCATTATGAAGCGAACGGTGAGAAAGTGCGCGAGCGCGCTCGTAACCGTTACCATGCCGCACGCAAGCAAGCGAAGTAAGCCTGATCTCTTGCTACACACCAGCCCGCTCCTTAACCATTTCCCGTTCGCACCGCCCTCAGGTCCATTCCAATGAATGGGGTCAATAAATGCGGTCGGAGTATTCGAATTAACACATTTTGAAGATTCTTGAATGTCTGCGTCTGAAATTCGTTCCCTCAGGAACCGCTCGGTGGACACGGCACAGGGTAGCGTGCTGACGGTGGTCGATCTGATGCAGCAGGTGCTAAAACCTCTGGCCGAGCGGCGGGGGCTGGATACTTGGGAGAAGATCGTGGCTTTCGCGGGCGACATGTGGTTTCCCTCACGAATCATCTTTGGCAAATTTAAGGGTAGGCTCTATCAGGAGGCGCGGGAGGATTCGGAGTTGAGGTCATGGTTGGAATGGCTGGCGGAGTCCACCAACGAGCGGAGTTCGGCGATGGGACGCTGGTATCTCAAGTAACTGAAAAACGGCTGCGGACTTGAGGATGCGGCGTTTCTCGACCTGCAACTCCAAGAGGATGGGGGCGAAACTTCTGTCGCCGCCGGGCTGGTGGTATTCCAGCAACCTGAGATGGAGCTTTACCAAAGGCTGGTTGAAGCGGCGCGGAACCGCTTGGCGGAACTGGAACTGGAATACGGGATCGAGAAGCCCAAGGTGGATTCGGTCCGTTCCAAACTCTTCGCCGCGCTGCGGACGACCTATCAGGAGCGGGACCGACTGCGTCTTTTGGTGCAATTTCGCAAAGCCTTCATCGATCGCTTGCTGGCGGAAGGCGAGGAAGCCGCCGGAGCCACAGCCGAAGACTACCAGCGCGAGTCGGCGGAGAAGGATCGTGAATACGATTCCACGGCATCGGCGCTGGATGGGAAACGGGAACTCAACGAGGACGAGACGTCGCGGCTGAAACAGCTATGGAAGAAGCTGGTGAGGATGTTTCACCCGGATCTCCACGAGCATGACCCGGAAAAGCGCAAGACCTACGAACTCCTCACCCAGGCGATCAACGAAGCCCGCGACCGGGGAGACATCGAGTTGCTGGAACGCATCGCCAAAGACCCGCAGGCGTTCATCCTCAAACAAGGCTGGGCCAGCATTTCCCTCGACGCCGAGCGCGGCCTCAAGGAACTGCGGTCGCTTTACGAGCACCTTCAGACGAGGATTCTGGAAATGATCGAAACCCTCGACGAACTCCGCACCAGCGCCGAGATGGAAATCTTCCGGGAAGTCGAGCAGGACGAGAAAGTCATCGACCGGATCGCCGCCGCACAGCGGGAGGAACTGGAGCAGGAAATCACCACCTTGAAAGCCGAGGCCGAGCGGGTGGCGGAAGAAGCGCGGGAACTGGCGGGCGAGGTGCTGTTTTAGGGCGGGTAGCGCGGCCTCGCCGCAGGCTGCATGACAAAGGGGGGAGAAAGCTGGATGCCAAGGAGAGCGGGGCGGACGCTGCTTGGGCTGTCCTTTCGCGTTCCTTTGGCGTGCGCCCCCGGCGGTGGCGCGCCACCTGGAAGAAGCCCGGGAACTGGTGGGGGAATTGCCGTTTTGAAGGGGTGCTTCTCAGACTTCCTCAATATCCACAATCCTCAGTTCCCTAACAGCATGGTCGGCCCAGAATGCGATGAGAAGATCCCGGACGAGAATGAATTGGACGTCGCGCCCGGTATCATCCGGCTCGGAGTAGTCGCCGATCTGGGATGGACTGTCGGCAAGTTGATAGAGAAGCCCGATCAGTTTCCGCTGCCGGGCTTTGGACAGTCCTATGAGAAACGCGGCGGCTTTGGAAGAGAGGACCGGTTCGTATGCGCGATGCTCAGGCATGTCCTAGATCGGTGGCAAGTTTGGATAAACCGGTTTTTTTGCCCGCGTCCATATCCTTCATGAGCTTCGATAAGCCCTGTCGTCCGCGTTTTGACTGGTGTTTGAGCCTCAGCAAGTATGCGGACATCGCCCGCCGGTCCGCTTCGGACAGCCGGGCGAGGCGTTGTTTCAAATCCATTTCGATTGAAGCGGTCATGCTGGGGAAAAAATGGCCCATTGCCCGCCATGGGTCAACCTCCGGCTTCCAACACGGTTCATCGTCATTCCACGGCATCGGCCAGGGCTGGATTGGCGGGCGGAGTCCATGGCAAACTTGAGAGAATACTCAAAACCAAGGCCCCCAGCCAATCTGGAATGGCAGCAACTTGTGTGATGTGACGTTTGTCCTTGCGCGGATGGCAAGCGCGGAAAGAATCCGCGCCCCGCGCCGCGGTTCCACCCCATGAGCGAATCCACCGACTCCCCATCCGCCAACGCGACTTTCGAACAAATCGGCGAAGTCCTGCGTTCCAACCAATCATTTGTGCTTCTCAGCCACGTCCGTCCGGATGGCGACGCGATCGGCTCCCAGCTCGCGCTCGGCTTCAGCTTGCTGGCGATGGGAAAATCCGTGCGGATGATCAACGAGGACGGCCTGCCGGAAAACCTGGCCTTTCTCCCCGGTTCGGAGCGTATCGAGACGCCGCCGGCCGAGCCGCTGGATGTCGAAGTGGCCATCGCGCTGGACACCGCCACCAAGCCTCGCCTCGGCGAGGCCGCACTGCACGCCGCATCCAGGGCAAAACTCTGGCTCAACATCGACCACCACATTTCCAACCCGAAATACGGCCACTACAACCTGATCGACGCCACCAGTCCGGCGACCGGTGAGATCCTCTACGACCTGATCACCGCGCTCGACCTGCCGCTGCCGCCGGAAACCCGCGATGCGATTTATGTGGCGGTTTCCACCGACACCGGATCGTTCCAATACCCGTCCACCACGGCGCGGACCTATGAGATGGCCGCCGATCTGGTGCGCCGCGGGCTGGATGTGGGAACCATCAACTCGCAGACCTATGATGAAAATCCGTTTCGCCGCCTCGAACTGATGCGCGCGCTGCTCAACACGCTGGAGCGTTCGCCGGACGGCATCGTCGCCCACTGGGAGATGCGCGAACAAACACGGCTCGATCTCGCACTGCGCCCGGAAGACAGCGAGGGCCTCATCGATGTGATCCGCGCGATCCGCGGCGTGCAGGTGGCGGTGTTTTTCGAAGATCTGCCGGATGGCAAGGTGCGTGTCTCGATGCGCTCCAAGGATCGCGAGCTCGATGTCTGCAAGATCGCCATGGAATTCGGCGGCGGCGGCCACGCGCTGGCGGCCGGCATCCGCATGAAAGGCCCGCTTGAAGAAGCAAAACAACACGTTCTAACAGCCATCCGCAAGCGGGTGGAGGAAACCAGGAAACATTCATGAAACCGAATCCCATGGAAGCGCATGGCCCAAGCGGCGTGCTGCTCATCGACAAAGCCCCGGATATGACCTCGCACGACGTCGTGGCCATCGCCCGCCGCGCGCTCGGCACCAAGAAGATCGGTCACTGCGGCACGCTCGACCCGATGGCCACCGGCCTTCTGATGCTGGTGATCGGCCGCGCTACCAAGATCCAGGATCTATTGATGAGCGAGGACAAGGAATACGTCGGCACGCTCACTCTCGGCGCTGTGACGAGCACCCAGGACCGTCAGGGCGAGGTGCTCGAAAGCAAGCCGGTGCCCGCGTTTTCCGATGTGGAGATCCGCCATGCTTTCGATGCCTACAAGGGAGAGTTCGAGCAGATGCCGCCGATGGTTTCCGCCATTAAGAAAGACGGCGTGCCGCTCTACAAACTCGCCCGCAAGGGCCAGGAGGTCGAACGCGCACTGCGTCCGGTCCGCGTCACAGGCTATCAAGTGACGCGCATTGAGTTGCCTGAAGTCGATTTCATCGTCAACTGCTCGAAAGGCTTTTACGTCCGCACCTACGCCCACGACATCGGCGCGAAACTCGGTTGCGGCGGCCACCTCAGCGCGCTGCGCCGCACCCGCTCCGGCAAGTTCACACTCGAACGCGCCGTCACCGTGGCAGACCTCAAGACGGCTCCGCGCGAGGACCTGCTCAAGGCGATGGTCACACTGGCGGAAATCTCACTGATGCGTGGGGCTTGACGGCGAACCGAGCTCGGATACCCGGATCCGGTCGCGCTTTTTAAGGAAAAACAAGGCACCGAGCAGTGCCCACAGGGCATTGCAGGCGAAGCCGGCGAGCGAGGCCGCCACGGCGGTCTCCGGAGCCACGTTGGCCAGATCGCGCAGCAGCACTTCGAAGAGTTTTTCGCGCACGCCCACACCGGCGATTGAGATGGGCATGCCGCTGATGGCATCGATGACCGGCATGGCGGTCATCACCGTGCCGAAGGAGGTATCCCCGCCCACGGCGCGCAGGCCGCAGAAGTAGGACGAGAAATAGGCACCCAGCATCAGGAAGGAAACGGCGAGACCGGCGAGTGAAAGCCGCCAGTTTTTTCGATAGATATCATATATCTCGGGAATGCGTTTCATCAAGGGCCAGCGGGCGAAACGGTCGTTCGCATGGATCCTGCGGTGGAATGGCGGCGAGGCGAAGATGAAGATCATCGCCACCATCGCGAGTCCGCCTCCTAGATAGAACCATGCGAAGTGGATTACCCCGCGGCCGAGCGCGCTGGGATCTGCCAAGGATTCGAAGTGCGCGGCCGAGATGATGAAAAACAACAGCGCCAGCGAAACCATGCCTGCGAGGTGATCCGCCATCACCGTCATTGCGATGACCAGCTTACGGTCCGGATGATCGCGCATGAGCAGGATGATGCGCGCCGCAGAACCGCCGAGCCCGCTCACCGAGGCAAGGCTGAAGAGTCCGTCGATCATGATCAACTCCACGGCCCGGCCTAGGCTTACCTGCATGCCTTGGCCGCGCAGAAAGCACCACCAGCGGATACCCAACAAGACCACAGATAGTCCGGCTAGCGCGGCTCCGGCCGTCAGCCAGCGGTAATCCACCGCACCCGGCTGGGTGAACACCGAGTGGCTGAAATCCACTTGAGAAAAAGCCCAGCCCAGGCACACGGCGGTCAGCGTGAACTTGAGCAGGAAAACAAAAAAGGCCTTCATGCGCGGTCAGTCGCTGTTCAGGCGGAGACTGCGGTTTTTTCAATTTCTGCGGCGATGGTTTCGACGTTTTCAAGAATACCCTTGGCGGCCGCCGAGTCTCCAATCTTCAAGCCGAAATGTTTTTCCAATGCGACGACCAGTTGCAGCGCGTCCACTGAATCGAGACCGAGCCCGTGCGCGCCGAAGATCGCTGTTTTGTTGCCGATCTCTTCCGCGGCGTAGTCGAGCATTAACTCCTCGACCATCACCTCCTTGATTTTTTGCCGCAGTTCGTCGCCTTGCATAATGTGATGTATTAATAGATTCCGCCGTCGATTTTCAATGCCGCGCCCGTGATATAAGCCGCATCGTCGCTGGCAAGGAAATAGACGGCTGCCGCTACCTCGGCGGGTTTGCCGAAGCGACGCATCGGGATGCCACGTTGCGCGGCCTTGCGCGCTTCCTCATCCATTTCGCCGATCGCCTCGGTCTCGATGTAGCCGGGCAGGATGGAATTCACGGTGATGCCGGCGCGCGCCACTTCCTTAGCCAAGGTCCGGCCCATGGCGACCACTCCGGCTTTCGCTGCGGCGTAGTTCGTCTGGCCGAGCGGCGGCATGATGGCGCTCAACGAAGCGATGTTAATGATCCGCCCGAAGCGCTGGCGCATCATCGGGGTGACCGCCGCACGGCAACCGTGAAACGTGGCGTCGAGATTTGCGGCGATGACTTGATGCCAGGTCTCGGCGGGCATTGTAGCGAGCAGGCAGTCGCGGTGCAGGCCTGCGTTGTTGACCAGCACGTCGAGCCGGCTGTCGGTGTTGACGATTTCCTCCACTGCGGCCTGCCACGCTGCGGGATCGGTGACTTCAAGATCCAGCAACCGACAGCGCCCGGAGTGTTCTTCCGCAAGGATCGCGGCTTTGTCGCGACGAGTCCGCACGCCGAGCCACACGCGGGCCTCGGGATCGTGACTCAGGAAATACCGGCCGATTGCCAGCCCGAGCCCACCATTTCCTCCGGTGATCAGAATCGAACGCACCCCGGAGACTGAAACATGGCGCTGGCGAGGTCAAGGTGGGGAAAACCCGCAGATTTTCCGAACGGCATGCCGGCGGGTGTGCCTCAATATCACTGTTTCCATGCGGCGGGACGCCGCAACCACGTCAGCGCGGCGAGCAGGAATTGCGCAGCCATGCCGCGTAGTGGTCGGCATTAATTTCCCCGGCGGCGAGGGCCAGGGTTTGGAGCACGGCTTCTTCCTCGGGTGCCTCGAGTTGCTGTCCATTCATCGCTAGGAAAGTGTAGGCTGCCATGAAACCAATCCGCTTGTTGCCGTCGAGGAACGGATGATTCTTCACCAACCCGTGTGCGTAGCCGGCAGCAAGCTCGAATAGATCGGGTTGCTCGTAATGAAAGCGTTGGAGTGGACGACCCAATGCGGAATCGAACAGCCCCTCATCGCGGATACCCGCAAGGCCACCGAAGCGGGCCAGAAGCTCCCCTTGAATCGCCAGAATGACCCCGCGTTCTAACCAGAATGGCTCGTTCATTTCGCCAACTCCCTGAGCGCGTTTCGGTAGCGGTTCATTCCCTCCTCGGCGAGTTTCATGGCTTCCAGGAACCCCGGACGTTCCGGCGTCACCCGCAGCGAGCACTCGGCCCCCTCGGTAAGATGCAAAATGTCGCCCTCCCCCACTTTCAGCGCCTGAAGCGCCTCCTTGGGCAGGACAATGCCGAGTGAATTGCCGATCTTGCGAACTTTGGCTTGGATGGTCATGTGGCAACCATCGTTACCACACAGAGGCTTGTCAAGCGGCTGCTTTTCCAGCACGGCCTCTGAGGGAGGCTGAGGCTGGACACAAGAATTGGGGTTTTCAGGACTGGCAGCCCGTGGCAGTCCATGCTACGGATCATGGTGCTGCCTACCTCAGACACCGCTTTCGAACCATCATGCACATTCCCACTCTGATCTCACGCAAACGCGAGGGCGAAGAACTCTCCACCCGCGAAATCCAGCAACTCATCGCCGGCTACACAACCGGCGAGGTGCCGGATTACCAGATGTCCGCCTTCGCCATGGCCGTGTTGTTCAAAGGCATGACCGCCAGCGAAACCGCCACGCTCACCCGTGCCATGATGTCCAGCGGCGATTGTTTCACCCACCGGCCCGGACACCCGCCGGTGGTGGACAAACACTCCACCGGCGGCATCGGCGATAAGGTCTCGCTCGTTCTCGCGCCGCTTGTTGCCTGCACCGATTGCTGGGTGCCCATGGTATCCGGTCGCGGCCTCGGCATCACCGGCGGCACCCTCGATAAACTCGAATCCATCCCCGGATTCAACGTCCACCTCTCACTCGATCAAGCCGCCGCCCAATTGGACAAAACCGGCCTCGTCATGATGGGCCAGACCGAGCACTTCTGCCCAGCCGACCGCAAGCTCTACGCCCTGCGCGACGTCACCGGCACCGTGCCATCGATCCCGCTGATCACCGCTTCGATCATGTCCAAAAAGCTCGCCGAATCGCTCGACCGCCTCGTGCTGGATGTGAAATTCGGCAGCGGCGCATTCATGCAAACCAAACACGACGCCGAAATTCTCGCCGACAGCATGGTCGCCGTCGGTCGCGAAATGGGCGTCGAAGTCTTCACTGTCCTTAATCCGATGAAAGAACCTACCGGTCGGTCGGTCGGAAATTCATTGGAAGTCATCGAAGCTCTCGAATGCCTGGAAGGCGGCGGTCCCGCCGACTTGCGGGTCATCGTGCTTGATCTTGCGGAAAAAATCGCCGGAGTTTCCCGCTTGGAACTGGAGAGGCTGCTCGACGACGGCAGCGCACGGCGGAAATTCGACCAACTCGTCGCGGCTCAAGGTGGAAATCCGGCTGATCTCCCGTGCCTCGGCAGGATTCACAAGGCCCCGATCATCCGCGAAATGCTCGCGCCAACCACTGGTGAGGTTTCCAAGGTGGATGCCGGATTGATTGGCCAGGCGGCGCTGCAACTCGGGGCCGGCCGTGCCAAAGCCAGCGACGGCGTGGACTTCGCGGTCGGCTTCGACCGCCTCGTCAAAACGGGCGAGACCATCCATGCCGGCCAGCCGCTTTGTCGTATCCACGCCCGCAGCGCGGTGGACTTTGACATGGCCGAAGCAATGGCCGCAAAAGCGGTGAGAATCGCAGCCCACTGATCGGATTGAGCCGCCAGCGAAATCAACGAATAGGTTGCCAGCCGCCTCCGACGCGCTATCTTGCGCGCCCCGGTTCCGAAAAACCGGCTTATCAACCATGAATCATCCCAAAGTGGCGATTGTTGGCGCGACGGGTGCCGTCGGCGTGGAAATGCTCCTTTGCCTCGAACAGCGGAATTTTCCTCTCGGCAAATTGAAACTGCTCGCCTCCTCGCGATCTGCCGGCAAACACATGACTTTCCGCGGCGAGGAGCTCACCGTTGAGGAGCTCACCCACGATTCGTTCCAGGACGTGGACATCGCGTTATTCTCCGCAGGCGGCGGGATTTCCAAGGAATACGCCCCCTCAGCCGCTGCTGCTGGTGCGGTGGTCATCGATAACTCGTCCGCCTTCCGCATGGATGCCGACGTCCCGTTGGTGGTGCCGGAAATCAATCCTCAAGCCGCGAAGAACCGCCCGCGCAACATCATCGCCAACCCGAATTGCACCACCATCATCTCGCTGATGGCGCTCGCGCCGCTGCATGAGGCGTTCGGACTCAAGTCAGTCATCGCCTCCAGCTACCAAGCCGTCTCCGGTTCGGGTGCGCAGGGCATTATCGAGCTGGAAGAGCAGGTGAAAGCCATCGCCACCGGCCAGCCGTTCACGCCAAAAGTGTATCCGCGCCAGATCGCCTTCAACGTGATCCCGCAGGTGGATGTCTTCACCGACAACGGCTACACCAAGGAGGAGCTCAAAATGCTGCATGAAGGCCGCAAGATCATGGGGCTCGAAGACCTCAAGGTTTCCTGCACTTGCGTTCGCGTGCCCGTCTATCGCTCGCACTCGGTTTCCATCACCGCACAGTTTGAAAAGCCGGTGGATGCGGATGCCGCGCGCGCCGCCTATGCCGGAAAACCCGGCATCCTGGTCGTCGATGATCCATCTAACAAAATCTTTCCGGTGCCGCTCGATACCACTGGCAAGGACGATTGCCTCGTCGGCCGCATCCGCAGGAACATCGTGCTAGACAACGCGCTCGACCTCTGGGTCGTGGGCGACCAGGTCCGCAAGGGAGCGGCCCTCAACGCCGTGCAAATCGCAGAGATTTTGTGAAGGGATAGTAGATAGCGGATAGCGGATTGAAGATTATCCACTATCCACGATCAACAATCCACGATCCAATATCCTAACGTCATGGACCTGAAATCCTACCTCTCCGACCGAGCCGCTTTGGTGGATGCGGCGATGAATGCCTATCTGCCGCCGGTGAAGGAACGGCCGTCCACGATTCATGAGGCGATGCGCTATGCCATATTTGCCGGAGGCAAGCGGCTGCGCCCGGTGTTATGCCTTGCTGCGGCGGAAGCATGCGGTGGTGAGACGGCGGATGCCCTTGCTCCGGCCTGTGCGGTTGAGTTGATGCATACTTACTCGCTGGTTCACGATGACTTGCCCGCCATGGACAACGACGACCTCCGCCGCGGCCGGCCGACCTGCCACAAGGTCTATGGTGAGGGCATGGCTATACTTTGCGGAGACGCGCTACTCACAGAAGCATTCCTGGTTCTTTCCGAAACTCCACCTACCCCGCGCTACGGCACGCGCGACTACATCGCCGAACTCGCCGAAACCGGATCCAGCCGGAAACTCATCGGCGGCCAGGTGATGGACCTCGATGGCGAGGGGAAAAAACTCACCAAGCGCGATTTGGTGCGCATCCACGAGGCAAAAACCGCCGCGCTTCTAACAAGCTCGCTGCGCCTCGGCGCGATGACCGCCAACGCCACGCCTGCCAAACTCGCCGCTCTAACGGATTTTGGCCACCACCTCGGCCTCGCATTTCAAGTGATCGACGACATCCTCGATGTCACCCAAAGCACCGAAGTGCTTGGCAAAACCGCCGGCAAGGACCAGGCGGTGGAAAAAACCACCTATCCCTCCGTCATCGGGCTGGCCGCCTCGCGCAACGAGGCCGCCAAGCTCACCAAGGCCGCCATGAACGCGCTCAAGCCGCTGGGCAAAAAAGCCACGCGCCTCGAACAAATCGCCGCGCACCTGCTGCAACGCGAGTATTGATGCTGCGGCGGATATAATTCCCGATACCGCCGGACCCAAGCCCGGCGGGAAGCGGCTTGCCATGAGGCCGTCTTTGCCGGGCAGCACTTCCATGAACGCGCCGAACGCGGTGATGGAAACAACCTTGCCGGTGTAAACCTTGCCCACTTCGATCTCTTGGAACATGCGCTCGATCATCGACTTGGCGCTCTCCAGACCTTCCGCCTTGATCAGCTTCCGCTTACTGCGCCGGACTTTCTTGCGTTTCGCTGTGCGTGCTGGCAGCCCCCCGGCCACGTCCGCCACTGATTCTTCTTACCCCTTCCGCCGAATTCCAACAGGCGGCCGCCTAGCGAAATTCTGAGCGAGCTGGCTTGTGATGGCGCCGACTCGCAAGCATCTCAAGTTCCCAGACGGCTCAACCTTTACCCTTGCCGCACCCCGCTCGGACAGATTGACTCACAGCGTCCGCCTCGGCGGATGGGGATGTGAGAGTCCTCGCACACAGCGGTCGGCAATGACCGCAACATTGCCGCCAAACCGACCCAAAAGGCCGGGGAGGCGGCGGCGCATGTCCAGGTCGCCCCCCACGGGGAGCGGCTAAAGGCCGTTGCGGTCGACTGTGTGCGACCCTCTCAACTCCCCGTCCACCGGAAGGACGCTATTTCATGCCTCCTTCCGCCCGACACACGCCGGTCGTCGCACCATGTTCCGCGACCTCGCCACTCTCCGCCGTGGAGTGGCTACCTTGTCTTGTGGAGCAGAATCCAACTCCCAGATACTCTTTGCCAGCGCTGAACTGGATCAGAGAAGTCGGGGTATTGGGACTCCAAACGGCGATTGCATTCCGCATGGCAGGTCCCGTTCGGCCCCAGTGGGCCTGCCTCCTTCCGCGTCTTCAAACTTCGCCCCACTCTCCCAAGCGCGTGACCTTCTCGTGCTTCTTTGACCCCGGATTCCTCGGCTTCAAGGCTTTGGCCTCTTCGAGAGTGACGGACTGAAATTGAATCTTTTGACTCAATGCCCCCTAAAAAACTAACGACTCCCGACAAGAAAAGAACTCCTGCCAAAAAGGAGGAAGCAAAATTGCCGGCTTCAAAGTCGAAAGCGAAAACTTTGAAACCGGAAGACACGAATCCCGTGCATGACGCTTACGAGGAAAGGTGGTCGCTCCATCCCGGCGAGGCATTGAGACGCAAGCGGGGCATTTCAGCTAAAGAACAGCAGGCGCGGGCCAAGCATCCGCTGGCGATTTCCCAAGAAGTTTTTGAATCTGCGGCCCTCCGGAAAAAGGCATATTATGCCGACAAGGATTCCATGATCTTTTGTGGTGATGTGCGGGAAGTATTGGGTTGGCTGCGGGAAGCCGGGATTTATGCCGATTGTGTCGTGACATCGCCGCCCTTCTACGGGCAACGCGATTATGGCGTCGCGGGGCAGATCGGCTTGGAACAGACGCCTTACGAATTCATCTCCAAGCTGGTGGACGTGTTCAGCGATGTAAGGGAAGTCCTACAAACTTCCGGAAGTTTGTGGGTGAATTTGGGAGATACCTATTGGAACGGGCGCGGCGAGCACCGCGGCAAGGATAAGAAACAGGACGCCCGCCGTTTTGGTCTCCGGCCTCAGGACCGGCGTGGTGATGGAAAGCTCTGCAAAAACAAGCAACTCCTTCTGCTGCCGCACCGTTTTGCCATAGCCATGCAGGATAAGGAGTGGATCGTGCGAAACGATAATGTTTGGGTGAAACCAAATCCTATTCCAGATCAAGTCGCGGACCGAAGCTGCATGTCTCACGAATATGTGTTCCATTTCGTAACGCAGCGTTTCTACTACTATAATCGTGTTGCGGTAGGCAGGAAGACGACTCGCGGAACCTATATGCCTCCCACAGACACATGGGAAGTTCCAATATCTAAAGGCGGAACTTCTCACAAAGCTTCATTTTCTCAAGAGCTCGTTAGGATTCCCATTCTGGCCAGCACCCCTCCACGCGGCATTGTGCTCGATCCATTTGGGGGAAGTGGCACTTCGCTACTTTTTGCAAAAAGTCACGGATTTAGGTCCATCGCTATCGATATCAAAGAAGAATATTGCGAAGTTATGCGGCAATCTCTCCGAGCTAACCTGATCTGAATTATGGCCAAGTTTTTCACTCCGTTGGTTTTAACCGGTGCAATACAACGATTGGTTCTGTCAAAAGCCAGATCGGGATTCGTTGATTTTTTGGTTCTAAAAAGGGCTCTTGTGCGGGCCGGAACAGTTGAAATCTCGTTCTCTAGTCGAGATCCAGATTTTACCGGAGCGATGAGAGATTTGGCGGCAACCTTTCCTGCTGCTGAACAGCACTCAATGCCCGCTGGTTTTGAGCCATTCGTAAAAGTATTTGGAACAGCAAATGCAGAAAAATATGTAAGTCGAAAATGGACTACAAACGGTCCCGCGGATACCCTCTCTGGGCCTAAGTGGTCATCAGCAGTTCGGATCGAAGGAGCAAAGCCAAGACGGGGAGCTCTCAAGGTCGAATATATAGCCACATTGCCAGAATTAATTCTCAAGGCGAACGGCGAGCTTCCAACGGTGCTTGATTCAGCCATTTGGTATTACCGAGCAACGGACATCGAAGAAGTATTTGGGACTGTCACGGACATTGCGGTTCTTTGTGAGAAACTCCGTGGAGGTTTTATCCGCGAGTTAGGACTCGCGACGGAGGAACTGAATGTGCTTTTTGATCAAGGGGCAAATGCTCTGGAAAGCATTGATGTGACACAGATGCTGCAAGATTCGGCTGCCGCTCCGCAGGAGTATCTGCCCGACTTGCAAATTGGAACGGCTAATCTTCCCGAACTTGTCGGTGCGTTCACAAGTCTCGCAGCCAGGAAGGACGTTGGACTCCATGTTTCAGAACCCCTATTCCTCCGCTTCGCTTCCGCCTTGGGTTCCAAGCGCTTCGTGATTCTGAGCGGTCTCGCCGGATCCGGGAAAACGAAGCTGGCCCAAGCGTTTGCCCGCTGGCTGGCACCAGCCGCCGAGGATGAGGAAAGCCCCGCACATCTCGTTATTCCGGTGGGAGCGGATTGGACGGGGAGCGACGCGATTCTCGGTTATCCTGACGGGCTTGATCCGAAACGCTACGTCACGCGCCCAGCCTTGGATCTGATCCAACGGGCTGCGGAAGCGGAAGGTGACGGCACGCCGCATTTCCTGATTCTCGATGAAATGAATCTCTCCCACGTCGAGCGCTACTTCGCTGATTTACTGTCGTTGATTGAATCCGGCGAGTTCACCGAGCTGTATCGGAGGGGAGAACCTGATGAGAAGTGGGACGGCTTGCGATCCGGCGTCGCGCCGAAGTTCCGTCTTCCATCCAACCTGTACATCATCGGCACGGTCAACGTGGACGAGACGACCTACATGTTTTCGCCGAAGGTGCTGGACCGGGCGAATGTGATCGAGTTCAGGGTCGAGCGGGAGGATTTGGTGAAGTTTCTCGGTTCCCCCGGACGGGTGTATCTGGAAGCGTTCAATGCCGAAGGGTTCAAGCAGGGTTTCGGGCAAAGTTTCACGGTTGAGTCTAACAAGGAACTCAGGGTGCCGGAAGGCGTCGCCAAGCGGTTCGGGGAGGAGATGCTGCTGTTCTTCGATTTGCTGGGAGAGCACAACGCGGAATTCGGCTTCCGGGTGGCGAATGAAGCGGCGCGGTTCATGCACTTCTATCAGGTGCTGTCCGGCAAGGACGCAAAAGGAGATGACTGGTTCGACGCTGCGATGGATGCCGTGATCGTGCAGAAGCTTCTCCCGAAATTGCATGGTTCGCGCACCAAGCTGGAAGGACTGCTTTGGGCGATGGCTTATGCCTGCGGCGCGGACCGAACTGGAACCGATCCGAAGGATTTCCTCGATGCGTGCAAAAAGGCGGGAAAGGCGGAGAACGAGGCAACGCATTCGCCGGAAAGCGTTTTTGCAGCACTGAAGTTGAAGAACGCCGGCAAGCCTTTGGACGCGGCAAGATATACACTGAGTTTCGACAAGCTTCTGCGGATGTATCGGAAGTTGATCCGCGATCAGTTCGTCACCTTTTCCGAAGCCTGACATGCCAGCCGAAATCCAGCCATCGTTTCTGGTTCCCTGCCGCGATGCACAGGGCCGTGTCGTGGCGAAGGTGCAAATCTGGAGTACGCGCAAGACGAATGGTGGAAGCGGCGAGATTGCGGACCTGATCCGCTGGACCGATGCGGAAGCGGAGGCAAGGAACGAAGAGCCGGTGCAGTTGCGCGAACGTGGACGTTACATTTACAAGATCGTGCCCGCTGGCATCGATCTGGCGTTGGAGGAGTTGTTCCGCTCGAAGTTCGACTGCACGGAAGCACTGCACTCGATTCTTGTGGAAAATGAAGCCGGATTACCACGGCTGAAGTTGGAACGAGGAATCGAGCTGGCAAGCCCTGTCGGCGGTGCCTGGTCTGAAACCGCGCG
>CANLKN010000069.1 GCA_947491475.1 Akkermansiaceae bacterium | reverse complement strand
GTCATGGGACAGCATCGCCGTGTAAACACCGGGATATATCAACTGCTCGCAAAAAAGTCGCAATCGCCATTCTCCCGAAACGACCTCAGGGCCTTGCAAAATCAAGGCTCAGGGCGCGCCGCGCCCAGTCTGTGGGACGGCAGTGAATTGCAAGGTTAAATCCGCGCAGCGTTCCGCTTCACACAGGGTATCCGGCGGACGGGTGATGCGCTGGGTTTCAGCCCAGCGCGCGAACGGCGTGAGGTATCCATCGGCCAACAATCCGTCGATCCCGCGCAGGACGCGCGAGTTTTTCGTCATCCGCGGCACCGGCAGCAGGCCGACGCGTGCGCCGCTGGTGAGCGCCTCGTAGATCATCGAGACGGAATCCTCGGTCACCCAGACTTCCTTCGCCATGCGGAGTTTTTCCGGCACCCAGCCGGGCGGGGTTTCGGTGTGGGAAATCGCGGTGATGCCCGGGAGTTTTTCGCGCACCTGATCGAGAAACCCCTCTGGAGTGCGGCGGGAATCCGTGAGTTCCCAGCCGCCGCGGTCGGTGGCCAAGGCCAACATATCAAGCATGGCTTCGCCATTCCAGCCATGGGATTTCGACGGGCCGCCGAGGAGGATGAGCTTGCCGGATCTTTCGCCTTCGCCGGGAGTCACGCGGTTGAGCGCGCCGCGGGTGAGGATGAGGTTCGGACGTGTGCAAGCCATGGGGAAATCATGTGCAGGCGCGATGCAGAGATCGAACCATGAGATCGGCAGGCTCGGTTTCATCAGCACGATGCTTTTCGCGCGGTGCTTGTGCGACAGCCACAGCAAGGCCGGATGGGTGGCGTGGCCTGCGGCGAGAATCAAGTCCGGCGCGGGAAAAGCGGCGCTTTCCGCGCAAGCGCGGCGAATCCGCCCGATCAGCCCGCTTTTTCCGGCGATTGAAATCCGGTGGATTTGGCATGGCATGCGTCGTCCGAGCGCCTCGGCGAGGCCGAGCGATTGGTTTTCATGGCCTGGCTTGCCATCGCTGATGAGCCAGATGATGAGTGGAAGCTTCACCTTGGGCGCGATGCTGGCACGGGAAAACCGGAGATGACAAGGGCTGCTTCCCGCCGGTGTGAGAACACCCGCTTTGCGCTTCCGCGATTTGGCCTCGCCTGAACGGATGGTCCCGGTTTTGAATTTCCCGACATGGAAACCCTTTTCATCGCGCTCGGAGCCTTCGTTGCCTACCTGATCGCATATCACACTTATGGCCGCTGGCTCTCTCGCAAGTTGTTCAAGCTTGATGAGCACGCGCTGGTTCCCTCTGTGGAAATGGAGGACGGCACCGACTATGTGCCCACCGCCAAGAGTGTGGTCTTCGGCCACCATTTCACGTCGATCGCGGGCACCGGTCCGATTGTCGGGCCGGCCCTGGCGGTGATGTGGGGTTGGGTGCCGGCCTTGGTCTGGGTCGTGTTCGGGTCGATCTTTATCGGCGCGGTGCACGATCTGGGATCGTTGGTGGTCTCGCTGCGCAACCGCGGCCAGACGGTTGGCGACATCGCCGGACGGGTGATCCATCCGCGGACGCGTGTGTTGTTCCTCTCGATCCTCTTCCTCGCGCTGACGGTGGTGCTGGCGATCTTCGGCGTGGTGATCGCGAAGGTGTTCCAGGCTTTTCCCTCGTCGATCCTGCCATGTTTGCTCCAGATCCCGCTGGCGATGTTGATCGGGCATCACATGCACCGCAAGGGAGCGCAACTGCTGGTTCCTTCACTTATCGCGCTGGTGCTGATGTATCTGAGCGTGTTTTTCGGCGATGTGGGGGTGCTGCATGAAATCAACCTCTGGCTGAGCACGTGGCCCTTGATCGCGTGGGTGGGTTTTCTGTTGGTGTATTCCTATGCGGCTTCGGTGCTGCCGGTCTGGCTTTTGCTGCAGCCGCGCGATTATATCAACTCGCTGCAGTTGATCAGCGCCATGGGCCTGTTGTTGCTGGGCTTGGTGGCCGCGGCATTATTCGGTGTTCCCAACGGAGGGGAAACCAACGCGCGGCTGGAGATCGTGGCTCCGGCGATCGATACCGGCCATGGTTCCGCGCTGCCGATGATGGTGCCATTTCTCTTCATCACCATCGCCTGCGGGGCGATCTCCGGATTTCACTGCCTCGTTTCATCCGGCACCACATCGAAACAACTCAAGCGCGAGACCGACGCGCAGGCCGTGGGATACGGGTCGATGCTGTTAGAAGGATTTCTCGCGGTGATCGTGATTCTCGCCTGCGTGGCGGGCATCAGCCTGGGCATCCGCAACGCGGACGGCGAGCTGCTCACGGGCGCGGCGGCCTGGGCGTCGCGCTATGCGGACTGGCCGACCGCCGCGAATGGGGCGCTGGGCGCCTTCGTGCAGGGGGCGTCGAATTTCCTGCGCGCCATCGGGCTGCCGGTCGGCGCAGGCACGGCGCTTGTCGGAGTCCTGGTGGCCTCCTTCGCGGCGACGACGATGGACACCGCGTGCCGGCTCCAGCGTTATGTGATCGAGGAGCTGGCGGGCACCTTGCTCAAACACCGCCCGGTGAACGCGCCACACACCGGGATCAAAATCACCGGAAATCCGCTCACCTGGTTGAGCAACCGCCACGGCGCGACGATCTTCGCGGTGGCGGTCGCCGCATTGCTTGCCGCCGCTCCGCGGGCCGGGGAAAGCTGGTCATGGCAAACAGCCGGGCAGGGTGGATTCATTCTCTGGCCGCTCTTCGGAGCAATCAACCAACTGCTCGGCGGCCTGGCATTCATCGTCATTCTGTTTTGGATGAGACGGCGTGCGATGCCGCTGTGGTTTGTGGCGGTTCCCACGGTGTTCATGTTGGTGCTGCCGGCGTGGGCGCTGGGATATCAGTTGTTTTACCGCTCGCTGGGCGCGGAAAGCTCGTGGCTGGCGCAGGGTGACTGGGTGCTGGCCATTTTCGCCGTCGCCACGTTGGCGGTGGAAATCTGGATGATCATCGAGGCCATCCGCGTCTGGCCGCACATCAAGGGAGTGGCGGAGGAAAGCGCGCGCACTTAGGAACCATAAGCATTCGCCCATGCGCTTGAAACTCACCATCGCCTACGACGGACGCCCCTACAACGGTTGGCAGTCACAGGCCTGTGGCAATACGGTGCAGGACTTCATCCTGCGTGCGCTGGAGGAAGTGGCGAAGCAACCGGTGAAGCTCCAGGGCTCCGGCCGCACGGATACCGGCGTCCACGCACTCGGGCAGATCGCCCATTTTGATCCGCCGCCGGAAATTTCGATGAACCCCTTCAACTGGGTGCCGGCACTTAACTGCAAGCTGCCGGCCACCATCCGCATCATGGCCTGCGAGGAGGTGGAGGCGGATTTCCACAGCCGCTTTTCCGCCACTGGCAAAATCTATCATTATGATATCTGCACGGAGCCGGTGCTGCCGCCATTGAAGGCCGGACTGGCATGGCACCTGCCGCGCCTGCTGGATGCCACTGCGCTGGGGCAGGCACTCGCCTTGTTCACCGGACGTCATGATTTTCATGCCTTCGCCGCATACCGCGGAAACGAAACTCCGGACATGGATTGGCACCGCAGCATCCACCGCGCGGACCTCGAAACCCTCGCCGATGGCTACCGCATCACTTATGCCGGCGATGGCTTTCTCTACAAAATGGTCCGCCTCGTCACCGGGGCCGCCATCCATGCCGCGCAGGGCCGCATACGCATGGACGACCTGGCCGCCCTGCTCGACCAAGCGCCCGGCCTGCCGCTCGGCAAGTCGCCGAACTGCGCCCCGGCCGACGGGCTCTACCTCCAGCAAGTGCTTTATACCGCCACGCCATAAGCGCACAATTTGCGGAATAAAAAACCGCGCATATCCTCCCATACCTGCCCATGAGCGAATTTGAAAAACTGGTCGATGCCCATTATCAGGCGCTGTTCCGCTTCGCGATGTCGCTATCGCGTGATGCGGCCACCGCCTCGGATCTGGTGCAGGAAACCTTCTGCATCTGGGCCGCCAAAGGCGATCAACTGCGCGACCAGTCGAAGGCAAAAACCTGGCTTTTCACCACCCTGCACCGCGAGTTTCTCAGCCTGCGCCGGCGCGCCTCGCGATTCTCGGACGAGCCGCTCGATGAAGAAGCCGCCGAGGCACTGTCCAGCCCGAAGCACGATGCCGACCGGCAGATGGACGGCCAGCGCGCGCTGGAGTTGCTGGGTGAGATGGATGAGACCTATCGCGCGCCGCTTGCGTTGTTCTATCTCCAGCAGCACAGTTACAAGGACATCGCGGAGATTCTCGACGTGCCCATCGGCACCGTCATGTCGCGGCTTTCGCGCGGCAAGGAAATGCTGCGCCGCAAGATGATGGCAGAGCCTTCGAGCGCGCCCAAAAACATCCTGCAAATTCAAAACGGGGAAATGCAACAACACCATGGATAAGGAACAGGCAAAATTCATCCTGCGGAGTTTCCGGCCGGATGGCGCGGATGCAAATGACCGCGATTTCGCCGAGGCGCTCGCCTTGGCCATGGAGGACCGCGAACTCGGCGAATGGCTCGCCGCTGAACGTGCCTTCGACGCCGCGTTTGCCGAGGCGCTCGTCTCGGTGGAACTTCCCGAAACGCTGCGCCATGACATCCTTGGCTGCCTTGCCGGACAACGCGGCGATTTCCCCCAAGCCGAAGACGCGCTTGATGCCGCAATGATCGGCGCACTTGCTTCGATCCGGCCACCTGCGGATCTGCGCCGCGAAATTCTCACCGCCATGGAGCGCAGCGACTCCGTCACCTTTCCTCCCAAGTCGTTGTGGAGGCGTTTTGCCATCCCCACGGCTGCCGCTGCCGGGGTGGCGCTCGCATTCACGCTCACCCAAAACGCGGGCAAGGCCCCGGCAACAACACGTGCAGGGCGACTGCCGGTGGACGTCGTCCAAGCCAGCTTCATCCGCGCCTACCAATCGCCGCTCTTCAGTCTGGACGAGACGCGCGAGAACCATGGTGAACTGATCGATCACCTGAAATCACGCAAGCTGCCGTGTCCCGGCTGCCTGCCGCCAGGACTGGTCGGCGTGAAGAGCATCGGTTGCCGCGAATTCGCCATCGACAGCAAACGCGGTTCGGTCGTTTGTTTCGACGAGGAGAAAAACGGCATCGTCCATCTGGTCATTTTCCGCCGCGAGGATGTGGATGGCGAGCTGCCCGCGCGCGAACATCCTACCTTCTCGCAAGAAGGCAACTGGGCCACCGCCAGCTGGGAGGACGAGCGCCATGTATTCATTCTCATCGGCACCAGCGATGTGCACCGGCTGGCTTCATTGTTCTGAAGCGGACCCGGGGATCAGCGTGCTTAACTTGACGCGCATGGGTGAAGGGGCTTGCAAATTTGCATGCGGGGACCGTTATTCCTGCCCGGAAAAACAAGCCCGCCATGATTCGTCTCACTGCCATCCTTTCTGCCGCCTGGCTGCTGGCACCGGTGCCCGGTGCCGCCGAAACCACCGAGATCACGATTGAGAAACGGCCCTTTGTCATCCGCCAATCATTCACTGCAAACGCCGTGCCCGAGGTGTTCACCCTGCTCGCTCTCAAGGCGGACGCATGGTCGGATTTCGAAATCAGCCAAATCATTCCCCACGGCAGCCGGGTAAAAAAAGGCGATGTGCTGGTAGCCTTCGATCCGCAAAACATCGATCGCAAAATCCATGATACTCTGCAATCAGTGGAGTCCAAAACACTGGAGATCGCCCAAGCCGCGCTTGAGCTGAAACATCTCGAGGAAACCACGCCGCACAAGCTTGAGGGGCTGCGGCGCGTGGCGGCAGAGGCGAAGGAGGAAAACCAATATTTCACCACCGTCCGGCGCAAGGCCGATGAGGAAACCGCCGATCAGAAGTTAAAGCGGGCGGAGATGTTTCTCGAAAACCAGCGCGAGGAACTCCGCCAACTCAAGAAGATGTATGAAGCGGACGATCTCACCGAGGAAACCGAAGAAATCATCCTCAAACGCCAGCAAGACCGCGTGGAGGCGGCGGAGTTCGATTTCCGCATGCAACAACTCACCCGCCAGCGCACCCACGAGGTGCTGCTCCGGCGCGAGGCGGTGAAACTCGCCGATGCGGAACGTGATGCCGCCATCGCACTGGCCAAATCCGAGGTGGAGGCGCCGCGCGCCATCACCCGTAAAAAACTTGAAATCGACAGTTTGCAAACCGCCCTGGCGCGCGAAAAAGAATCGCTGGCAAAACTCAATGCC
The DNA here is from genome assembly GCA_947491475.1 of Akkermansiaceae bacterium. Classification (GTDB taxonomy): domain Bacteria; phylum Verrucomicrobiota; class Verrucomicrobiia; order Verrucomicrobiales; family Akkermansiaceae; genus Luteolibacter. The sequence goes on along the minus strand of CANLKN010000069.1, from coordinate 13,749 downwards.
GATCGCAAACAGTTCGAGTTCAACGCACCGGTTGACGGTTGGTTTTATCATGGCTCGATCGAGAACGGGCGCTGGTTGCCTGGCGACTCGACCAAGACCCTCGTTGTCCACGGCCGGCCCGCAGCGCGGCGGCCATTCGCGGCATTCATCCCCATGGATGCCAAATTGAAGCTGGTGACATGGCTTGAAAGCGCGGCTGCATCCCAGCTTGTGGCCGGGAATAACGGCATTGCCTGGCTTGCCGGCCGCGAGGATGCCGAGCTTGCCGTGAAGTTAAGTGATCTGTCATCCGCGCCGGACACCGACGGTCGCATCAAAGCGGAGTTTTCGGCCGACTGGCAGCCACAACCGCTCGTGGCTCCTATGACCGGAGTGAACCTCAGCCTGTTGGCTTATGAATCACCGGATGCGATTGTCCTTCCCATCAAGGCAGTCGAGCTTGGAGCCGCCGGATGGACGGTGGAGGTGAAACTCGCCGATGGAAAAACCGAGCGACGCCCGGTGAAACGCGGACGCGTCTTCAACAACGATTGCGAAATTCTATCAGGTCTGGAGAGCGGCCAGGTAGTGATCGTCCCGCCAGCGAAATGATCCAACTCCTGACACGCCGCGTGCTCGCCGCCGCCTTTGTCATGACGGCGATGATGGCGCGCGCGGATGACGCAGTCACCACTGCGGAGCTGGATGCCGCCATCAGCCGCGGGGTTTCTTTTCTAACAAAATCACAGAACGCGAACGGCTCATGGGGCGGGCCGACGATGACCAAGGGCCTCACTGTTTACGCGCCGCTGCCGGGAGCGCATCACGCCTTCCGCGCAGGCACCAGCAGCCTGGCCTTGTGCGGCTTGATCGATTCCCGTGACGCGCGGCCGGAAACCCGCGCGGCCATCGAAAAGGCGGCCGCGTGGATGGCTGCGGAAATGCCGAAACTGCGCCGCGCCGACACCACCACCACCTACAATGTCTGGGGCCATGCCTACGGCTTGCATGCATTCCAGCGGCTGCATTCCATCGAGATGGACCCGCAGCACAAGGCCGAATGGGCGCGACTCGCCCAGCAACAAATCGACCTCGCCAACCGCTATGAGGATGTCTTCGGTGGCTGGAGTTATCTCGACATCTTCGATGAGCTCGCGACCCGGCGGCCATCCGGCATTCCCACATCCTTCACCACCGCGACGATGCTACTGGCGATGGCTTCCGCCCGCGATTCGATGGGCCTCACGCTCGACGAAAAAACCATCAAGTCCGCACTCGCCGGACTGCGCCGCCAGCGGACGCCGGATTTCTCCTACACCTATTCCCACCCGCACCGCAACCACCCGCGGTTGCCGATCAACCGCCCGGCCGGCTCGCTGGCACGCTCGCAATCGTGCAATGCCGCGATGCGAGTCTTCGGCGATGAAACGGTGACCGACGAGGTGATCGAAACCTGGCTGCAACGTTTCATCGAACGCGAAGGCTGGCTCGACATCGCCCGCAAGCGGCCGGTCCCGCATGAGGGGCACTTCGAAATCGCCGGCTATTTCTATTATTACGGCGTTTATTATTTCACACGCTCGCTGGCGCTGTTGCCTCGCGAAAAGCACGCGCCCTATGCCCGGCAACTTGCGGCGATCCTCATCAAGCGCCAGGACGGCGACGGCTCATGGTGGGATTTTCCGCTCTACAGTTATCATCAACCTTATGGCACCGGTTACGCATTGATGGCGCTGGCCTGGTGCCGGGATGCGATGGCGGAGTAAAAACAAGCGCCCCGTTCAGTGTGACCGTGCGATGGCGACGAGCACCGCTTTTTGCGCGTGGAGGCGGTTTTCAGCTTGTTGGAAAATGGTATTGGCGTGGAGTTCGAGCACTTCCTCGCTGATCTCCTTGCCACGGTAGGCGGGCAGGCAATGCAGGACGATGTGGCCGGGCGCGGCCTTGGCGAGCAGCGCGGCGGTCACCTCGAATCCGGCGAACTCCACTTCCTTCTCTTTCTGGTCCTCCTGGCCCATCGAAAGCCACACGTCGGTGTTGATGACATGCGCGTCTTTCACAGCCTCTGCGGGATCGGCGGTGACGCTCACGTTCGGCGCGTCCAAATTTGTTAGAAAATCCGCAGGCGGCTGGCAGGAAACCGGCGAGGCCACCGCAAGCTCGAAACCAAGCCGCTTGGCCGCCCACATCCAGGAGCGCGTCATGTTGGAAAAGCCGTCGCCCACGAAGGCGACCTTGCGGTTTTCCCAGCCGCCGAGCTTTTCCTGAATGGTTAGAAGATCAGCGAGGATCTGGCAGGGATGCTCGTCATCGGTGAGCGCGTTGATGGTGGGAATGCCGGAAAAACTGGCGAATTCCTCCACATCGCTTTGGGCGTAGGTGCGGATGATCGCGCCGTGCACCATGCGGCCCAGCACGCGCGCCGTGTCCTTGATCGGCTCGCCACGGCCGAGCTGGATGTCGTTCTTCGAAAGAAACATCGGAAAGCCGCCGAGCTCGCGGATGCCGACTTCGAATGAAACGCGGGTGCGCGTGGATGATTTGGTGAATATCATCGCCCATGTCTGGCCGGCGAGTTGTTTGCCGTCTCGCCCGCGCTGGAGCTTGAGGTGCGCGGCGGATTCTAACAGATGGGTGATTTCCTTGGCGTTGAGTTGTTCGATGGAGAGAAGATGTTTCATGAAATTGAGATGTCTGTAGCGTCGGTCTATGACCGTCGGGCGAATGAAGTGTCAGGAGGCAAGCGCCGTCTTGATAATGGCAAGCGCCTCGTCGATTTCCTCCTCGGTCACGTTGAGCGGAGGCAGCAGGCGGAAGGTGTTGGGTCCTGCCGGAGGAGTTAACAAACCATGTTCCATCAGCTTGCTGACTACGACGAGCGCGGCGGTTTTCCCCTCCGGCGTGGGGATGAGCGCGGGATCGAGACCGATGCCTAACAACAATCCACTGCCACGCACCGCGGTGATGACGGGGAGGTTCCACGAGCGGATCGTTTCGCGGATGCGCACTTCCATCAGCAGCGCGTGGGCGGCGAGTTCCTTCTGGCGGATTTCCTTAAGCACGGCGAGCGACGCGGCGCAGACGAGCGGATTTCCGCCGTAGGTGGAACCGTGCGAACCCGGGCCCATCAGCGAGGAAAGCGCGGTGCCCGAGTCATCAATCACGCGGTCGCTAAGCCAGAACGCGCCAATCGGCACACCGCCGCCCATGCCCTTGGCCCACGAGATGCCGTCGGGCTGGATTTCCGGAGAGATCATGCGCCAGGCCATCGAGTCGCCACAGCGGCCGAAACCGGCCTGGACTTCATCGAAAAGCAGAAGCAGGTCGTGCTTTTTGCAAACGGCGGCCACGGCGCGCAGGAATTCGGGTGTGGCCATGTTCACACCGCCCTCGCCCTGGATCGGCTCTAACAAAACAGCGGCGGTTTCCGGACGGATGCCGGCCTCGATGGCCGCTGTGTCGTTGAACGGCAGATAGCGAAAACCCGGCAGCAGAGGATCGAAGCCTTCCTGGATCTTCGCCTGACCGGTGGCGGACATCGATCCAAGCGTGCGGCCGTGAAACGATTGCTGGAAGGTGATGACTTCAAAGCGCGGTTTGCCATCGGCCTGCGGGCGCTTGTGTCCGAAGCGGCGCGCGGATTTGATCAGTCCGTCGTTGGCTTCCGCGCCGGAGTTGGAGAAGAAGATTTTTCCCGCCAAGCGCACATGGTGGGTGTTGATTTCCTCCGCAAGTTCCGCCTGCTGTGGAATCTGATAGAGATTGGAGCAATGCAGCAGGTTTCCAGCCTGCTCACGGATCGCCTCGACCAGCCGCGGATGACAATGGCCGAGCGAACAGACTGCGATGCCGGTGCAGAAATCGAGGTAGGATTTCCCCGTTTCATCCCACAGCCGGCAGCCGGCGCCGCGCACCGGGACAAGCGGAAAACGCCCGTAGGTGGGGAGAACGTGCTGAGTGTAGAGGTCGGATGTGTTCATCGGAAGGGGCGGAGCCTAGCGCCAATCCCCGGTATGGCAAAGCGGGAATTCAAGCGCGGACACCGTGATTTTTCGGCTGTTTTATGGCCTCTTGCCGTGCCATAGAATCCCGTCATGCCGAGGGAGCGCGATCCAGACGAACCAAAAATCTACTTTCTGCCGAATCTGATGACGGCCTGCAATCTAGCCTGCGGGTTTTTCGCCGTGCTGATGATTTTCCGCGGTCTGGTGGAGGTGGGGAATACCAAGATCCCCCCCAAGGAATATTACGAGCACGTCAAATCCTATTACGAATACGCCATTCTGCTGATCTTTGGGTCGTGTTTGTTTGATCTTCTCGATGGCAGGCTTGCCCGGCTCGGCGGCCAGGAGTCGCCTTTCGGCCAGGAATTCGATTCACTCGCGGACATCATTTCCTTCGGCATGGCTCCGGCGATGCTCTTGTCCAAGGCAGTGCTTTTCCCGCTCGGAAATCTTGGTTGGGCGATCGCGCTGATCTATCTGGTTTGCGGGGCGATGCGGCTGGCACGTTTCAACTGCCTTGCGAATCTGCCCAAGAAACCCGGAGCTTCCACTGATTTCCGAGGCCTGCCGATTCCGATGGCCGCCGGGTTCATCGCATCGCTGACATTCCTGATCATCGACCTCCACCAGAACGATCACGAGCTGAGGTTTTGGAAATATGTGTTAGCCGGTGCGATGCTGGGACTTTCGCTGCTGATGATCAGCGACATCCGCTATCCAAGTTTCAAGAAAGTCGGCTGGAAAACCCGCGGCACGCTGCCCGCCATCGTCATTGCGGTGTTGTTGTTGTATATCACGGTGCAGTTCCGTTATGTGATGCCGGTGGTCCTTTTCAGTGCCTATCTGCTCTATGGCATGATCCGTCCCTGGCTTTCGCTGAAAATGCGCAAGGAGATCGAGGTGGATACCGATGATGAAACGCCAGCGCCTGACAACGATCGGTCAAGTCCCCGCGAATCATGACTGAGGAAAACTCCAACCGCCCGCGCATGGTGGCATGGATGCTGGTGATCCTGCCGCTGTGGCTGCTGGTATCGGGCGCGGCTTCGGTCTGGTATTTCCTGCAACGCGAGAAACAACAGGAACTCGCCACTCAGCAGCGTTTCGCACGCTCGGTTTCGGAATCTTCGCTTGCCGATGATTTGGGCAAAATCGTCGGGATCATTGGCGAGCGCCATGTATCCTCAGCCGATGCGGCGAAAAACCTCACTCGTGCGGCAGCGATGATCGAGGGCTCGCTGGGGCCGGCCAACACCGGCTTCGACGTGCTGCGCGTGCGCGGCCCTGCAGATTGGCCGCTGCTGCATGTGGTGCTTGCCGGAACCACTCCGGATTTGCCCGCAGTGTGGGTGCTTTGCAGTTATGACAGCCGCCCCGGCAGCCCCGGAGTGGAGGAGAACGCAACGGGGATGGCCGCCGTATTGGCCGCAGCCCAAACAATGGCGGACGAAAAACCACGGCGGGCCGTGCATTTTGTCTTTGTCCCGCACACCAACGATCCGGCCTCGCCGGTGCTTGAAACCGCTGCCTTGCTAACCAAAATGATCGGCTCGCCATCGGCCATCCTGTGCATCGAAGCAATGGGCGCAGGCGAGGTTTTGTGGCTCAGTTCACGAGATACCGCCGCCGCTCCGCTGGAGCTCGCGCAAGGACTGGGAATGGTGCGCGGCGCGGAAGTCGTCTGCATTGGTGATGACGCGGATCTTGCCAGCGTGCTTTTTGAAATGGGCCTGCCCGCCGTGCGCGTGGCCACCCGGCCGCAGATCACGGAGCAGGAAGCCGACAACACATTACCTCCTTCCGCCGTGCTAGCCGCCTCCGCCGGACGTTTGGTCGAACTGATCCGGCGCTGCGGCAACATGCCATAATTCCATTTGCGATTTCCGACAGCCAAACGAAACTTGCCACCGTTTCCGCCTCCCCATGCGCGCCACCGATCCTGATACCAGCTTCATTTCCCACGCCCCCGGCTACTGGCCTCATGAGTCCATGGACCAGTGGGACGACTACAAATGGCAGCTCCGCAACCGCGTCGATTCGCTCAGCGACCTCGAATCCCGGCTCCGGCTAACCGATGTCGAGCGCGCCGGCGTGCTGCTCGCCGGCCACAAGCTGGCGATGTCCATCACTCCGCACTTTTTCAATCTGATCGACCGCGATGATCCGGACTGCCCGATCCGCCGGCAGGTCATCCCGCGCATTGAGGAAGGCTGGAACGCGCCGGAGGAAGTTGCCGATCCTTGCGGTGAGGACTCGCACATGCCGGTGCCCGGGCTGGTCCACCGCTATCCGGACCGGGTGCTATTTCTCGTCACCGACCGCTGCGCCTCGTATTGCCGCTACTGCACGCGCTCCCGTGTGGTTTCCGGCGTGGGCGAGCAACATCTCGAAACCCAGTGGGAAGCGGCATTCCGCTATCTCGAAAAAACTCCGCAAGTCCGTGATGTGCTTCTATCAGGTGGCGATCCGCTGCTTTTCAGCGACGAGCGCCTGGACCGCATTCTAACAAGACTGCGCGCCATCCCGCACATCCAGTTCGTGCGCATCGGCTCGCGCATTCCGGTTTTCCTGCCGCAGCGCATCACGCCGGCCTTGTGTGAGATGCTCAAAAAGCACCACCCGCTGTTCATTTCCATCCACACCAACCACCCGCGCGAGCTCACCTCCGAAGTGCGCGACGCGCTCGGCCGTCTGGCCGATGCCGGCATTCCACTTGGCAATCAGAGCGTGCTGCTGCGCGGCGTCAACGACTCGGTGGAAATCCAGAAAGCCCTCGTTCACAAATTGCTGATGTGCCGCGTCCGGCCGTATTATCTCTATCAGTGCGATCTCATCCACGGCTCGTCGCATCTGCGCACCTCGGTGGCCGAGGGCGTGGAAATCATCGAGGGCCTGCGCGGCCACACCACCGGGTATGCCGTGCCACAATTCGTCATCGACGGTCCCGGCGGCGGCGGAAAGATCCCGATCAATCCGAACTACATCGTCGAGACCACGCCCGGCCGCGTCACCCTGCGCAATTTCGAAGGCGAAATTTTCGACTACCCGGACCCCAGCCCGATGCCCGCAGTGGAAATGGAGCGCCTGCAACACCAGGTATTGCCGCACGCAGGATGTTGAAATGTTGAATCAAGCCCTGCTTGTCAGCATCCGTCGGTGGCGTTAGAAACTCCACCATGCAACCGGACGCCAGGCGATTCATCGATCTCGCGATTCGCCCGCTCGAAGGTGATCCTGAACTCCGGCAGGTGGCGGAGGCCGAGTTGGAGAAAGCCATCGATAGCAGTTCTCCACAGCAACTCGCGGAGGCCGCCGACGCGCTGGCCCGGGCCGACTCGCACCCGCACCGCCGGAAATGGAGAATCGCACTTTATCTGGTCACGCTGGTCGCGTCGCTGCCCTTGCTGGTCCACATGCCGAGAGATCTTTTCCTCGCATCGGGGATTTTTGGTTTGCTTAATCCTATGTCCAAAGAGGCACCCAAGCCAATTTCAATCCCCAATCTAACCGAACAACAGAAGCTCCTGTTGGATGGTGATCGCAATGCCACCACCGCTGCCGACCGCTGGCGGCCCCTTTGGGAAAGCGATCCGGATAACGCCGCCTATCTCGCCGAATACGCAGCCGCATATTTCCGGGATCACGAGCAACTCTCGCCAGAGATCCGCGCCGCCGCGGAGCGTGTCGATCCGGACAATGGCTGGTTTCTCGCCCTTGCCGCCGCAGGGACGGCCGAGGGCGCGGTCACACGGGAAGGCCTCAACGAAAAGGCGGTGCTGACGATTCACGACGAGCAGCGCCTGCGGGAAACTCTGGCCATGCTCCATCAGTTGGTTGGCAAACCGCGCTTCACTTCTTATCGCACGGCATTGCACCGGGAACGGCTCGCATTGATTCCGCCGCGCCGCGATTTCGTGAGCCAGATCCCGCCAATCGCCCATACCGCCAGCGCTCAAATCAACAACATTGCATTCCATCGATTTGCCAACATCTGGGCGGCGGGAGCTCAGCGATGTGCGGAAAATCAAGACGCTGCGGGGTTCCGCCAGATCATCTCCGATTGGCATGCTTTCGTCACGATCAGCAGTAAAAACAGCGATGCCCTCGTTGATCTATTGGTGACGAAGGTGATTATGTCGAGTCCGGCCAAGCATTTCCAAGATGCGGCGCGATCACTCGGACTTGAGGAGGAAGCGCGTTATTTCGAGAGGATTCACGATTTCAACAAAGTGGAAACGAAACGGCGCCGGGAAAACAAAAGTGCGGAGAACAACCTGTTGGATAAAAAGGGGGCGCTGCTCAGCAGCTCAAGCGCAGCCGTGGCGTCGAGATTTGTGAAATCACCGCCTCCTCTAACCGATGCCGATCTGCGCCCAGGCCGCTACACCGATCACGCGTTTGCCGGGAGAGTGCTTTCCGGAGTGGGCTGGATGCTGCTGGGAATCGCGACCGGTTTCACGGCATTTGGCCGTTATCGCCACGCCCAACTGGCCCGCCGCATGTCGGTGAGGATGTTGGATTTGTTGCGTCCATCGCATTGGTTCCTGCTCTTTTTCGGTGGGTTGGTTCTGCCGGTTATCTGGTATCTGTTCATCTCCCGGCTGACTCCGCTGGCGGCCCGCGAGTGGTCGGTCACGGCGGGTTCCTTCATCCCTGTCTGCGGGCAATTCGGCTCGCTCGTCGCGGCGATGATCATCCTGCCAGTGCTCATCGCCGGACGGCTTCTCGAAAAACGCGGTGCCGTGCTCCAACTCAGCCCTCGTTTTTCCTGGCCTACTTCGCTGGCAGCCACGTCAGCCCTTGCTGCCATTCCGCTGTTCGGAGCGATCCCGCACGATAGCCCGGTCAACAAATGGCTGCTGGTTTTCCCGCTGGTTTTGGCAGGCATCGCCGTTGTCTGGATTCTGGGCGGCATGATCAGCCTCTGCTGGAAATCGCCAACGCTGCGCCGCGCCACATTGATCCGGATGGTAGTGCCGGTCTGGGCAGCTGCCATGCTGGTGATGGCCTTGTCGATTCCGTTTCATTACGCCGAGGAGAAACGATGGATCCAGCAGGACCGCTGGAGCGAAATCACCGCTGACTCTCCATCGACGGGCCGCTATGAACATCTCGTCACCCAAGTGATGCGGCAGGAAATTCTGGAAACCCTCGGAAAACTGCCGGATCCCCGCTTATGAACCTAGAATCCGCAGTTTGAGATTTTAGAAAGGAAACTTCCCGCCCATGCCCTTCATCATGTTGCCGAGACCGCCGGGGCCTCCCATCTGACGCATCATGTTTTTCATCTTGTGCGGGGATTTCATCATCTTGCGCATCTCGCCGAACTGCTTGATGAGCTGGTTCACCTCCATGATCGATGTGCCGGAACCGGCGGCGATGCGCTGGCGGCGGCTGCCCTTGATGATCTCCGGGCGGCGGCGTTCCTGATGTGTCATCGAGAGCACGATCGCCTCGGTGCGCTTGAGCTTCGAGGTGTCGAGCGCTCCACCGGGAAGCTGTTTCTTGATCTTGTTGAAACCCGGCATCATTCCTAACAGACCTTCGAGCGGGCCGAGGTTCTGGATCATTTTCATCTGATCAAGGAAGTCGGTGAAATCGAACTTCCCCTGCTGCATGCGCTTCATCGAGCGCATGGCGTCTTCCTCGTTCACCTTGCCGGCGACTTGCTCGACCATGCCGACAATGTCGCCCATGCCGAGGATGCGGTCGGCCATGCGGTCGGGGTGGAACTCGGTGAGTTGATCGAGTTTCTCGCCATCGCCGGTGTATTTGATTGGCTTGCCGGTGACCGCTCGCATCGAGAGCGCCGCGCCGCCACGGGCGTCGCCATCGAGCTTGGTGAGGATGATGCCGGTGATGCCGACCGCTTCGTCGAAGTGCTTGGCGACTGATACCGCCTGCTGGCCGGTGGCGGAGTCCGCGACTAACAGGGTTTCCTTCGGTTGGACGAAGGCGTGCAGGCGCTTGAGCTCGGCGATGAGGCGCTCGTCGATTTCCTGACGGCCGGCGGTGTCGAAAATGAGCACAGTGCCGCGTTGTTGTTCCGCCCACACGAGCGCGTTCTTGGCTACTTTGACGACGTCGGTTTCTCCGGCGGCCGGTGTGTAGCATGGAACATCGACTTGTTTGGCAAGCGTGGCGAGCTGGTCGATGGCGGCCGGGCGGTAGAGGTCACAGGCAATGAGCAGCGGACGGCGGCCTTCCTTTTTCAGACGGTTGGCGAGCTTGGCGGAAGTGGTGGTTTTGCCCGCACCGTTGAGGCCGCAGATGAGAATGCGCGCTGGCGGGTTGAGATCGAGCGGCGACTGGTCACCTCCTAACAGGGCGGCGAGCTCGTCGTGGAAGATCTTGACGATCTGCTCGCCAGGCTTGATCGACTTGAGCACGTCCTCTCCCATCGACTTGTCCTTCACCTTGGCGATGAAGTCCTTGGCGATGGAAAACTCAACATCAGCCTCAAGCAGGGCGATGCGGATTTCGCGCAGCGCGTCGGTGATGTTTTTTTCGGAGATTTTGCCGACCCCGCGAAGGTTGCGGAAGGTTTTATCGAGGCTGTCGGATAGAGAGGAAAACATCTGGAAAAGATATTAGATATGTGATGTTGGAAATTTGAGATTTCATTCGCCGTCCGGGAGGTAGGCGGAGTCCCTGTCAATTTGAAAGGTCCAGCGGAGAGGCTTTTCCGGTTCTTTGCCGGCGGAGTCTTTCCATGAAACGGCGACTTGGCAGGTGTTTTGGCGCAGGCGGCGGTTGACCTGCCACGCGATGCTGCGGGTTTCGGGATTGTAGCTGGCGGGCACCTCGCCGAATCCGGAAACCTTCATAACGAGGGTGGAGGGGTCAAAGTCTTCGACCTTGGAGAGATCGGCGGAGATTTCCGGCAGGCGGGAGTTGATGATGGCCCCGGCCTCGGGACGCACGGGATGCGGCGTGGTATGGATAAGTCCGGCGATGGCCCCTTCGGGCTGGGCCAGCGGGCTGTTGGAATCACGGAAGGTGGTGGCGAACTCAAAAATTTTATCATAATTTCCGAGAATCATATATCTGGGCACGGTGTTGTCCGGCGTGGCGCGGGCGATCTTGCCAGGAATGACGGTGAACATGTGGGTGTATCCGAATTCCTCGCCCAGCACCAGCATTTCCGGGGTGTGGAAACCACCGGGGTAGGCATAGGTGGTCACTGCCACCCTGAGGATGGATTCGAGAAAGCGCCTGGACTCGCCCATCTCCTTGCGCAGGTAGGCATCATAGGCATCAGGCCCTTTCTTGAGCTGGCTTTTGACGGTGGCGGGATAGGGATGACTCACCGAGTGGCTGCCGATCGTGGCTCCGGCCGCGATCATTTCCTTGATCATCGGGATGGTGAGCGCCTTGCCCCCGCCATCGACGTAATTCTTGTAGAGATAAAGCGTGAAGGGGTAGCCGAATTCCTTGAGGACGGGAAAGGCATCCGTGTAAACGGATTTCCATCCATCATCGAGGGTGATCAGCACGGATTTTTCGGGGATTTCCTTGTCGCCTCTTTTCCATGCCACGAAGTCTTCCATTGAGATCACCGTGATGCCGAGCTGGCGGATGGTTTCCATCTGCTTGCGGAACTTGCTGGTTTGCATGCGCATTGCGGTCTCCGGCGCGGTTTCGGAAAAATCATGGTAACCTAGAATGGCGACTCGCACGCCGTCATCAGCAACCTCCGTCGGCGGCGCGGCAGCGGGAGCGGGAGGCACGGAAACCTCCTCCGCGCATAGGGAAATGCCGGCGAACAGGGTGATAACCAGGGTGAAAACTTTCATTGCTGGCGGGAAATTAGCCCTAAAGTGGATTTTTGAAAGGAAGAACACTTGGCCCGCCCCCATGAAGAAAGCCGCTGCCCCGTGGAGGGAAGCGGCTTTGAGGGGGAGGAGGACTCAGCTGAATCAAGCAGTGGGCACTTGCGCGATGGTCTTGAGAATCCGCGAGGCGATTTGATAGGGGTCTCCTTGGGAATTCGGACGGCGGTCCTCAAGGTAGCCCTTGTAGCCGTTGTTGGCGAAAGCGTGCGGGATGCGAATCGAAGAGCCACGGTCGGCGATACCGAAGGTGAATTTGTCAATCGACTGTGTCTCGTGGAGTCCGGTCAGGCGCATGTGGTTGTCTGGGCCGTAAACAGCGATGTGCTCTTCCATGTTTTCAGCAAAAGCCGCCATGAGCTTGTCGAAATAGTCTTTGCCGCCGACTTCGCGCAGATGCTTGGTGGAGAAATTCGCGTGCATGCCGGAGCCGTTCCAATCGCCCTTGATCGGCTTGCAGTGGTATTCGACGTCCACGCCGTATTTTTCGCAGAGGCGGTTGAGGATGTAGCGGGCCACCCAGATCTGGTCAGCAGCGGATTTGGAGCCTTTGCCGAAAATCTGGAATTCCCATTGGCCGGTGGCCACCTCGGCATTGATGCCCTCGTGGTTGATGCCGGCGTCAAGGCAGAGATCAAGGTGCTCCTCCACGATTTGGCGGGCGACGTCGCCCACATTCTTATAGCCGATGCCGCAGTAGTATTCGCCTTGTGGAGCAGCATAGCCTTTTTCCGGGAAACCAAGCGGGCGGCCCTCCTGGAAAAGGAAATATTCCTGTTCGAAGCCAAACCATGCATCCGGATCGTCGAGAATGGTGGAACGGCCGTTGGTCGGATGGGGAGATCCATCGGGCATGAGCACCTCGCACATCACCAGCGCACCGTTGCGACGGGTGCTGTCCGGAAAAACCGCCACCGGCTTGAGCACGCAGTCGGAACTGCCGCCGGGAGCCTGGCGGGTGGAAGAACCGTCGAAATTCCACTGCGGGAGTTGGTCTAGAGTGGGGAAACCGTCGAATTCCTTGATTTGGGTTTTGCTGCGCAGGTTCGGGACAGGCGTGTAGCCGTCGAGCCAGATGTATTCCAATTTGTATTTGGCCATGGTAGTCGTTTGTTCTGTGGTTTGGGGTAAGAGGGTCTTAGTGGGTTGCGGAGGGCATCCGAGCCACCTTTCCGTCGTTTAGAAAGCGGAAAACGTGCCAAATTTAAATTTTTTTAAATTTCGGGGAATTTTTTGGGCTGCTGTCACAGGCGACCCTCAGTGTTTTATCGCCAATTCCGCAGCTGTCGATCACCTGTTGCCAAAAAATAAGCACTCGTTACATGGTTCAACCCGAAATCCGAAGTTGGCTGATTTTGGGCTAAGCGGCTTGCGTTTTTGCCGCTGTTTCCCCGCTTGTTAGCTCGTCTCCGGCTGGCTCTGGCGGCAACTTCGGCGAAGTCGCTCCAGGCCATTGCAAAATGTTGTCGATGAGTGGCTTGTGCTTGCTGAGACCACCCCAGCTTTCGGCGATGTAAAGCACGGGCGCATATTTTAAAGAACTGTCCTTTTAACAGATTCTGCTTGCGGTATGGCGGGAGATGGGTAAGTCAGGCGGCATGAGACGCGCACGTTGGATTTTGACTCCTTCCGCTGAATCGACGCGACCTGTGATTTATCACTGCATTTCGCGGGTGGTGGATCGGCGCTTTGCCTTCGATGTGGATGAGAAGGAAAAACTCCGAACCTTCATGCGCATGTATGAAAATTTCTCGGGCTGCCGGGTTCTTGCTTACTGTTTGATGAGCAACCACTTGCACGTGCTCTTGGAAGTGACTCCGATGCCGACTGGCGGGTTGACGGACGAGGCGCTGCTCAAGCGGTTGGGGGCGATTTACAACGAAGCACAGGTCGCCGAGGTGGCGCGGGAATTGGCGGAGGCGCGGCAGAAGGTG
>CANLKN010000068.1 GCA_947491475.1 Akkermansiaceae bacterium | reverse complement strand
GGAATGAGGTTGAGAATCTGCTTGAGGACGACCACATTGGCCCGGGTTGGTGTAGTTTTGTTCATAACACCCTACCGAGTGGCAGGGATTTCAACTCAACACCAGCCCGCTTTTCTTCCCTAGCTAAGCCGTCCTGTGGGACGGCTGTGTACCCGAAACAGAAAATGAATGGGGAACCTCTTTAGGTTACTGCGTCTGCGTCCAGTATGATCAAAGTGATGCCTCTCCGGATATTCACGGGCATAGCTTATCGCTTCGGTCAATTCGTGCCAAAACGAATCTTCAAGATCCGTCGATATCGCGTCATAGTGGTCAAGGAACGATCGAACTTCCGCCGGAACCTTTGGGTGGAAAATAACCGTCCTCATCTTCCAGATCGTTCAACTTGAGCCAGAAATTCAGCGTGGCTAATCGGCTTGACTGCTCCAGAGTCCATATCCGCATCTCTTCTTCCAACTTCTTCATCATCAGGCCCTGACGGCGCACCAGTGAACCCGTGTAGTAAAAATGCTACGAGACCCTCCCGATCTTATTCGGAAAGTTCTTTTGCTTGCTTCTGGATATCAACGAGTTGAACCATAAGGCGACCATTCATGGAAATTTAGGCGAATCAACCCTGTATTCTGCCCCGCCACTGACCCATTGGCCACCGCGGAAAGATTAGTGGATGGAAAAAGGAGAAACAGAAGTGGTCTGTGACCGTTGGGCGAATGAGATGTCAGAATGGAAGAGGGGGAGATTGACGATTGATGGCTGTTGATTTTTGAAGTGGTGAATCGAAGAGGCGTTGCGGCCGTTCTTTGGCATCGACGCTCATAGAGCGACGCTACATTCACCCCACCCGCCGCTGCCGGTTTTCCATCCACCACAGCCAGCCGAGCACCAACAGATAGCCGCCCAGCTCGACGGATTTCCACCAGTATTGGATCGGCGCGTCGCCGCCGTGGCAGCCGCAGGAAATATCGAGTTGGTGAAACCATGCCCAGCCGATGCAGATGGAGAAAACGCCGACGAGCCCGGCCAGGGTGAGGATCGCGCCACGGCGCAGGATGCCGAGCATCAGGCAGAGCCCTGCGGCGATTTCAAACCACGGCACGGTGTAGGCCGCCAATGCGTCGAGTGGCGGACCGACGATCTTGTAGTTGGCGACATCGCGGGTGAAGCGGTCCAACCCGCTGCCGAAAATTTTCATGCCGCCACTGAAGACAAACCAGCAGCCGAGAGCGACGCGCACGCTCAATGCGCAGGCTTCGATGGGAATCCGGGACTTCATGGACGCGGGACGCTCAGGCCTGCTCTTTCTGTTTGCGGGACCACTCGATGTATGCCCGGTCCACCGGGTATTTCCACAGCACGAAAAACGACAGGATAATGAGAATCGGCCCGCTGAGGAAGGTCATCATGGCAATGTTGCGGGTGGCTTCCGGCGTTTGGAACTCGGCTCCTGAAACGATGCCCGCGGCATTTAACAGGTATCCGGTGAACAACAGGCCGATGCCCATGCAGGCCTTGCAGAAAAAACTGAACAGCGCGGCATAGCTGCCATCCCGCAGCACTCCGGTGCGGTGGTAGTTGAGCTCGGAAAGGTCGGCCACCAGTGAGTTGGTGAGCGGGCCGAGCAGGCCGCATCCGCCCCACCATAGCGCTTGGCCGAGGGCGAAGATGATGGTGGCGATGGGCAGGCTCCATTGCCCGATGGCCAGCGTCTGGCCGGGCGTCATCAGGCCGCCCATGAAAATGATATACAATGCGATGCCGCCTGACACACAGAACACCATGCCGGTGTAGGCGGCGAATTTCTTCTCGCGCTTGCGCGTCAGCCAGGCCTGGAACAGCGAGCCGAAGGCGAAGGCAAGCATGCCCGCGCCGTGAACGGCGGTTTTCTCCGTAGCGTTGAATTTCATGTAATCCACATAGGCGAACATCTGCACCTGCGAGGTGAGCAGCATGCCGAGCGTGGCAATCGAGAAAAAGCCGAACACATACCAACCGAGGCGGTCGCGGCAGATTCCCGCGAAGTCCTTGATGAAGGCTTTCGGCGTGTTGCCTTCCAGCTTCATGTCACGGTTGTCCCTGGCCACCGAGCGTGTGGAATAGACACAAAGCGCCACCAATGCCAGCGTGGCCACCGAGAGCACCAAGCCCATGGTCAGGTAATTCGAACCGATCAGCGTGCCGTCGGTCTTGGTGCCGTCGCCCGCCACACGATCCGAGAAGAACATCGTCCATGCCAGCGCGCCAAAGACCAGGTTGACCACCTGGTTGACGAAAAACCGGATGCCCTGCAGACGGGAGCGGTCCTCGTAATCAGGGCACATTTCAAAACCCAGCGCCACATAAGGGATGGTGAAGACCGTCATCGCCGTGCGCACAACGAGGTTGATCACCAGCACATACCAGAAAATGGAGACCGGAGTGGAGAATTGTTCCGGTATGCTCCAGAGCAGGTAGAAGGAAATGGCAAGCGCGATGCCGCCGAAGACGAGGTAGGGATGGCGGCGGCCGTAGCGGGTGCGGGTGTTGTCCGTGATGTGGCCCATCACCGGATCGGTGATCGCATCCCAGAACAGCGTCACCGCGAGGGCTATCCCGGCGTATGCCGCATCCAGACCGAGCACCTTGGTGTAATACAGCATCGCGAAGTTCGAGATGCCGTTGATGGTGATCGACAGTGCCCCTTCCCCCAGGGCGTATCCGAGAATGCGGTTGGTGGGCACCTTTTGCTGCTTCGCTGTGATTTCCATTGGTGGTCTCTACATGAGCACGCGGCCCACTCGCAATCAAAAATCCCGGCCGAAATTCGCACGGCGATCAAGGAAGGGGGAGAACCTCAATAAATGAAGAAGAGAACCACAGATGACGCTTGCGCCGTGGGTTGTGGATCAATGGAATCACTGAAACACCGCCATGAAACGAATCGTCAGACGTGTCCAGACGCTCAATGAGCGTGCCGCCGAGATCACCGCCGCCGCCTGCCAGCTTCCCAAGCGCGTGGCCGAGATGCGCGAGGCCATGACGGCGACCACCAGCCAGCTGCAATCCCTCAAGACCGAGATCCAGGTCAACGTTGCCGACCTGGTCATGGTCCGCGAAGACGATTTTGCATCCGCGCTTGCCGAGATTGCCAGCCACGCACCGGTCCTTGCCGAAGCCGGATTTCTGTTAGATGGGCTCGACATCGAGGTCAGCCCCACCCAGCGCGTGGTGGTCCAGCTCGTCCGCATTGGCGATGCGGAAGCGGGGGAAATCGAGGAGTTGATCCAAAAACACCAGGGCAAGACGACACTGCGTGCGATTCTCTCCGCCATCCTCAAAGCCAGCGATGTGGCGGCTTCCATCAAGATCGATGGCCTCGACTATCATCAACTTCTCATCGGCATCGGCCCTGTGCCCATCATCCGCATCGGCTGGCGCTCCGCCACTTCCTCGACTGCATTTGCGCCTGCCGCCGCCAGTGAAAGCTGGCAGCCAAGTGTTTCCAAACCCCTGCCAGGCGGCTCCTCATTCTTTGGTTCGCCCATTTCCAGCACAACGACATTCGCACAGAGACCGCCGGAGCCGGATGATGAGCCATCCATTCCAGCTGCGCGCGCCACACCCGCTGCCGCGACCCCGCCGCCACTGCCGCCGCCGTCGTCCGATCCCCTCGCGCGTTTCAAGGTCATGCCCGACCTCCACCGCCCGAAGAGCTGACAATTTCAGACATCCAGATCCGGGCACAGCCGCGCTGGCTTTGGCCAACACCGCGCCGACGGTCGTCATCCAGTCCGCCGCCATGCGGCCCGGCACCACGCTGATGGATGTGGTCTATCGGGTGAATGATCCGGACGACGCCACGGTGAAAACCCGCGCGCTGGCCTTTGTCGATGGCGTGCGCTCGTTCCGTTAGCCTCGAAATAGAAATCCAACCCCAATGGCGACAGCCTACATCGAAACCACCGTTCCGAGCTTCCAGTGATGTGTAGCCCGGAAGAACTACTCCCAATCATCCTCGTCGTCAGCCTCGCGGATTTCCGTGCCCGTCTTGACACCCGCCAAGTCGAAAGCGAGTTAGACGCCATCTTCCGCGAAAGCCCCGAGTTCGGCCGCACCCTGGCTCATCGCTTGTCCTACTGGAAAACGCGCTTGTCGCTGAGTCAACGGGCATGGTTCATCCCATCGACTTCATCGTCGCCGGCAAGGAGATCGCTTGATCGGGCAGGGCGATACGCTTGCGGCTTTCCTGAGGTTTGACACACGCCGAACGGCTGTGCTAGGTTTACTCACGTTCAACGCGATGACACAGGTACTTCAACACGATTACGGGAAAAGCAAGGTGAGCCTGCTTCAAATCCGTGCCGCCATCAAGGCGGTGAAGGCGGAACGATCCGTATCCGAAGATGCTGGTTTGAAGCACAAGTCCGTTGTGGTGAGGAAGGCGGGCCGTGCAGTCTCGACAAAGAGCCGCAAGCGGGCATGAAGACCTCCAAGGCCTACGCCCGTCAGGTCTTCCTCAACTGTCCGTTTGACGACGGATACCGCGCCATTTACGAAGCCATCATTTTTGCAGTCATCCACTGTGGTTTCGTGCTCCGCTGCGCAAGGGAGCGTGACGACTCCGGCGAAACCCGGATCGCGAAAATCGTGGAAATCATCCGCGATTCCCAATTCGGCATCCACGACATCTCACGCGTCGAGTGCGATGAGGCCAACGGGCTGCCGCGTTTCAACATGCCTTTGGAACTCGGCTTGTTTCTGGGAGCCAAATCCTTTTCCGACCAAACGAAGCAGAAGAAAAAACGTTGCCTGATTCTGGACAGCGATCCCTACCGCTATCAGAAATTCATCTCCGACATCGCCGGTCAGGACATCCGATCCCACGGTGGAAAGGCGATGACCGCCATGAGGCAGACCCGTGACTGGCTGGCGACCGTCAGCAACCGGAGATTGCCCGGACCCGTGGAGACGGAACGGCTCTACGATGAGTTTCGCAGGGAATTGCCCGACATCCTCGTGAAACTGGCGCTGCGGCCGGAGGATGTGCAGTTCGTCGAGTATGTGAAGGTGGCCATGGAGTGGCTCAAAGACCGCCAGCAAGAAGCGTGAACCTCCTTGGGGAATCCCATCGACTTCATCGTAGTCGGCAAGGAGACCGCTTGATCGGGCAGTGGGCGCGTGCTCCCACCGGAAGCGTCAATCATCCTGCGAATGATATTTTGATTTCGTCGTCAGGGTGATTCTGCCAGATAAAGCCGCCGCACGCGGTGGTTCATGGGAAAATTCCAACTGAATGATAAAATCCGTTCACACACTTGATGATCTTGTTTCGCGCGACGTGCTGGATGCCGGAGCGGAGCAGCCCGCGCGGCTGGCGGTGCTTGGCTGGCCGGTGGCGCATTCGGCTTCGCCGGGCATGCACCAGCCGGCGCTCGACGCAAACGGGATTGCCGCCCGC
Source organism: Akkermansiaceae bacterium (assembly GCA_947491475.1). Taxonomy (GTDB): domain Bacteria; phylum Verrucomicrobiota; class Verrucomicrobiia; order Verrucomicrobiales; family Akkermansiaceae; genus Luteolibacter. The sequence goes on along the minus strand of CANLKN010000068.1, from coordinate 14,698 downwards.
TACATCCGCTTGGAGGTCGAACCGGGAAAAATTCCCGAAGCTTTTGAAAAAATGCGCGCGCTGGGATTCATCGGCTGCAACGTGACGGTGCCGCACAAGTTCGACGCGCTGGAGAATTGCGACGAGGTCGATCCGGCTGCGCGTGCGCTCGGCGCGGTGAACACGGTGCGTTTCGATGCCGACGCCACGCGCGGTTTCAACACGGATGGCCCGGGATTTGCGAATGCCATCGGGGATGGGTTCGGCGTGCCGCTTGCCAGTTTGAAAGTTGCCATCGCCGGTGCGGGCGGAGGCGCGGGGCAGGCGATCGCGGCGCAGTGCGTGTTGCTCGAAGTTAAGGAATTGGTTCTGATCAACCGCACGGTCGGGAAGCTCGGACCGCTGGTGGAACGAATTCGGGAATTGGGATGCAAAACAAAAATTACCGCGCTTTCGTTTGATGATGCCTCACTTGAAGATGATTGCCGTGCCTGTGATTTGATTGTGAACACCTCATCGGTGGGGCTCAAGCCGGGTGATCCGCCGGTTCTAACATCGAACTGCCTGAAGCCGGAACATTTGGTTTATGATACCATCTATCAGCCGCCGGTCACGCCGCTGCTTGCGCAGGCGGATCAACTCGGCTGCCGCAGCGCCAACGGGCTTTCGATGTTGCTGCATCAAGGCGCGCTGGCGTTCCAGCACTGGTTTCCTGAAACCGCGCCGCTTGAAGTGATGCGCGCCGCGTTGTCAAAGCGGTGACCCTTCGCTTGAAACCGTGGCGCGGGCATTCTGTCCGCCGCCTTTTCAAATGAATTCAATGGATGTTCAAATTACCAAATTTGGAGCGACAAAAATCACCCGCCTGAAGCTGTTGAGTTCTCAAGAAGCCAGAAAAGGCACTGGAATTTAAGACCCAAACAAACACGGCTCAACGTTCTTGGGACTTCTCCGCTGGCTCTTCTTCGTTCGCCGCGCCCGCTTCCACGCCAGGCTCATCCAGCGAGAGCCAGTGGCAGGCGATGACGGAGGTGATTTCGAAAACACGGCCCATTTCGCCTTCGGAACGGCGCACCTTGACGCGCACGCGGATCATGCCATCCGGATCGATGTTCGGAAGGGTGCTGCCGAAGTCCCTGCCGCCACTGCGTGCGAGCTTGAAGGCGGAGTCAAGCAATTGGCCATCCCGCTGATTGCGTGAAATGAGAAACTCCGGCGATTGGGAGCTTGTTTCTCCAGGTTGGCTGAAGCGCGGCGCATAGAGCACCAGGCTGATGGCGTCCTCGTTTTTGCGCTCCGCGGAGAGCCGCTCCCGCGCCAACAAGCGGAACTCGCCCTCGTCCGGTCCGGTGCCAGCGAGAAACAACGGCCATGGATAATCGCTGTAGCGCGCGAAGTGTTCCCAATCGAGCCGCCACTCCGAGTTTTCAAGACGGAAGACCGCATCGATCACTCTGCCGTCACCGGGCTCCCAATGAGCCTCGAAGGCCTTGCCGTCGGGAAGTTGAAGCAGGCCGCTGGCAGTCATGCTCAAGGTGGCCGGATCGATGTTGGGAATGGGGTTGAGAGTGTAGAAATGAGCCATCCGCGAGGCGGTGGTGACTGGCGAAAGGACAAACTGGTTGCGCGTTTCCGGCGTGCCGGCGGTGAGAAAGTGCGTGAGTGTCTGAGCACTGCGGGTGCTGGCATCTTGAAAAAGCAGTTCTTCCTCACTGTTCATGACTGGCTCCGTGTCCAGGCGGGCGGCGGCGGCAGACTCGATTTCCGGCTCAGCCGCAGGCCACAATTTTCGCGCGCCAACCACGATCAAAACCAGCAGCAGGCTCCAAGCCAGGAACAGCTTGATCATCAGATACCGGTTCTTGTGTTTGCGCAGCGTGCGCTTGCCGCGGGTGCCGGATGCTTCGGGAGCGGAACCGCCGGTCTGGCTTTCCTGGCCGTCCTCGGCAGCAGCTTGCTGCGAGGGTGTGGTGAGGTTGCCGGTGCACGGTTGCGCGCCACAATTCGAACACAGCCGCCCATCGTCCACGCCCGGCGGGGACTGGAAAAGGGAGCCGCAGCGGCCACAGTGGAACCAGAACAGGTTGGATTCGCTCACAAGCCGGGTTTATTAGGGCGCGATCCAGTCTTTGTGAAGCAATTCCCCAATCCAACCAATGGTTGGCGAGCGTGCCGGGTGGTCCCGCTTCGAGGCGGAGTGTTGTTTCCACGAATTCCGTCTCGGAGGAAAGAATGCCGCCCGATCAATCAGGCTCGTTTCCACGAGCTTCGGCCGCTTCAAGGGTGATGATGTGTGAGCGGGCGAAATATCACATGCAAGCCGCCAAACCACCCCCTGCCGGAAAATCCGCGCATCCTTCAAGACGGAATGCGGAGCGCCATGGGGGCTGGCCCGCCACCTTCAGACTGAAACCGATCAGTCCGCATGACCGCCTCCACCTCGATGTCCGTTTTCCATCAATGGCTCCTTGCCGATCCGTCCAGCAAGACCTCGGCATGTGCCATCGTTCTGCATATCGCAGACTCAAGGCCCGCCGACCTGCTGATCCAGGAAATCACCGAATACCTCAATGAATACGATGATGACGGCGAAGGCCGTTGGCTGCCTGCCACCCAGGAATTGGTGGAAAAAGTAGCCACAGACCCAAGCCACCGCCGCCTGCTTGGATTGGCTGACAGTTTCCCGGCCGATCCTAAAGATTCCACGCCCGGACAACAAAAAACCCTGCTTGCCCTCGGCAGGCGCGGCCATGTGGTTTTCCGCGCGGCAAGCAACACCTATGAGGCTTTGGGCACCGGTAACCACTTCCACGCCGGCGTCGGCACCACCGGGGAAATCACCAACGAGTGCCACATCGTCCTCAATCCCGATCTGATCAGCCAAAGCTGCATCGCCCACATCATCGGGGACGTCTTCCTGGAGTGGCTGCACTGCGAAACCCGGCGCAACGCCCCGATTCAGGACATCCGATAAAATACGCTCGCATTATGCGAGGATATGCTCAGAAGGCTTCATCCCTCCCTGATTTCCTCCGCCACCCTGCCCGTGAACGTCCTCGCCCTCACTATTCTCGTTTCCTCCTGTCTTGCCGGAATTTTCATCGCCTGCTTCGCGGTGGAGATCCGCCGCGCCCGCCGCACCAGCCCGGAACGCGACTCCCTGCTGCCACTTGATCCCGAACCACCGGCCCAAAACCCTCTTCCCTAACACCACCCATGACATCCACCATCACTTACGACGATAAATCGGTCCGCCGCTTCATGATCGCCTCCATCTTCTGGGGCATCATCGGCATGCTTGTTGGCGTGGTCATCGCCACCCAGCTCTCCTGGTGGCAGATGAACGGCAAGTTCCTCGAATGGATCACCTTCGGCGCGATCAAGGCCGAGGGGGTTTCCTTTCTCACTTTCGGACGCTTGCGCCCGCTGCACACCAATGCGGTGATCTTCGCGTTTGTCGGAAACATGATGTTCGCCGGCATTTATTACTCCACCCAGCGGCTGTGCAAAACCCGCACCGCCTCGGATCTTCTCTCAAACATCCACTTCTGGGGCTGGCAGCTCATCATCGTGGCCGCCGCCATCACACTGCCCGCCGGCCTCACCCGCAGCAAGGAATACGCCGAACTCATCTGGCCCATCAACATCGCCGTCGTCCTGATGTGGGTGGTCTTCGCGGTGAACTTCTTCTGGACCTTGATCAAACGCAACGAGCCGAGCCTTTACGTCGCCCTCTGGTTCTACATCGCCACCATCGTCACGGTCGCGATGTTGTATATCGTCAACCACCTCTCGCTGCCCACCTCGCTGATCCATTCCTATCCGATTTTCGGCGGCCTGCAGGACGGCCTCGTCCAGTGGTGGTATGGCCACAACGCCGTCGCATTCTTCCTCACCACGCCGATCCTCGGCATCATGTATTATTTCCTGCCCAAGGCAGCGAACCGCCCGGTCTATTCCTACCGGCTTTCCATCATCCACTTCTGGTCGCTGGTCTTCATCTACATCTGGGCAGGTCCGCACCATCTGCTTAATACCGACCTGCCGCGCTGGCTGCAAATGCTCGGCATGCTCTTCTCACTCATGCTTTGGGCCCCTTCATGGGGTGGCATGCTCAACGGCCTGCTCACCCTGCGCGGCGCGTGGGACAAACTCCGCACCGATCCCGTCATCAAGTTTTTCGCCGCAGGCGTCACCTTCTACGGCATGGCCACCTTCGAAGGGCCTCTGCTCTCGATCCGCCCGGTCAATGCCATATCCCACTACACCGACTGGACCATCGGCCACGTCCACTCCGGCGCATTGGGCTGGAATGGCTTCATGGCAGCCGGCTTGTTCTATTGGCTCGCCCCACGTCTCTGGAAAACCAAACTCTGGTCCACCGCGCTGGCCAACATGCACTTCTGGGTCGGCACTGTCGGCATTCTCATCTACATCGCCGCCATGTGGTGCGCCGGCATCATGCAGGCACTCATGCTCAACCAGTTCGCCGAAGGTGGCACCACGCTCAAGTATGAGTTCATGGAAACCCTCGATAGCATCCAGATCTTCTATATCCTGCGTTCCTTCGGCGGTTTGCTCTATCTCATCGGCTTCATCCTTTGCGCCTATAACATCTGGAAAACCGCCCGCTCCGGCGTCGCCCACGATGAATCCGTGGAAGTCACGCTGCTCGAGAAAAAACAAAAAGACGGCATGACATGGGGTGAATCCATCTTCAACGACCCGCTCGCCCATATCTTCCTGGCGATGACCTTCGCCATCCTGTGGTTCTTCCTGCCGCCGCATGCGGACAAGGCCGCGTTGCTGGTCGCGCTGCTGCTCAGCTACAAGGTTTACACCGCCTTCCGGGCCGACAAGGCGGGCTGGACCAACTGGCACGAGCGTCTCATCGAAAACTACCTGCCCTTCACCGTGCTGGTCTTCGTCGCCGTGGCCATCGGTGGCGCGGTGCAGATCATTCCCACGCTCATCGTCAACCGCGCGAAGAACATCGAGGGCCGCCTGCAGGAACTCTACACTCCGCTCGAACTCGCCGGACGCGATATCTATGTTTCCGAAGGTTGTTACAATTGCCACTCGCAGATGATCCGCACACTCGTGCCGGAAGTCATGCGCTACGGCCGCGCCGGTGTGGTGGACGACTACTCGCACCTCGGCGAATCGCTTTTCGACCATCCTTACCAGTGGGGATCCAAGCGCACCGGTCCGGACCTCGCCCGCGAGGGCGGCCCCATCGCCAAGGACCCTGCCGGAAATCCCTACAAATACATGCGCGTCGGCAAGCGCGGCAATGACTGGCATTACAACCACTTACTCGATCCACGAGCCATCACCAATAACTCGAACATGCCTTCGTATCCATGGCTTTTCGAAAAGGATACTGACATCAAATCACTGCCGAAAAAGATCGCCGTCCAGTCCATGCTAGGCGTCCCATGGCCTGCCATGAACCAGCATGAAATCCGCGACATGGCGCTCGTCCAGGCAGATGAAATCGCCTCCTCGCTCGTAGGCGCGGTCACCCTGCCAGGCCAACCGGAACTCCAGGGCGATGAGTTGCGCAAGGAACTTGCCAAGAAGAAAGTCATCGCGCTCATCGCCTACATCCAGAAACTAGGCACCTACCGCGAGGTGGGGGATGGCAAATCAAAAACCATCCCGCTCGATCCGGACTCCTACCGCAGGGTGCCGGCCGATGACGCGCCCGCTCCGGGCGCCACCAAGCTCTAACCATCAACTAACAACCTCCGCCATGTTCAAACGCGTGATTGTCGAGAACTGGGCGCTCTACGTGCCCATCATCTCGTTCATCATCTTCGCCGTGGTCTTCGTGGCGGTGACCATCCGCGCACTGCGCATTGGCAAGGCCGAGCGCGAGCACCTCGCCTCACTGCCACTCGACAAAAACTCCGACACCCCGAATCTGAAATCCCCATGAGCCAGGAACCCAAACGCGGCCACTTCGCGAAAGAAGAAGGCGAGATCATCCTCCGCGAGCACGAATACGACGGCATCCAGGAATACGACCAGAAACTCCCGAACTGGTGGCTCTTCACCTTTTACGGAGCGGTCGTCTGGTTCATCGTCCATTGGGCTGTTTACTATCACACTTCCACCCTCAAGAGTGATCGCCAGCTCGTCGCCGAACAACTCACCGCCGTCCAGCAGGCCAAGGCCGCCGAGCTTGAGAAAACCCTCGCTTCGCTCAGCAATTCCGTGCTCGTTCACGAATGGGCCACCAAGCCCGAAGTCACTGCCGCCGGAGAGGCCGTCTATCTCCAGAACTGCTCCGCCTGCCATGCCGCGGACTTCAGCGCCACGATGAACGCCGGCACCGTCAAGGTTCCGCTGCCAGGCCTGCCGCTCAACGATGGCCAATGGAAATTCGGCGGCAAGCCGATGGATATCTTCAAGCTCATCAACGAAGGCTCACCCCCGGAAAGCACCGGCCATAACGGCGCGAAAATGCAAGTCTGGGGCCAAACCCTCAGCCCCAAACAAATCGCCGAAGTCACCGCCTACCTCATCACCAAACTGCCCGACGAATTCAAGGAAATCCCGAAGGAATAGATGTCACGGCGATCAAGCTAGGGAGAGCAAAGAATCGCAGTAGGAGTGATCGGGAATGGCTCGGCGGCTTTTCCTTGTGAGGCTGCGGGTATCCGTTAGGTCGATTTTGAGGAGCTTGCGAGGCATCCAGGCAGGCTGTGCCCACTAGATATGGTGCATAAGCCCTAAATGTCATGGGTTTCAAACTACTGCTCTCCCTAGCTTGATCGCCGTGACTGATTTGCAGGTCGCATTCCCTTGACAGCTTCGCTGTCAGGGTTGTCTTTCGGCGCGTCCGGCTTCGAATCTGCTTGGAACGCCACCACAAGCCGCCACACGCCATGGAATTGTATTGGATCATCGCCGCACCGCTATTAGCCGCGCCACTGTCGCCGTGGCTGGTCCGCGCCGTGGGCTCGAAGGCGGCGGGTGCCCTGCTCTCGCTGGTGCCCTTCGCGCTCGTCGGTTGGCTGCTGGCACAAGCTGCCGGTGCCGGCCCGGCGCTTGAGTGGTCGCGGTCGTGGATGCCTGCGATGGGCTTGGAAATGGCGCTGCGCGTCGGTGGATTCGAGCGGTTGTTTCTCTGCCTGGTCGCATTCATCGGCGGCTTGGTGCTGATCTACGGCGGTGCCTATCTGGATGGGGACTCGAAGGTGCCGCGCTTCTTCGTGGTCGTGCAGATTTTCATGGCGGCGATGCTCGGCGTGATCGCCGCGGACGACATGATCTTCACCTTTGTCTTCTGGGAACTGACGAGTCTGACCTCGTTCCTGCTGGTGGGATACAAGTTTTATGATCCGGTGGCGCGCAAGGCGGCGCTGCAGGCATTGCTGGTCACCGGTGCCGGCGGTCTGGCGCTGTTAGGCGGGTTCATCCTGCTGGCACAAATCACTGGAGAAACCCGGATTTCCGCGCTGGCTGCGCATTCCGGGACGCTCGCGGAAAGCCCCTTGTTCGTGCCGGCATTGCTACTGGTGCTGGCCGGGGTTTTCACCAAATCCGCACAGGTTCCGTTTCACTTCTGGCTACCCGGTGCGATGGCCGCGCCAACGCCGGTGAGCGCCTATTTGCATTCCGCCACGATGGTGAAGGCCGGCGTGATCCTATTGGCGAAACTTTCACCTGCGATGTCCCATACCGAACTCTGGGGATGGATCGTGGCTCCAGTGGGCGCGCTCACCATGCTCACCGGCGCGGTGATGGCCGTTCTGCAAACCGATCTCAAGCGCCTGCTCGCCTACTCCACGGTGAGCGTGCTGGGCACGCTGGTGATGTTGTTAGGTTTTGGCGACGCGTTTTCATTCAAGACGGCGATGTTCCTCGCTCTCGTGCATGGTTTTTACAAAGGAACGCTCTTCATGGTGGCCGGCACGGTGGATCATGCCACGGGCACTCGTGATATCCACTCGCTCTCGGGACTGCGCCAGAGCATGCCATGGCTGGCTTTCGCCGCGGCGGCAGCGGCGTTGAGCATGTCCGGAGTGCCTCCCACGCTGGGTTTTATCAGCAAGGAGTTGTTATATGAAGCGAAGTTATCGATTCCATTCGCCCGCCACGCGGTGACCGCACTGGGCGTGCTGGCCAACTCGCTGGCGGTTGCCATCGCCCTGATCGTGGGTGTGCGGCCGTTTCTCGGCAGCCCCGGAAAAGCGGTTGTGCGTCACGCCCCCGGTTGGGGACTGGTGCTGCCGCCGGTGCTGCTCGCGGCGCTGGGTCTGTTGCTCGGATTGATGCCATGGTTGTTGGACAAACATCTGATCTCACCGGCGGCATCCTCGCTCGGGTATGATCCGGCCTTGGCCAAGCTCACGCTCTGGCATGGATTCACTCCGGTGCTCGCACTCAGTGTGGCCACGCTGGTGGCTGGTTTCCTGTGGTTCAAGATGCGTGCGAAATTCAGCGGCGCGGCACGGGGCATCGAGAAAATCCACTGCCTCACTCCCACCGCGCTTTATTTCAGCGGTCTGGAAGGCATCCTCAAGCTGGCCGCTTTTCTCACCGGCTGGATCCAACAAGGCCAGCTGCGCATTTATGTGAGGGTCACGCTGATCGCAGCGTCCGGCCTCATCCTGTATGCCACCGCCAAGGTGTATGAGGAGTTCACCATGCTGTCCAAGGTGCCGCTCGGAGTTTTCGAAACGATGATTGTAGTAGTGATGACGATGTCCTCACTCGCGGCGGTGCGTTCCAAGAGCCGGCTGGCGGCGATCCTCTCGCTGGGTGGCGTGGGTTATTCGGTGGCCTTCATTTTCGCGGCCTACGGGGCGCCGGATCTGGCGATCACCCAGTTGCTGGTGGAGACGCTCACCGTGGTGCTGTTTTCCTTCGTGATCCTCAAACTTCCTCAAATCCGCGAGATTTCCCGCAGCCGCACGCGCCGCTGGGATGCGCTGGTCGCAACCATCGCGGGGCTGGCAATGACCCTGGTGGTATGGAAAGCGATGCATGTCCAATTGCACGCGCCGATCTCGCCCGGCCTGGTCGAGCGATCCGCCACCGAGGCCTACGGCCGCAATGTGGTCAATGTGATCCTGGTGGATTTCCGGGCGCTCGATACGCTCGGCGAGATACTCGTGCTATCACTTGCTTGCCTGGGCGTGACCGCGCTGCTTTTCCGCAAGCGCAAATTCCGCAACACCGATGATGACCAGAGCGAACGCGCGAAGGCACGCGAGGGTTTGCCGCTCATCTGATCCAGCTTTTCCGCGATGAAAGAATTCCATCACAGCATGCTACCCGCCGCCGCCAGACTGGTGGTGCCGGTGCAATATGTCTTTTCGGTCTATCTGCTGTTGCGCGGCCACAACCTGCCGGGCGGCGGATTCATCGGCGGACTCGTGCTGGCCAGCGCGCTAGTGCTGCGCGCCATGGTGGATCCGAAACGCGTCCCGAATTTCGACCTTATCAGGCTCTCGGGCATCGGGTTGCTCGTCGCTTTGTTTTCCGCCGTGCTGCCGTGGCTGATTGGAAAAACGTTTTTCACCGGCTTGTGGGGCGGCCAGATCTGGCTGCCCGCCGTTGGCGATATCAAACTCGGCACGCCGCTCTTTTTTGATATCGGCGTGTTCCTCGTCGTCACCGGAGTGGCCGCCAAGCTGCTGCTGGTGCTCCTCGCCCAGACTCAAAGTTCGGTCATGGACCGCATGAATTCAGACTGATCATGGAAAACCTACTCCCCATCGCCATCGGCATTCTTTTCGCCTGCGGATGTTATCTCTGCATGCGCCGCAACATCGTGCGCGTGCTGCTGGGCATCATGCTTTTCAGCCAGGCGGCCAACCTGCTCATCTTCGCCGGGGCCGGTCTTTCCACCGGCGCGCCGCCGATCATTGCAGGGGATTCCACCACTCTGACAGGAGCCTACGCCGATCCGCTGCCGCAGGCGCTGGTGCTCACCGCCATCGTGATCGGCTTCGCGGTGCTGGCCTTCGCCATCGCGCTGGTGCTGCGCTCCTGGCACAAGACCGGCAGCGACGACCTCGACACTTTTCACAAATCCGATTCCTGATTCATGCGCCGCCGCCATTCCCCATGCCTGCCGACTCACCATTGATTGCGCTTCCGCTGGTCCTGCCGATTTTCGCGGTGGGCGTGCTGCTCTGCCTGCGCAAGGCGGGCGAGGCGACGCGCCATGCGCTCAACATCCTGACTTGCACCGGGCTGCTGGTGGCGGCCGTGTTTCTTTTCGCGAAGGTGTCCGAGCACGGCGTATTGGTGTTGCGCACCGGTTCCTGGCCCGCTCCCTTCGGCATCACGCTGGTGGCGGACTTGCTGTCCGCGGTGATGGTGCTGGTGACCGCGGTGATCGGCCTTGGCGTGGCGGTTTACGCCGCAGGCAGCGGCACCGGAAAATTCCGCGGATACTTCACGCCACTCTATCAGGCGCTGCTGATGGGTGTGAACGGTTCGTTCCTCACCGGGGACTTGTTCAATCTCTATGTCTGGTTCGAAGTGATGTTGATGTCATCGTTTGTGCTGGTGGCACTGCCCGGCGGCAGGCCGCAGCTCGAGGCGGCGGTGAAATACCTGACACTCAACTTCATCGCCTCCGCGTTTTTCCTGGTCGGTCTGGGCGTGCTCTATGGGATGCTCGGCACCCTCAACATGGCGGACCTCGCGGTGAAACTCGCGCCCTTGGGCGAGAGCGACCTGGTGCTTTCCTCGGCCGTGCTTTTCCTAGTGGCCTTCGGCATCAAGGCGGGCGTGTTTCCATTTTATTTCTGGCTGCCCTCGTCCTACCACGTCACGCCCACACCGGTGGCGGCGGTGTTCGCCGGGCTGCTCACCAAGGTCGGTGTTTACGCCTGCATCCGGGTTTTCACGCTGGTTTACGCCGGCCATCAGGAATTCCTCGCCAGCCTGTTGCTGCCCATCGGCGTGTTGACCATGATCACCGGCGTCTTTGGTGCGGCCAGCCAGTTTTAAATTCCGCGCATCCTGTCATTTCATATCATCAGCCAGATTGGATACATGATCGTGGGGCTCGGTTTCTTCACGCGCGGTGCGCTGGCGGCCACCGTGTTCTACATCGTCCATCACATCCTGGTGAAAGCGAACCTGTTCCTGATCGGCGGCATCATCGGCCGCAGGACGGGCACCCAGGCACTCGCGAAAACCGGCGGACTGTATAAAAAAGCGCCGTGGCTCGCGTTGTTGTTCCTGATTCCTGCGATGTCGCTGGGTGGCATTCCACCGCTTTCCGGGTTTTTCGCCAAGTTCACGCTGGTCCGTGAAGGTCTGGCGCTCGGCGAATGGATGGTGATCTCCGCCTGCCTTGCGGTGGGACTGCTCACGCTTTACTCGATGATCAAAATTTGGAACGAGGCTTTCTGGAAAGACGCGCCCGCCGGAGAGAGCCAGCCCGACAGGCCGGTGCCGCTGTTGATGATGGCTCCGGCGGTCGCGCTTGCGGCGTGCACGGTGATGTTCGGTATTTTTCCTGGTGTTTTCATGGGCCTGGCGCTGCGCGCGGCCGATCAACTCATCAACCCCGCAGGTTATATTGAAGCGGTCCTGCACACTTCTCCCCCAGCCCGCTGATGATCATGAGGATTTATCATTCCATTGTCTTCGCGCTCATTTATCTGCGGGAGGTGGTTCTATCCACCTTCCGTCTGGCGCTCATCGTGCTGAGGCCGAATCTCAAGCTCAACCCGTGCTTTGTGGAGGTGCCGCTGGACTTGCAGCAGGAACTGCCGCGCTTTCTTTTCGCCTGCCTGATCTCCATGACCCCCGGCACCATGAGTGTGGGCCTTGATCCGGACCGCAGCATTCTGGTGGTGCATCTGCTGGACGCACCCGATTGTGATGCCGCCATCAAAGAAATGAAGGAGACCTTTGAACAACCACTCATCAGGATTTTCGGCCGTGGCTGAACCATGTGCAGGACGATCTCATAGAAGACATGATTTTCACCATTTGCTACTCCCTGCTCGCCATCTCGCTGGCAATGACCGCCTGGCGCCTGTTCCAAGGCCCCACCGCCGCAGACCGCATCCTTGCCATTGACTTGCTCGCGGTGGTCACCGCGGCAGCGGTGGTGCTGCATGCCATTGATGAAGGCACGCCAGTATTCCTGGATGTGATTGTCGTGTTGGGAGTCATCGTGTTTTTCGGCACCGTGGCACTCGCCAGAACCCTTACCCGGGAACCGTGAACATGAAGGAAATTGCCATACAAATCTTGTGTGTTCTGGGTTCTGTAGTGGTGTTTCTCGCGGCGCTCGGCATACTGCGTTTCCCGGATTTTTTCACCCGCACCCACGCCGCCACCAAAGCGAGCGCCTTCGGCCTTGCGTGTTTCCTGCTGGCCGCCTGCCTCGTCTTTCCGCAGATCAACGTGATCCTAAAGTCCGTTTTCGCCCTGATCGCTCTCTTCATCACCTTGCCTGTAGCGTCTCAAGCCTTGGCGGATGCGGTGCGCAAGAGCGATGATGGAAAACGTTAGATCATCCGCCGCTCAGACCAGTAGCGCGATTTGTTCGCCAGGGCCGTGGACGCCTTCAATCAGGATACCTTCGACGTCAGCAGTTTTGGACGGACCAGTGCACCAGATGATATTAGGGCTCTCGCCGAAGGCGGCGATGGCATCGGAAATCGTGCGGTGGATTTCGTTTTTTTCAAGCACCGCCACATGCACCCATGGCGAAAGCGCAGCAAGGCGGTGCGAGGTGCGGTCGTCATCGATGATGACCGAGCCGGACTCCGCGATCGCGCCAGACGCGCGGGTGATTCCGAATTGGTAATCGTCGTAGCGCGCGCGGTCGTAAGTGGTTTCCACGGTCAGACCGGCGGCTCTCAGTTTCGAACCCACCGCATCCATCAGCGCGGGATCGCAGTAGCCGCGGATTTGTCCGGATGTTTCAAGAAACTCCGCGAGTTCGTTCACCGAGGCCATGGGTTTGCCATTCACCGCCTTGAAATTGCGGCAGAAAATTTCCCACAGGTCGGAGCCCTCCAGGCGTGGCTGCGAGTGGGTGATGGCCACGTCATAATCCGGCAATGGGGCTTTTTCCTTCAGCGCCCCGGTGGCGGTGCGGATTTTCGAGAAGATGGCGGAACGGGAATCAGTGGTATCCATGGTGTTTCGGAATGTTTGATTAAAGCGCCGCAGCCAACGCCTGGTCGAGGTCGGCGAGGATGTCATCGATGTGCTCGATGCCGATGGACAGGCGGATGAGTTCCGGCGGGATTCCGGCGGCGCGCTGCTGCTCCTCGTTGAGCTGCGAGTGGGTGGTGGTGGCGGGATGGATGGCGAGCGATTTGGCATCGCCGACGTTGGCCAGGTGTTTGAAGAGCTGGAGTGAATCGATGAACTTCGCGCCGGCCTTGGCCCCGCCCTTGATGCCGAAGACAACCATCGAGCCGCCTTTGCCTTTGAGGTATCTGCCGTTGAGTTTTTCCTGCGGATCTCCGGGCAGGCCGGGGAAACGCACCCACTCGACAGCCGGGTGGTTTTGCAGGTGTTTGGCGGCGGCGAGAGCGTTTTCGCAATGGCGCTCCATGCGCAGCGGCAGCGTTTCGATGCCTTGCAGCGCGACCCATGCATTGTCCGGCGAGAGGCAGGCTCCGAGGTTGCGCAGCGGCCCGGTGCGCATCCGCAGGATGTAGGCCAGCGGGGCGAGAGGAGCAGGCAGGTCATGGCCCCAGCGCAAGCCGTGGTAGGATGCATCGGGCTGATCAAACAACGGATGTTTTCCCGCCGCCCAATGGAATTTTCCGGAATCCACCACGATGCCACCGATGGCTGTGCCGTGCCCACCGAGCCATTTGGTGAGCGAGTGGACGACGATGTCCGCGCCGAAATCGATCGGTCTTGTGAGATAGGGCGTCGAGAAGGTGGAATCCACGATCAGTGGCAGACCGAGATCATGGGCGATATTTGCGATCGCCTCGAGGTCGGAAATTTCCAGTGCCGGATTGGAAACGCTCTCGCAGAAAAACGCGCGGGTTTTTTCATCCACCACCTTGGCGAAGTTTGCGGGGTCGTTGGAATCCACAAAGCGCACCTCGATACCGAGCGCCGGCAGGATGTCTTTGAACTGCGTGTAGGTGCCGCCATAGAGATTGCGGGCAGACACAATATTGTCGCCGGCCTGGGCAAGGTTGATGATCGCATAGAAAATCGCCGAGGTGCCAGAGGCGACCGCCAACCCTGCCGCACCGCCCTCTAGGGCAGCCACGCGCTGTTCGAGCACGTCGTGGGTGGGGTTCATCAGACGCGTGTAAATGTTTCCCAGTTCTCTGAGCGCGAACAGGTTTGCCGCGTGCTCGGTGCTGTCGAAGACATACGAGGCGGTGCGGTAAACCGGTACCGCGCAGGCGTGGGTGGTGGGATCGGATAAATATCCGGCGTGCAGACATTGGGTTTCGAGTTTCATGGTGTGGCTTTCGCGAAGCCAATCTCAGGGTCAGCACCCATCAAGATCAAGCGCGAAGCGCGGCGGCATGCATTGGCAGATGCATATCCAATGTGTGTATGCCTCCCGTTTGCGCGTGGTTTTCTGGATTAGGGGTTAATTAGAGCCTGTCCCAGAATCGGCAATCCCTTGATGGAGAGGGATTTGGACAAAGAAAAAAGTAGGCATGAGAGCCTAAAAAGACTCCCATGCCTGAAATTCGGGCCTTATGATTTGTTTAGCAGACAAAACCATCCGCCCGAACCGTGT
>CANLKN010000067.1 GCA_947491475.1 Akkermansiaceae bacterium | reverse complement strand
GGCACGGTAGCGGGCTTGGGGCTACCCACAGGTGTGGGCGCTCCGGCAGCAGGAGCGGGTTTTTCCCCGGGAACGGGCACACCGGGTGGCACTCCGGGTGGTTCCTGGGCGATCGCGGGAACCCAGGCAATGAGAATCAGGGCGATGAGGCGGTGGAGTGGCATGAAGAATGACAATGGTTTTTGAGAATGGGGGTGCCGTTTTTTTAACGATCGCGGCGGCGGACGGGGCGCTGCGTGGGCAGGTTGAGTTGCGGAATGGCAGGTGGCTGCATGGGTGCGGCGCCTTGGGGCTGAGAGCCCGGGACGGGTGGTGGGACAACTCGCGGACGCGGCTGGCGTTGGGGTTGTTGGCCGGGCTGCGGGGGTTGGCCGGGTTGCGGCTGGACACCGGGCGGTGGTTTGGTGGGTGCCGCTGGTGGTGCCAGGGTGAGCATCGCTTGGTCAAACGCCACGGTGCCGGTGACCGAGCCTGAGGACATGCGCACGACGGTGCCGAGCGGATCACCGGGCTTGCGATCCACCGCGATGATCTTCAAGCCGCCACTGGGTTTGTCCGAGTCCACGATAAGTCGTTCCTGGGGATTTTTGCGATTGAGCAGGGTGACGCGGTAGCCGCTGGAAATGGGCGAGACTCCAGCAAGCGCGTAGTCTTCAAGCGGGTTGACTTCCGGCCCTTGCTCCGGCGGCGGCGGCTTGGAGGTGAACGGGGAATTCGTCCATAACCCGGTGTATTTGGTGATGGGTGCCTTGCGCGGCAAATCCGCAAATACCCAACCGCTGAGAACGGGTGCGAGTAGCAGGATGCGCAGGGCGGAATGCATGTGCGGGGAGTATCTTTAAAATACCGGAATTAAAATTTTTAAATTTCAAGCCGGTGGCAGCGGCACGAACCATTGCTCGACGGTGGCGGTGCAGTCGATCTGGGTATCGTCCTGCGAGTTGGGCGAAAGGCGGATGACGGTGGCGGAGCGGAGTTGCTCGGGCATGTTGAGGCGGTCGAACCAGCGGTAGAGGGCGTCTTCCTTGCCGTTGACGGTGATTTGGATCTTGGCGCGGTGGAAATGGAGGCCATCGGCGGTGTCGGACGGCAGGGCTTTCTGGTTCTTGATGGTGAGGCCGGCGCTGGTGGCTTCTTTTTCGCAGAGTTGTTGGAGCTGGGTTTGAGCGTCCTGGTTCGCGATGGGCTCGGATTCCCTGGCCGCAAGCCAATCCATCTGGTCAGTCACTTGCTCACTGCTGGCGCGGAAGATTTCGGCGGTTTCGAGTTGCTGGCGTGCCTGCACAAGCTGCTGTTCCACCTCAAGCCGCTTGTTTTGGTAAAACTCGAAGGCCAGGAAATTGGCGACGATGAATCCCGTGCCGCCGAAGAAGATCAGGAGTTTTTTTTCGCGCGGCGACATGGATGAAAATTTGAAATTTGAGATTCGAGTGATGCAAGAATGCCGCAGGGGCGGGGATTTGTCAGTCAGGGTTGGGAATCGGCAACGGGGATTTCCGCGCTGAAGACGAAATCCCAGCCGAGGGTGGACTGGTTGGGCTCCGGGGTTTCCCAAGTGAAGTGGGCGAGTTCGTTGTTTTTGGACAGGTTGAGGCTGAAGGTTTTGACGGCCTGGAACTGCGGGGCCTCGCCGGTGAGCTTGACCTCGGTGGCGGTGATTTCCGCAGTTTTGAGGCGCAATCCGCTGTTGGGCGGGATGCAGGTGGCGATGCGGTGGAGAATATCAACGGGCGAGGAAGCCAGCTCGATGGCGGGGGCGAGCTCGTCCCATTTGGCGATGTGGAGTGCGTAGGCCTCGCCTTCCGGGGCCACCTGCGCGGCTTCGGCGATGAGTTTCCGGCTTTCCGAAGTGCCCTGCCAGATGCTGTAGCCGGCCCAGCCGATGACTCCCAGGTAAACCAGCACGGCGGCAACGACAGCGGCAAGGATGTTGCGGCGCTGCCGGGCGGCACGTCGGGCGGCGCGGACGTCGGCCGGGAGCAGCTTGCTGAGTGGCTCCGGTAGCACCGGGGCAGGCCGCGGCGAGTGCTCGACGGGCGCAGTGAAGGTGGCTCTCAGCTCGCTGGTATCGAGGGTTTCCGCGCCGCTCCAGACGATGATGCGGGTGGGCTGGAAGTCGAGGCCCTGCATGGCAAGTTGCATGAGCGAGAGGCGGATCTCGCGGGCCAGCGCGGCATCCGGTTGCGCCGCGTCCACGGCGGTGGCTTGGCAGTAAACCAGGTTTCCTTGGTGGAAAACCGCAAACACCCAGCGGCCGAATTCCCTCCAGATGGTGAGAGCCTCGCCGGTGATCGGAAAGGCGCGCGCCGAGATATCGAAGCCCTTCGGCCCGCGGGGCGGAAGCTCGCCATCGGCAGGGGATCGCAGGAAAACCGAAAGCAACGCGGTGTTTTCCGCCTCACGGGCGACCACAAAGACATCGCTGAGCTGCCCAGCCATGGGGTCCGGCCGGATTCCGAGGCGCTCGGCGTGGAGTGCGGCCAGATCGGGAAACAGCGCGTCGTCATCGCTGGTCACGCGCATCGGCACGGCGGTGAGTGATTTCACCGCGAAGAGCATTGTGAGCTCGCCGGAGGGAATGTCGGTGATTTCCCCTGCCTGCGCGGCACCGCACCGGCTGTGGAGCGAGAATGGGGCGTCGCTCTGGCGGGTCCAGATTTCCCATCCGGATTCGCCGGGAACGAGAAGCACGTGTTCGTTGGATTTGCTCACGGGATGATTTCTTCGGTGCGTTCGAGGAGGGCCGGTTTGCCGGTGCGGTTGCGGACGATGACGGTGATCTTGCGTTTGGCTCCCTCTGCCTGGCCAATGCTTTCGATGCGCGTGGTGGCATCGTTGACGGTGAAGCGTCGGGCGAGATCTGGCCGAGCATTCATATCGATGCCCAAAAGATCAAGCGCGGCGGCGGGATTTTCAAATGGCACGTCGTCTTCCGTATCGCGGATGCCATCAGGACCGCTGACCATTTCTCCAATGATGGCGGCCTGCTCGATCTCGCACTCGGCTGCGGCGGCGATCAATTCGGCGCTCGCCTCGTTGAGATCGAGGCCGCCACTGCTCCAGACGGTGAACCAATTCCGCCAATCCGGGCGGACGGCTTCCACCAGATCCATGCCCAGCACCAGGCTTACCTCACTGATGTCGTAGAAGTAGCGGTTGAAAGGTTGGTTGATGCGGCCGAGTGCCTCGTATTGTTCCTCTTCTGCGCCGTTGAGAGCGGCGTTGTCATCGGCGTCCACCCAGTCGCCGAGGGCATCGGCCACGGCTTGGGCGGCGTCGAATTCGAGCCCCCATTCCGTGAAGATCGAGCGCAGCAGGGCTTTATCCTCCTGCAAGACCAGGGCGTTGATGTTGAAGCGGCCACCTTCGGAGACGATGCGCGCCTCGAAGCCCTCGCCGGTTTCTGCATTGAGCTGGCGCAGCAAGGGGTCGGAGCGTTTCACAGCGGGATTGCTGGCGAGGGCAATGCCCATTTCCGCCACTTGGCGGGCCCGCGAGCCATGAATTTTGGCGGAAGCGAGCTCCATGTCGAAGGAAATGACCCGCAGCGCCGCCATGGTTGCGATGCCCAGCACTGCAACCAGCCACAGCACCGCGAGCAGAGCGGCGCCACGGTGGTTTGAAAAGGGATTGGAAATCGCGGAGTGCCTCATTGAAATGGTTGACTGCAATCGTTCATTCGGTGCTGGGCGGCACGGGCACGCCGCTCGGGATATTGATGTTGGGGCTACCGGGATTGGCGGAATCTCCACCAGCGCCGGTGCCAGCATCGCCGCCCTGACCACGGTTCAACATCAGGTGCTGCATGAGCATCTGCGGGATCACGGCGTCCGGGTTTTGTTTCGGCGGCAGCCAGAAGATCTGGCGGATTTCCTCGCCCTTGGCTCCCACGGCCATGGTGAGCTCGATTTGCAGCGGCAGGCGGCCCGGCATGTCCCAGTCGAACAACCACTCCATGGAGTTGCCGTCGAGCACCCGCCATTCGAAGTAGGAGACGTCTTCCAGCAGCACGATTTCCGCGAAGGGCTCGTTTTCCAATGCGCTGGGGCCCATTGTTGACTCGGAGTCTTCGAGGATTTCGTTTTCGAAATAGCGCAGCACGATGTCGAGGTAGCCGCTGCGGCGCTTGACGGTTGAGAGTTGCACGGCCTTGGCGATGGTTTCCTCGCCTCCCCAGGTGAAACTCAGCGGCACATTCTGCAGTGTGAGGTCCGAGAGGTAGTGCACTCCGGTGTCCTCCACCTTGAGGTCGAAACGGGCGTTGCCCGGCAGGGCTGAGAACCGCAGTCCCAGCAAGTCGAAGAATGCTTGCAGCTCCATCTCCTCGTTTTGCGTGGTCACGATCGAATTCCCCAGCGCCAGCGAGGTGCGGGCGATTCCGAAAACCATGCCCACGATGAGGGTGAGCAGCAGCATGGAAATCACGAGCTCAAGCAGCGTAAAGCCGGAATCACGGGTGTTGGCGGGCGGAGTGGTCATGGCTGATACATGCGCCCGTAGCGCCAGGTTTCCACGATGCGCTCCTGCCACTGGCTGTTGGCGAACCACCGCGCGCGGATCTCGATGCGATACATTTCCTGCAAAATTTCGCCGTCCTCGTTCTCCATATCTTCGATCAGCTCGATGGTGGTATCCAGCTCGATGCCGGTATCACCCACCGTGGTGTTGGTCTCGCCTTCCTCCAGCAGCGGCAGCGAGAGCGTCTCGTCCAGCGCGCTATCGAGGATGCGGGTGATGCGCAACTCGCTCTGCGCCAACGAGGCCGCCGCCGCCATCCGGTGCAGGGCGACCACGAATCCCGTGGCGGCCATGCCAAACACCGCCAGCGCCAGCACCATTTCAAGGAGCAGGAAACCGCGTCTTGGCAGCAGGGCAGGACGTTTCATCGGGCTTCGAGCAGGCTCTCGCGAATGGTGGCCGTGAGCGGGTGATAAGTGTCTTCCGACCAGCTTTGCTCCACCGCGAGGCGCACCGAGACCGGTTCGCACAGGCCGTTGGGATCAAAACGCCAGACATGCACCGTGTCCTTGCCGGTGGCCAGCCACTCCGAGGAATTCCAGCGTTTAACCGAAACCTTCACCCCGTCTTCAAGCGGGTATTCCCAGCGTTCGGCGGCCTCCTGGACCTCACGATCGCCGCCGATGCGCTGACCGCCCGCCGTCCGCTTTTCGTCGCGCCCGGCCTCGGCCAGCGGCAGCAATTTCACCACATTCTCACGGATTTCCAGTGCGTAGGGCGTCTGCAACAAGATCGCCGTCGTGCGAGCGCGCTTTGCCAGCAATTCGATCTCGCCGGAGGCGTTGCGCAGCACCCGCTCGTCCGACGAGTAAACCAAATATCCTACCGCCGAACCTAGCATGATTGTGACCAGCACCAATACGACGACAATTTCAAGGAGTGTGAATCCCCGCCGGTATCTACTCGTCCTGGCTGCTGATGTCATCCTGCGTATTTTCTATGCCATCAGGTCCTTTGCTGATGATTTCGTATTCGCTGGCCCTTTTTTTACCTGGAAAACGGTAGTTGTAGATATTGCCCCACGGATCCGCCGGTGCCTCCCTCAGCTGTTGTGTCCATTTTCTGGGGACCGGGGTGCCGCTTGGCTTGGCCACAAGTGCCTCCAATCCCTGGCTTTGCGTGGGAAATTGCCCCGCAAGCAGCCTGTATTGCATCAGAGCGCTATCCAGAGTCTTGAAATCGCCTTCCACCCGCTTGAAACGAGCTGACTCAAGGGAACCAATCATTCTGTAGCCGATACCTCCGAGGATGATCCCGATGATGCCCAAAACGATGACGATTTCCAGCAGAGTGAATCCCGCACGAGAGCGGGGGGTATGATTCGATGGATGGATTTTCATGAAATGTTGGATAGTTGCTGTCCGGCGGGAACCTTGCAGGGAAATGAACGCCGCGCGATGCAAAAGTTGTCGGGAAAAAGGCGGAAACTCTTCCTCCTTGCCAGCATGGGCTGTCCCCGCAAGGATCGCCCCCGACCTTATTCATGAATCCAGTTCTTATCATCGGTGCCGGCGGAGTCGGCAATGTCGTCGCCCACAAGTGCGCCATGGTCCCCGAGGTTTTCGGGGAGATCACCCTCGCATCCCGCACCGTCTCGAAATGCGAGGCCATCGCCGCCGCCGTGAAACAACGGACCGGCCGGGCCATCGCCACCGCCCAGGTGGATGCCGACAATCCCGAGGAAACCGCCGCCCTGATCCGCAAGACCGGCGCGAAATTGCTGATCAACGTGGCCCTGCCCTATCAGGATCTCACCCTGATGGATGCCTGCCTGGCCGCCGGCTGCGATTACATGGACACCGCGAACTACGAGCCCAAGGATGTGGCGAAGTTTGAGTATTCCTGGCAGTGGGCTTACCAGCAGCGCTTCGAAAAAGCCGGACTCTCCGCCCTGCTCGGCTCGGGTTTCGATCCCGGCGTGACCAATGTCTTCACCGCCTGGACGCTCAAACATCACTTCGATGAAATCCACACTCTTGATATCATCGATGTGAACGGCGGCAATCACGGCAAGGCCTTCGCCACCAACTTCAACCCGGAGATCAACATCCGCGAGGTCACCGCCGAGTGCCGCCACTTCGAGGACGGATCGTTTGTCGAAACCCCGCCGATGTCGCTGCACCAGCCGTTCACCTGTCCGGACGGCGTGGGCACTTATGAAATCTACCGGATGTATCATGAGGAGCTCGAATCGCTGGTGAAACACATCCCCACCCTGAAGCGCGCGCAGTTCTGGATGTCATTCTCGCCGAACTATCTGAAACATCTCGAAGTGCTCGGCAACGTCGGCATGACACGGATCGCCCCGGTCGTTTACAACGGCGTGGAAATCATCCCGCTGCAGTTTCTCAAGGCCGTGCTGCCTGACCCCGGCGATCTCGGCAAGACGACCAAGGGCAAAACCTGCATCGGCAACATCATCACCGGCATCAAGGACGGCGAATTCAAGGCGGTTTACATTTATAACATCTGCGATCACGAGGCCTGCTTCGCGGAGGTAGGCTCGCAGGCGATTTCCTACACCACCGGAGTTCCCGCCATGATCGGTGCCAAGCAAATGCTCGCCGGAAGCTGGCGCAAACCCGGCGTTTGGAACATGGAACAACACGACCCGGACGCCTTCATGGCCGACCTCAACGCCCACGGGCTGCCATGGCAGTGCGTCGAACTCACCAGCAGCCAGGCGGCGGCGCTGCAACCCGCGGGCTGAATATTCATATCATGTCGATGAAGGCCGAAAACATGATCGAAACCACCGAACAGCTCGTTCTCCACCTGGGGAACTGCTGCAAGGATACCGAAGTGCCGGTCTGCGCCATCGACACCGAGGCGGACAGTCTCCACCGTTACCGGGAGTCGCTATGCCTCGTCCAATTCGCCGATCGCAGCGGGTCCCTGCTCATCGACCCGCTGGCCATCGACGAGCTCGCCCCTCTCGGCGATTTCCTCTCAAAAGCCACCGTCTGGATGCACGGCGCGGATTATGACATGACGATGTTCAAGCGCGAGTTCGGCAAGCTGCCCGCCGTCGTTTACGACACCCAGATCGGTGCCCGCCTGCTAGGAGCGCGGCGTTTCGGCCTCGGCGATCTGGTGAATGAATATTTCGGTGTCGAGCTCTCCAAGTCCTCGCAAAAAGCCGATTGGGGAAAACGCCCGCTCTCGCCCAAGATGGTCGAGTATGCCCTCAATGACGTGCATTACCTGCTCGACATGGGAGACATGATCGTGACCCGCCTGCGCAACAGCGGGCGCTACGAATGGTTCAAGGAAAGCTGCGAAGCCGCGCGCCAAAAGGTGCTCGAGCGCGATGATTCGAAGGAGGAAATGTGGCGCATCCAAGGCTCCGGCAAGCTCGAACGCCGTGGCCTCGCCTGCCTGCGCGCACTTTGGCACTGGCGCGATGCCGAGGCCAAGGCTTGGGACCGTCCGTCCTTCATGGTCGTGCCGAATCGCCAGCTTCTCGAATGGAGCCACGATCTCTCCTCCGGCAAAAGCGTCACCCTGCCCAGCCACTTCCGCCCGGATCGCGTGAAACGTTTCCGCAACACCATTGCCGCTGTCGAGGCACTCAAGGAGAATGACTGGCCGGATCGCCCGTCCAGCAAACGCAGGAAGCGCGACCGCGATTTCGAGCGCCGGGTGGATGCGCTGCTGAGCGATCGGGACCGCATCTCGGCGAAGCTCGATATCGAAGGCTCGCTCATCGCCTCGCGCGCTGTGCTCGAAGCCATCGCCGCCGATGACGTCAAGCCCTCTGATCTGCTGCTCAGGTGGCAACTCGAGTGCCTCGGCATGTCGGATTAACCCCCGCCCTTTCCGCAAGAAGTTCCTTGTTTCCGAGAGCGGGATTTCAGACCCTTTCCCCACCCTATGACCGAGCCATCCCAAGAGCCTCAACAAGCCCCTACCAAGGTCGATTCCGAACAGGAATACAACGCAGGCCAGATCGATAAACTCGAAGGCCTTGAGGCAGTCCGCAAACGCCCCGGAATGTATATCGGCGATCCCGACGAGCGCGGCCTCCACCACTGCGTCTTCGAGGTGCTGGACAACTCGATCGACGAGCATCTCGCCGGCTACTGCTCGCGCATCAAGATCGCCATCCACGTCGATGGCTCAGTCTCCATCGCCGACAACGGCCGCGGCATTCCCGTGGACATGCACGAAAAGTTCGGCATGCCCGCCGTCGAGCTCGTTCTAACCAATCTCCACGCCGGCGGCAAATTCGGCCAGGGCGCCTACAAATACTCCGGCGGCCTCCACGGCGTCGGTGCCAAGTGCGTCAACGCCCTCGCCGATTGGTTCCGCGCCGACATCATGCGCGGCGGAAAAATCCACCGCATCGGCTTCGAACGCGGCAAAACCACCCAGCCGCTACACGTCGTGGGCGACGTGGATCCCAAGAAAACCGGCACCACCATCACCTTCTTCCCGGACGCCACCATTTTCGTTGATACCATCGAGTTCAAGTTCGACCGCCTCGCCACCCGCCTGCGAGAGCTCGCCTTCCTCAACCCCGGCCTCACCATCGACCTTGAGGACGAGCGCCCGGAATCCGCGAAAAAGACCTCGTTTTTCTATGCCAAGGGCATCGAGGAATTCGTCGTCCAGCTCGGTGAAAACAAAACCGTCATCCACGAGCACCCGGTCATTCTCAACGGAAAACGCCAGATCGAGCTGGATTACGATGGCAAACAAACCACCGACGATGTCTTCGCCGATGTCGTCTTCCAATACAACGATTCCTACAACGACCAGATCCTCTGCTTCGCCAACTCCATCCCCAACGGCGACGGCGGCACCCACCTGACAGGATTCCGCACCGCTCTCACAAGAGCCATCAACCAATACTCGCGCACCAACAAAATCCTCAAGGACAAGGACCCCGCTCTAACAGGTGACGACGTGCGCGAAGGCCTTGTCTGCGTGATCTCGGTCAAGATGCCCAATCCGCGCTTCAGTTCGCAGACCAAGGACAAACTCGTCAACACCGAGATCGAAGGCGTGGTTTCCTCCATCGTCTATGAGGGCATCATGCAGTATTTCGAGGAAAACCCGAACCTCGCCAAAAAAGTCATCGAAAAATCCGTCAACGCCGCCCGTGCCCGCGATGCCGCACGCCGCGCCCGCGAGGCCGTCCGCAAGACCGCCCTCTCCGGCGGCGGACTGCCCGGCAAGCTCGCCGACTGTTCCGAGCGCGACCCCGCGAAGTCAGAGTTATACATTGTCGAAGGTGACTCCGCAGGCGGCTCCGCCAAACAAGGCCGCGACCGCCGCACCCAGGCGATCCTCCCGCTGCGTGGAAAACTCATCAACGTCGAGAAGGCCCGCCTCCACCGCGCCCTTCAAAACAAGGAAATCCAATCCATGATCACCGCCATCGGCGCCGGCATCGGCAGCAGCGGCGGCGAAGGCGAACAGGAAGGTTCCTTCAACATCGACAAGGTCCGCTATCATAAAATCGTCATCATGACCGATGCCGACGTGGACGGCTCCCACATCCGCACCCTGCTGCTCACGTTTTTCTGCCGCCACATGCCGGACCTCGTCAAACGCGGCTTCCTCTACATCGCGCAGCCACCGCTCTACCTCGTCACCCGCAAGAAACGCGCCGAATACGTCCAGGACGACGACGAACTCAACAAGATCCTCATCGAGCTAGGCTCCTCCGAAGTCATCGTCCGCACCCACGACCAATCGCGCGCTTTCACTGCGGACGAGCTCAAGGTCATCCTCGAAAACCTCTCTTCGCTCTCCCGCTACTCGCGCTCCATCGAGGGCAATGGCGGCAATTTCAAGGCCTACCTCGCTGCCCGCAACTCCGAGGGTCACTTACCGGAATACATGGTCCGCGTCCGCACCGGCAATGACGAAGGCGTGATCTATTTCCCCACCGAAAACGATCTGCGCATCTATGCCGATGAAAACCGCGACCTTAAACTCTTCGATGAAACCTTGAGCGATGAGGAGCTCGCCGCGCACACCGGACCCACCCGCCGTGCCAACCTCCACGAGCTGCACGAATCCCATGCCATCGCCAGGATTTTCTCCCGCCTCAACGAGTGCGGAATCAATACCGATCAATTCTCCGACGATGACACCCCGTTGTTTGATCTGTTAGAGGGCGATGGAGACAAACAAAAATCCATCCCCGTTTTTTCCGTCCCGGAAATCCTCACCCGCGTGCTCGATATCGCCGCCCGCGGCGTCCAGATCAAACGTTTCAAGGGCCTTGGTGAAATGAACGCCAAGCAACTCTTCGAAACCACTATGGACCCCGCCACCCGCCAGTTCCTGCGCGTCCGCCTCGATGACGACAACGCCGTCGAAGCCGACAAGATGTTCGACGTGCTCATGGGCGACATCGTCGAACCCCGCAAACGCTTCATCGAGGACAACGCCCTCAACGTTCGGAATCTCGACGTCTGACCGTGGCGACGGAATGCATCCGCCATGCCTATCTTCATTTCGCATGGATCCATCCGACATCCTCACCAAGGAATGCCCGTGTTCGACAACCTCCGCGTCATGCGGCCGACCACGGAGTATCTTCTCGCCATGAAATGCCTCGCGAGTCGCGCGGCCCGAAAAGCGACCGGGCAGACGTCATCACCCTATTGCACCTGTTGAAAATGTATGACGCGGCGGCGATATGCGATCTCGTTTGCCAGTATTACAGCGAGCGTCTTCTCGCACCTAAAAGTCCGCTTTTTCATCGAGGAAATCGTTGAGGAAATCCGCCCATGAACACCCTCACCAAACGGAAGACCTTGGCGGACAGCCTCCGCCTTGTAAAGGAGCCTGACGGCTTTCACTACGCCGTCGCCAACTTTCTCGACCGTTTTAAAAACGACCCGTCCCCGGAAATGCTCTCCGAAGAACCTCCGATCCTCCGGGAAATCCTGAACGACAACGGTCTCGCGGATGCCTACGCCGCCGCCGCCGCCGCCCATCTCTGCCAGCTGCACGGCATTTCCTTTCCGTCCTGGGTGGACAAGAAATCGCGTAGGATGGAGTCACCTTGGTTCGCCGCCAAAACCCACAACCTCAGAATGATCCTCCTCCAGGAATCCCCCGCCGCCTTCCGCGTGCGAAACCTCTTCGTCTCCGCCAACGCGCTTCATCGCGCTTGAAAATTCATTACGGGTCACTCGGGATTCCTACTTCCCTTCACGCGTCGATTTCGCGGACGAGTGCTTCGAGTTTGACGATGTCAGCGGAGAAGGCGCGGATGCCTTGGGCGGTTTTCTCGGTGGCCATGGCGTCTTCGTTGAGGGCGAAGCGGAACGATGGCTCGTCGTAGGAAACGCGTGGGATCTCAAGACTGGCGGCATCTTCGGGATTGAGGCGGCGTTCCAGCGGGGCGTCGCTGGCCTGAAGTTCGGCGAGCAGGCCGGGGCTGATGGTGAGCAGGTCACAGCCAGCCAACGACTGGATTTGGCCGATGTTGCGGAATGAGGCTCCCATCACTTCGACGGGGTAGCCGTGTTTCTTGTAGTATTGATAGATGCTGGTGACGGATTGCACGCCGGGGTCTTCGTCACCCTGATAGTCCTTGCCGGTGCTGGCTTTATACCAATCCAAAATGCGGCCGACGAACGGCGAGATGAGTTGCACGCCCGCCTCGGCGCAGGCGACGGCCTGGGCAAAAGAGAAGAGCAGGGTGAGATTGCAGCGGATGTTTTCCTTTTGCAGGACTTCCGCGGCGCGGATGCCTTCCCATGTGGAGGCAATCTTGATCAGGATGCGTTCGCGCGGGCAGCCCTCGGCCTCGTAGGCGGCGATGATCCGGCGGGCGCGGTCGAGGGTGGCCCGGGTGTCGAACGAAAGCCGGGCATCGACTTCCGTGGATACGCGACCGGGGACGATCTCGAGGATTTCGAGGCCGAAGAGGACAAGGATGCGGTCGAGAATGGCCTGCAGGCGGCCGTCGCCGGTGAGCGGTGTGTTTTCGTGCTCCCGCACGGCTTTTTCCACAAGGTGGCGGTATGCATCCTGCCTGGCGGCCTGGAGGATGAGGGAGGGATTGGTGGTGGCGTCCTGCGGCTGGAAGGCGCGCATGGATTCGAAATCGCCGGTATCGGCCACGACGGTGGTGAATTGCTTGAGCTGGTTGAGTTGGTTCATATGTGCGGGATGATGCGGGATGAGGATGGCATTGCCAATGTTTTCATTTTTCCTTGTAGCAGGCTTGGTTGACCGCCTTGGCTTATTATCCTTCGCGGAATCACCCTATATCCCCACCCGCAGGTCCCGCACACTCCACAACACCCCCGCTGCAGCCTTGCCGTTGCCCCGCAACCGCCTCGCTCCATCCTTGCGCTTGGTCGTGAATCGATCCCGCGCCGCCTCAAAAGTCTCGTTCACAAACGCCTTGCTGCCGATCACCGCACCGTCCGTAAAATACCTCACCCGGCACCGCAACATCGCCGCCATGCCCAGATCCGGCAATGCCGTTTCATTGTCCTCACTTTCTAACAACTCCGCCGTGTTCTTCGTCACCAACCCACGCGTTTGAACCACCGCTCGCCCGCTCTTCTTTTGCAACTCGATGCCCATCAAGCGCCGATACAACCGCGAAACCTCGCGCCATTTCTCAGACTCGAATCCCACTCCCTGATCGCAAAACCACGCCCGCACCAATCCCTCGCGCGCCTTTTTGCCATTCCCCTTCGTCCCGCCGCCGATGGCTTCGCCATAACTGCTCCAGCGATAATCCGCCGGATCGGCAACCATTCCTGCTCGAACAGGATTCAGGTCAATGTAAGCCGCAATCGTCCGGGCCGCCACGCCGCTTTCTACGATCACACTCTTAAACCGCTCCTCCCACAGCGTTCCCGTGCGCGAATGATTCCGGTTGAACCAGCGCGTGAAGCGAATAAGGAAACCCTTCATGAATTCACTCAAATCATGCATCCTGTAAGTAAAACGTGAGTGAATCTCCGCCACGCGCGTCTCGCTTGCCCGTCCGTCCGCAACCAGTTTCTTCGCTTCCTCCAATTCCGCCGCCACCCCCGCCACAAAGTCCTCGGAATACAAGCCCGAGAGGCGTTTCAGCAACTCCACATCGCTCAACCCGCCTTCCACTTTTGGCGGCACCTCCAGCAGCAAATGGAAGTGGTTCGACATCACGCAATAAGAAAGCACCCGGCACCCCGAGAAATTCTCATACATCCGCAGATACATTCGGAACGCCTCGCATTCCCGCTCACCGAAGACCAAGCGCCGGTCCACCACCCGCGAGATGCAGTGGTAAATCGCGGGTTTCCCCGCCGAGTTCTGCCATTGCGCCAACCATCGTGCCCGTCTCATGCGGGACAACCTGCCTCCTGCCGCTCCCCTGAGCAAGAAAATATTCTGATTTTTTATCTGTCACCTTACAATGCCCCTGAGCAAGAAAATATTCTGATTTTTTATCTGTCACCTTACAATGTTGGTCCCAAGGTGTTTCTTAGGGGAAAAAGCGGCTTGAACGGACACCGGCCGGCGCATTGATTCCGCCATGGACGCCACCGCACCCAGCTCACTGCACGATTTCGGATTTTCCGAAATGGTGGATGTCCTGGCGGCGGGCGGGGTGATTGCGCACCATGCCAAGGCGCTGTGGCGCGCGCTGCACCGCGACGGCCGGCAGGATCTGACCAGTTGCGATTTCCTGCCACCGCTCAAGCGCTGGATCGATGCCAACGTCGGTGAGGGCAAGGCGTTTTTCCTCGATGCGCCGGAAGTGGTCGATGAGATCCACAGCAGCGACGGCCTGACGCGCAAGTTCCTGCTGCGACTCGGCGACGGGCAGGTGATCGAAACGGTGCTGATGGGCTACGACGGCCGCCACACCGTGTGCGTCAGCTCGCAGGCCGGCTGCGCGATGGGCTGCGTGTTTTGCGCCACCGGCCAGATGGGTTTCGTGCGCCACCTACGGCCGGGGGAAATCGTCGCCCAAGTGTTGCACGCAAGGCGCATCCTCAAACAGATCGATCCCCGCAAACGGCTGCGCAACCTTGTAATGATGGGAATGGGCGAGCCGCTGCATAACATCAATGCGGTGATGCAAGCCCTTGATATCATCTCCGATGTGCGCGGCATCAACATCGGTCCGTCAAAAATCGCCATTAGCACCGTCGGTGTGGTCCCCGGCATCCGGCGCATGGCTGAGGAGGACAGCCCGTATCGCCTCGCCGTCAGCCTGCACGGTTCCACCGAAGAGGAGCGCGCCGCGCTGGTGCCAGTCAGTCAGCGATGGCCCTTGGAGATGCTCATCGGCGCCTGCCG
The DNA here is from genome assembly GCA_947491475.1 of Akkermansiaceae bacterium. Lineage (GTDB taxonomy): Bacteria > Verrucomicrobiota > Verrucomicrobiia > Verrucomicrobiales > Akkermansiaceae > Luteolibacter. The sequence continues at coordinate 5,498 of CANLKN010000067.1, read as the reverse complement.
CGAATACGGCCGCAAGACCGGCAAGCGCATTTTCTTCGAGTGGACGCTCATCGAGGGCAAAAACGATTCGCCCGAAACCGCGGCGCGGCTGGTTGATCTGTTAGATGGCATCGACGCCCACATCAACCTGATCCCGCTCAACCCGACGAGCGGCTTCGCCGGCAGCGCCAGCCGCTCGGGCCATGCGTTCCAGAAAACCCTTCGTGCCGCAGGCTTTCCCTGCACTTTCCGCCAGCGCCGTGGCATCGATGTGGCCGCCGGCTGCGGCATGCTCAAGGCGGATCGCCGGGCACGGAGTGTGCCAGGATGATAAACTCCCTGACCACCGCAACTGGGCGGCGGGGATCGGATCATCCGGGTTTGTTAGGAGCTCTTTTTCGCCTCGTTGAAAAAAGTTTCCTCATCGAGTTTCAACCTCAGCGGCAGCGGTTCCAGCCAGTCGCCTTTGGTGAAGGCGAATCCGGCGATCACCCACAGCCCGCCGTCGTCGGAAAGCGCCTCCCAGAAGTGGCCCCAGTGCGTGCGGATCATCATCAACAAGCGTCCGTCGTTCAGATCGGCCATGACGGGCTCCAGCGCGCCTCATCCTCAGCCGCACCGCCGAGCGCGGTGGCTGCGAGAACGGACATGGCGGCAAGGACACGGGTGAACGGGCGGCGGAACATAGCAGTTGTTAGAGACATCATGGATTTTTGAGGTTAAACAAATGAGCGCTGCCAGGCTGCCAAGCCCGCCTCATCCAGGAGCGCGAGCGTGGTGATGGTCGTTTCGGTGTAGGATTGCGGACCCTGCCCGCAGATGAGGGCGGGCGAGCGATGTTCCATCTCTCCGAAGCTGCCGAACATGCCTCCGTCATTGAAGAACTGTGCGGCGTCGCCTTGCGTGCCTTGTGCGTCGAGCGGAGCGTCGCAATAGCCCAGCGCGGGATGGCGTGGAAAGCTCCGCGTCAGCACCAGCCATCCGCCCTCAACCTGGCGCACATAAGCCATGCGTCCCGCACTCTGGCACGGGTTGATGCCGATTTTGAACACGGCAGGACCGCCCACGCGGATGGTGAAAACTCCGTCGCTCATTGCAGTTTCGTCGGCCGGGCAAGGGGCGAAATAGTTACGAGCTTCGGGACGTTTTGCGGCCGGTATGTGAAATTTCCCGCCAAAGGGAACCTGCACAATGGACCACAGATCGACAGGCTGTCCCTGCGTCCCTGCAAGAATTTCCAGAGTGGTCGAGATCCGCAGCCCTACGCCCGTAGTGCCGCGCGCCATACCCGAGTCTGCCAGCAATTCGAATTTTCGTCTCAGCGCGAGATCCAACTGGTTGCCGGAGTGAGCCGACGCAAGATGCAGTTTGAGTTCGCACGTGGCAGAACCCACGCCGGACGTGCCGACTTGCCAAGTATCCGGATCCAGGCCGGGCGGCACCTGATAGTAGTCGAAATCCACTTTATCGGTCATTTTCCAAAACCAGCTGGCCTCTGGGCCCAACCACAGACGTTCGCCTCCGAGGTTCCATGCTGCCGTCATCTCGGGTGGATTCCAGAATGCCTCGTGGCCACCGGTTTCGATTTGTAGCACGCGTCCGCGCTCCGGAAGTATGCTGGCCGAACCATGGGCGGACTTCAGGATCAAGCGATCGCTCATAAATGAATTGCTTTGGGTGGGGCGATTGAAAACCCCGCGGGTGACAGAGGCGGCTTATAACCGGATGGATTGATGACATCCCCTAGGTCTTGGTGGATTTTGTCAATATCGATAATCGCCCATTCCAGAGTGAGCGTCCCCGCCATGTTAGCGGCCGGCGGTCCAGCCGCCGTCCGCGGTGACTGCGGAACCGGTCATGAACGAGGCTTCGTCGCTGGCGAGGAACAGCGCGACGTGGGCGATTTCTTCGGGCCGCCCCATGCGGCCGATGGCCTGGGAGTCGCACATTTCCTGATAGGCTGATGCCGGGTCGGGATAGGCCTTGATGCGTGCCGCCATGAAAGGGGTTTCGACGCGGCCCGGGCAGATGCAGTTGATCCGCACGCCTGTCTTGGCGTGGTCGAGCGCCATGCTCTTGGTCAGGCCGACAATCGCGTGTTTGCTCATGCTGTAGGCCAGCCGGTCACGCACACCGAAAACTCCGGTGGTGGAGGACATGTGGATGATCGAGCCGCGGCCACGCGCAATCATCTCCTGCAGGAAAACCTTGGTGACGTTGAAGACCCCCCGCACATTGACGGCAAGGACGCGGTCAAGATCCTCGCCGGTCGTGGTGAGCATCGTTCCGACGTGGCCGATGCCGGCATTGTTGACCAGCACATCCAGGTGCCCGTGCGCATCGTGGATGGTCCGCGCGATGGATTCGCATTCGTCCTCAGAGGTGACGTCGAGACGAAAGGCGGCGGCGCGCCCGCCATGGGTGAGGATCTCTTGTTGGGTGGATTCGGCGGCCTCCGGATTCACGTCGGTGCAGTAAACGAAAGCGCCGGCGATCGCAAATCGTTCCGCGATGGCGCGGCCGAGACCGGATCCCGCACCGGTGATCAAGGTGATTTTGTTGTGAAGGTCAGGCATATGATGAGTGTGGATTGAGGAAAGTCATGGAAACCCCCATGAAGATCTCGGCTCATGGAGCTAGAGACAGCCCATATTCGAGTTGATCATGCACGGGGCGGGTTCGCCGGGCCACCTGTTTAGCTGTAAAGCTGTTCCTGTTTTCGTGATGAATTTCACCTGCTCGCTCAAATCAGGCGCAACTCCCTACGGAAACAGGTGGTTTTCGCGCGGGAAACCCTTAATCTGTGTGGCTTGCCCCGTCGCTGGCAAAAAACAGCCGCGGCGGCCATTTGAACCCGTTATCCGAGTCCATTTTGAAAACCAAGCAACTTTCCCAATTGGAGGCCATTGACCGGAATCGCCGGAATCGATACATCTTTGCCGTTGCGTTTGTCGCGGCGATCGGCGGGTTCCTTTTTGGATTCGACCTGTCATTGATTGGAGCCGCCAACATCTATCTGAAGGACCAGTTCCATCTCACCGAGGAAATGCTCGGCTTCACCAGCGCGAGCGCCGCCCTGGGTTGCGTCTTCGGCCCGTTCCTGGGCGGATGGCTCAGCGACAAGATCGGCCGCGAGCGCACCATGATGCTCGCCGCGCTGCTGCTGGCGGCTGGAGCAATCATGACCGCCATCGCACCCGACATTTTCCTCTTCAATGCCTTCCGGATTGTCGGTGGCGTGGGAATCGGGATTTGCTCGGTTGCCTCGCCCCTTTACATCGCCGAAATCGCTCCGGCGAAAATGCGCGGAAAGCTCGGACTGACCTACCAGTTGGCGATCGTCGTCGGCTCCACGGCCGCCCCTCTGGCGGCTTACGCGATCCTTCAGGTTTTTCCCGAAGCCACCGCATGGCGATGGATGTTCGCCTCGCAAATGGCGGTGATCGTCCTTTTCATTCCTTTTCTCTTTTTGATCCCGCCGAGTCCGCGCTGGCTGGCGGATCGCGGGCGTTTTGACGATGCCCTTGACGTATTGCGAAAGGTGCATGGCGACGAAGTGGCCGCAGACGAACTCGATGAAATCAAGGCCTCGTTGAGCACCGAGACCGGCGGATTCCGCGAGTTGATCCAGCCTGGAATCCGTTATGCGCTCCTCATCGGCATACTGCTGGCCTTTTTCAACAACTGGACCGGGTGGTCGTCGATGGCCAGTTACATCCCGATTCTTTTTGAAATGGCGGGCGTAGCGCAGCGCCACATCGCGATCCTGCAATTTTCCTTCACCTATCTGGCGATGGCACTCGTCACCATGGCGTCCATGTGGATGATCGATCGGTTCGGGCGGCGGCCGCTGTGGATCTTCGCATCCCTCCTCATGGCGGGAATCACCGGCGTGACCGGCCTAGTCTTCGCCTTTCAGATCAAGGGGGCGTTCCTGCTGCTGGTCATCATCTTGTGCACCGTCCCGCACGGCCTGGCCCTCGGCGCCCTGCCCTGGCTGATGATGTCGGAAATCTTCCCGAACCGCATCCGGGCGAAGGCTGTCGCCGTGACGACCACATTCCTCTGGCTGATGATCTTCAGCGCCGCCCAGTTTTTCCCCATGCTGATCGGCGGCTCGCAGCGGATGATCGGCTCACCCGCCGGAGCCTTCTGGCTATTCTCGCTGATCTGTCTCGCCGCCGCCCTCTTTGGCTGGCGCATGATGCCGGAAACCAAGGGCCGCAGCCTCGAAAACATCGCCGATTCCTGGCGGCGCCATTGAATCTAAGTTCGCAGATAGGATGCCCCGTTGATATCGACGATGCACCCGGTCATGAACTCCGGGGCTTCGCCTGCGAAAAAGACCACGATTTTTCCGACTTCTTCGGGCCTGGCCACCCTTCCGAACGGGCTTTGGTTGCGGATCTCATCGCCTTGCGGGCCGGTAAGATTGTCTTCGGACATGTCCGTGGAAACCAGCCCGGGGGCGATGGTGAAAACAAATATATTCTCGGGCGCAAGCGCTTTGGCCATCGATTGTCCCAGCGAGTTCAAGCCACCCTTGCTTGCGCCATAGGCCCATGCTTCCGGTTCGCCCCGGAACGCGCCTCTTGAGGAAATATTGATGATTCTGCCGCCGCCGGTTTTCAACATGGCTTTCGACACGAGAAATGACAGGCAGGCGGTGCCGCTGAGGTTCGCGGTGACAATCCTGTTCCACTCGTCGAACCATGTTTCGAAAGAGTTTTCCAACGGCCTCATGTTGGCGTGGACGGCGGCATTGTTGACCAACACATCGATTCTCCCCGTTTGATGGATGATGGATTCAACCATGGCCCGGATTTCCTCTGCGTTGCCGAGGTCGGCTTTCACGGCAAACAAGGCCTGTTCGCCCAACTGTTGAAGGACTTCATCCGCCGCCTTGGAATTCCTTGAATAATGAACAATGATCCTGGCTCCCGCCTTGGCGAGCATCAATGCCGCCGATTTGCCGATCCCGCGTGACGATCCGGTGACCAGGATGATTTTTCCGTTAAGATCGTTTTCCATATCTGGTGAGCACCGGAGGGTTCTTATGGTTTGGAGGGCATGTTCGCGAGATCGAGGGTGACATCGAGGATCATGTCCTCCTGGCCGGCCATGGTCTTGCGGCGGCCGAGTTCGACGAGGATTCGCAGCGGATCCACGCCGTATTTTTCGCCGAGCCGTTTGGCGTGGAGGAGGAACGTGGAATAGACGCCGGCATAGCCGATGGCGACCGCATCGCGGTCCGGGATGGGCTGGAATTGCATGATGGGAGCCACGACAAACTCGGCGGCATCGAGCAGGGCGAAGACATCGAGGCCGGGGTTGAGGCCCATTTTGTCGAGCACGGCGGCGAGGAGTTCGGTGGCGGCATTGCCCGCACCGGCCCCGAGGCCGCGCAGGGTGCCATCAACCCAATCGGCACCCGCTTCGAGGGCGGCCAGGGTGTTGCCGATGCCGACGCCGAGGTTGTTATGGGCATGGAAGCCGACCTTGGCGGTGGTCAGCGCCTG
>CANLKN010000066.1 GCA_947491475.1 Akkermansiaceae bacterium | reverse complement strand
ATCATTCTGGCGGCGGATCATTTCACGCTGGGCAAGGCTGCTGTAGCCATAACCGGCTTCACCGGCATTTGCCACGGTGGTGACGACTGGCATGGTGGATGCGGCGGCCATCAACGCGACGGCGGTGCGACTGGTACGAGACAATTGCGGATGTTGCATAGTGGGCTGAGGTTTTCTGACTAGGTTTGAAGAATTTGAAAAGTGATTTTTGAAATGATTTTAGGGAGTGAGGACAGGAAAAGATCCTTTGCGGATCTCGACGCTGCGGCGGGCTCCGGCGGCATCGGGATATTCCACAGTGACGGACTCCGGAGTCACGGTCTTGAGGAAGTAATTTTTCTCCGCGGCATCAGGCGGCAGGCCGAAGGTGGTGTTTTCCTCGACCCTGAACTCGATGCCTTGCTGGCCGATCGCTTCCAAGGTGAACACTGCGGTTCGGTCGTATTTGAGGTGGTCGTTCTTGCGCTCGTCATCGGCAAGCGGCGAAGGAAATTCATAAACGACGCCTTTTTTGTTAGGCCGTTGATCCTCGATGCGGACGATGGTGACATCCATCTCGATATTGGTCCGGGGATTGAGTTCCTTGCGGTTCTCCGAGCCGAGCAGCTTGAAACGCCCCTTCATCGGCTCCTTATTGAAGAAGATTTCGCCCGGGCCGATCATCTCAGCGGCGGTGATGCGGTTTTTGCCGCCCTTGCCGTCCTCGAAGTTGAAGGGAAACTTGCCCTCGGATCCGTAACCGGGCCGGACCACCCAGACGAGGCTCTCATCCTTGGCAAACATCAGCTTGGCAATGAGCGGCGGGTGGGACTTGGCGGAATTGGGGTCGGTCTTGGCGTCGAATTCCTCGCGGTTGGTGAAGCCGTCGCCATCGGGATCACGATCCGGAGAATCGGCGAAGCCGGGATCGAGGCGGTTTTCGATCCACCAGGTGTTGGGAATGGGAGGATGAACGGGTTCTCCCGTGACCAGATCCAGCGGTTTATCCGGGGCGCTTTTGGCGACGAAGAGAGCAATGCCGGTGAAGAGATCCACCGGCCGTTGGCCATCGAGGGCTTGTTTCCACGTGCGGTCGAGTTGCATCGACTGCATGGCCATGGGGATTTTTTCGGCATCGGGGACTGCGGTGTTGTTGTTGCCGGCACCTTTGAGGCCGAGACCGAAATCATCTTCGACGCCGCCGAATTTAGCCCAACCGAAGTAGGCAAGTCCGAGAGCCAGCACGACGGCCCCACCGAGGGCGGCTTTTTCGTAATTTTTGGAAAACCAGGACATGGGAAATGAGCGTGGGATCGAAAATCAGGGAAGTGGTTTCGCAGGAAGGAACTGCAGGATGTCCAACCGGAGGAAGACTTGCAGCTCCTCGTCGCCAAGGACTTGCGCGAGGATACGGCTCGAATCCGCAGGCTTCGGCGCGGGCGGAGGCGCGGCTTCGCCGGGCGCTTTTTCAGCATCTGCGGCAGCGGGAGCATCATCGGCGGGCAGAACGAAGGCTCCGCCAAAAATGTCAGCAGCGGCCGGTGCGGCCGGTGCGGCAGCAGCGGCGGTGGGCGACTCGAATTTGGCATCTGCGGCGCGAGGCGGTTCCTTTTTGGAATTGGCGATGCGCAGCGAGCGGATCACCACAAACCGACCTTCCAGCTTGTTGATGGCGGAAAGGAACTCGCGGACGGATTGTTCCGGGCCGGTGAAGGTGATTTCGAGTGGCAGCGGGCGGGCAATGTCAGCCGGTTGGGGTTGGAAAGGTTTGCCTTGTTCTTCCGGGAGTGGCGGGCGGTGGAAGTTCTTGAGTCCGCTGGCACCGGAATTCGCAAGTGCGAGCATCAGGTCCTTGATTGCGCGAAGTTGGAATTCGAGCATGCCGGTGGCATTGCCGCGGGCGAGCGTGGTTTTGTAATCCTCAAATCCGGCGAAAAAGGCATCCGGCACGGTGGTTCCCGAGTCCGCGAAAGCGGCAAGAATCTCGTCATTCACGGCCTTGAGCCGGTTCGTGAACTCTTGCGGGGAGATATTGGGGGTTTCTGCGGTCCGGAACGGTTCGAAGGCCGCTTGGAGCGCCTCAATGGACTTGCGGTAGTCCTCAAGAGCCTTGCTTTTGCCATCTCGGTTTTCGGCCCGCGGATAGAGTGCGAGCCGTTCGAAGCTTGAGGCTTCCGAAGCGGCGGTGTCGAACTCCTCCTTGGCTTGCTCGTAGCTGGAAATCCCTTTGGATCCCACGATATAGAGCAAAATCATGCCGACGAGGGTGGTGCCGATGAGGGCTACCAGAAACTTGTTGTCCTTGATCCAGGTCATATGAAAAAAAGCGGGTGATTGCAGGGGTCACTTGATGGCCACACCGCGGGCCAGCGGCAGGGTGATTTCGAATGGCAGGCCGAGTTCGCCAGGTTTGCCGGTCACGGTGATGTCCAGGATTTGTTCGTCGCTGAGCACGACATCCGCACCATTGGGGCCTTTGACGGTGAAGCGGAAACCGCTGGATTTTTCGCGCAGGTTGTTAAGAAGGATGGAAACGACGTTCTGGCTGCGGGGATTTTCGCGCCAGAAGCCCTTGATGCGAACGGCATTGGCAGCGGCGACGGCGGGCTGCGCGGCTTGTTGGCCGCGCTGGGGCGGGGGGGCCTCGACCCGGATATCGGCAAGCGAGGAAACTCCGAATTTGGCGTTGGCAAAATCCGGTTTGACGACGGATCTGCCATTAGCTGCTTTTTTGCCCGCAGGTGCCTCGGCGGTCTGCTGCATGAAGGGGTCAAAGCCTTGGATCGGCTCGATATCCGTCAGCCATACGGCATCGCTCGCAAATGCCTGACGCAGCTCGGCAAGAAGATCCATCCAGAACGCGTGATCGGACTCGACGCCGGTGAAAGCCATGGAGATCTGGCGCAGTGCGGCTTCTTTTTGGAGCAGGACGTCGATTTCCGCTTTGACGGGCGCGAGTGAGTCACGCTGCTCGGCCATGGTGCGCGAGAGATCCAGGGCAGAACGGGCAGAGAAGTTCTGGAAGGCGGCCCAAGCACCCATGCCACCGAGCAACACGGCGGCGGCGGCGATGAGGAAGGGTTTGCGGCGGTCTGCGGCGCGGGCCTGCTCGACCACGGCGGGGACGAGATCGATATTGATTTCGGATTTGCCGATGCCGCGCAGACCAAGGCCGACGAGTTCGCCCATCAAGTGGCCTTCGCGTTGGACGATGGTGGCATCGACGCCCTTGCCGATGGCGAGATTGCGAACCGGGTTGAAGTATTCCACCGGGAGATTGAGTTTTTCCTGAAAAAACTCGAGGGTGTAGGGCAGGTTGGCACCGCCACCGGCGAGCAGGATGCGGCGCGGGGCGCTGCCGCCGTGCTGGCTGCGGTAGTAATTGGTGGTGCGCGCGATTTCGGCAGGCAGGCGGCTTAGCGAGTTGCGAATGGCCATCGCAAGGGCGGCCACGGCCTCGTCGAGTTGCTCGGTGTGACCGCCACCGAGGGCGACGAGCCCATTGGAAATCTTCTGATGCTCCGCCTCACTGAAAGTGACGTTGTATTCCTTGGCAATGGCAGCGGTAATGGTGGATCCGCCGATGGCAATGCTGCGGGTGAAAAAGCGTTTGCCCTCGATGTAGAGGAGGTTGCTGGTCTTGGCTCCGATGTCGATCAACAGCACCGGCTCCTCGGGTTGGCCGTAAGTTGAGCGGAAGGCATTGTAGAGCGCCATCGGGGCGACATCCACCTCTGCGGTGCCGAGTCCGCAATCATTGACGGCGCTGTTGATTTCATCCAGCGCGTCGCTCTTGATCGCAACGATGACCACTTCCTTTTCGGCGGCACCTTGGATGAGTTCGTAGTCCCATACGACTTCCTGCAGGGGAAACGGCACGTGCTGCTGGGCCTCGAAGGTGACCAGTTGCTCGATGTTATCGTCCTGCAGCGGCGGGAGTTTGACGAAGCGGGTAAAGACGGCCTGACCGGAGATGGCGTAGCGGGCCTTGGTCTTACCCAACTTGAGGCGGCCGGCAAGGTCCGTGATGGCGACCCGTGTCTGGGCGATGCGCGAGGAATCCATCGAGGGATCTGCCACGATGGATTCGGAGTCATACGCCTTGAGGATCAAACCGCCGTTTTTCGAGGCTTCGAAAACGGCCATGCTGATGCGCTGGGAGCCGATGTTGATTGCGACGCTAGTCTGAGTGTCAGCCATAGTGCGTGGAAAATAGGAGAAAGAGGTGGCGCGGAGATCGTGGAGTGGCGCTGCTTACTGTGATGTCCGGGGATCGAGAACCTCCGCGTAGCGGTCCCACCACATGTGGGCGAAGGGCGTTTCGGACTTGCTGAGAAGCGGCACGGCATCGCTGCGCGAAATTTTGTCGGACGGGGCATTCCACCAACCGGGCTTGAAGCGGGTGCTGTCTTCGGCGACTTTTTCGCCATTGATGAGAATCTCGTAGCCGACAGCCTCGACCGCACCCTTGCCGGCGCGGTCCTGTCCGGTGAGGCGTTTGATGGATGCCGGCGAGAGATAAACCGAACCGAAGACATCCTCGCTGAGAGGCACGTTCACGTGCTCGATGTCGCGGGTGAGAAGCAGCATGGAGCCGGACTTTTCCGGATCCTTGATGGCGATATACCATTTGACGGTCATGCGGTCGCAGGTCTTGGACTTGGGCTCAGGGCTCATCGCCACGTTGATCTTGGTCTCGATTTCCAGCCAGTCCTTGGGCTTGAAGCCCTTTTGCTTGCCACCGGAGAACTGCGGCGAGGGCAGATCGTCAAACTCAGGCTTGGCGGCGGTGACTTTCGCTGCCTGTCCGAGCGCGCTGCCAATCGACATGCTGGAGATGACTGCGAATGCGGTAAGGGAGAGGAGTTTTTGAAGCAGTGCGTTCATGCGGTCGAGGTTTAGAAAGAAGCTAGGGAATCAGATTTCGGGTTGGCCAGAGAAAATCTCATTTTTTGAGAAATTTCGTCACATGTAAATACGACGCAAGCTTGACATTGCGCAAGCGATTGACGCCGCGCCCTGCGCAGCGCATCACTCGGCCATGGCGAATGCGGAATTTTTAGAGACGAAAAGGCGTGCCCGGGTGGTGGGAAGCTTCGGCGGCCTGGACGATTTACAGCGTGTTCAAAGCGGCAATCTGAGCAGGTCATTCGATCTGGCCGAAATACGGTTGGACTTGCTGGCGGCCGCAGGCGGGCCCGTGACAAGCAGCACATGGGAGCATCTGGCGGGCGTGCCGCTTTTATTCACAGCGCGCCGTGGCAGCGAAGGTGGACGTGGCGATTTGTCCGCCGGGCAGCGCATCGAACTGTTGGAGTGCGCGCTGGATGATGCGACCTGCATCGATATCGAGATGGCCAGCATCGGCGAGATGAAAGAGTTGTTAGAAACCCTGCAAGCCCGCGGCATCCCGTGGATCGCCTCGTATCATGATTTCGGAAAACTGCCGGAAACCCGCGTGCTCGAAGATTCCGCCCGGAGCGCGATGGTTGCCGGCGCGAGCGTGTTCAAGGTGGCCGCGATGCTGCACAGCCCTGCCGACATGGCGCGCTTGGCGGACTTTCAACTCGCGGATCACGACATCCCCGTGGCCACCATGGGGATGGGGCCGCTCGCTCCCGTCTCGCGCCTGCTCTGCGCCCAGTGCGGCAGCGTGTTGAACTACGGTTACCTCGGTGAAACCCCCACCGCCCCCGGCCAGTGGGATGCGGGGTTTCTCAAACTAGCGATCGAGCGGTTGGCCGCGTTTTCCGCTGAAGATTGTAGATTGTAGATTGTAGATTGTAGATTGTAGATTGTAGATTGTAGATTGTAGATTGTAGATTGTAGATTGTAGATCGAGGCGCGCCAATTATCCACGATCCACGATCCACGATCCACGATCCACGATCCACGATCCACGATCCACGATCCACGATCCACGATCCACGATCTCAACCGATCACTTCCACCGGTGCATCGGGCAGGGCGTTGAGGAATGCCTTGCCGTAGCGTTTTGTGAGAATCCGGTTGTCGAGGATGCAGACCAGTCCCTGGTCGCGCGCGGTGCGGATCAGGCGGCCGACGCCCTGGCGCATTTTGAGGATCGCCTCGGGCACCGAGTAATCCATGAAGGGATTGCCACCCGCGGCCTCGATGGCTTCCAGCCTTGAAGCGGTTAGAGGATGGTCGGGCACGGCGAAAGGCAGGCGCGTGACGACCACATTGGAAAGCGCCTCGCCAGGGACATCCACGCCGGTCCAGAAGCTGTCGGTGCCGAAGAGCACGCTGTGGGTGTCCTTGCGGAACTCCTCGATCATTTTATGCCGAGGCATCCCCTCCCCTTGCATCAGGACGCGCCAACCTTGTTTCCTGAAAAACGCTTCGAGCCGCTGCGCCGCATCGCGCATCGTGCGGTAGCTGGTGAAGAGCACGAAGGCGCGGCCCTCGCTCTCCAGCACTGATAAGCGGATGCCTTCGGCGAGCATTTCATCATACTTCGGCGTCCCCGGATCCGGCACGGATTTATAAATGCGCACCTTCATCTGCCGCTGGTAATCGAATGGACTGCCGATGCAAAGAGCCCGCGCGTTTTCCGCGCCGACACGGCCGCGGAAGTAGCCGAGTTTTGGATCGCCCACGCCGAGCGTGGCACTTGTTAGAACGAGCGATTTGCCCGGCCCGAAAAGTAGCGGACGCAGGCGGTCGGCCACGTTCACCGGCGCGGCGTGCAGGCTGTATTGCGTTTCGTCACGGCCGCCGCGCTCGACCCAATAGACGCTGTCGTCCTCCGCTTGATCGAGAAATGCCGCCACCGCGCCATGCGCCTCGCGCAGTTTGCGGGAGGCGTCCTGCAGCTCGGCGCGCGTCGTTTCGCCCTCCACATCGGCGGCGAGCGTGTCGATTTCCTGCCACAAGTTCCGCAGCGGCGTAGCCACCGTGTTCTGCACCACTTCCGGTTGGCGGATGCGGTACTCCTTGGAAAAATTTCCGAACTTCGAGGCATCGCCGAGTTCATGGAAAAAACGATCGGATGCGAGGATCGCCTGCTCCACCGCAAGCAGTGCCGAAGCTTTTTGGAAGGACTTGAGCAGTCCCTTGCGGGTCTTGGGATGATAGAGCCGCTGGAGGTCGAAGCGCAGTCCGGACTGCGAGAGCCGCAGGCCCAGTTGCACCGCCGCCACCTGCTCGATGGTGTGAGCTTCATCGAGCACCGCGAAATCTCCGGGAAAGAGAAATCCTCCTGGTTTTTTCGCGTTTTCCTCGTCGTCTTCAAGGATGTCGGTATTGAGCAGCGCGAAGAAAAGCGTGTGGTTCACCACCACCAGTTTCGCATCGGCTGCGGCTTTTCGCGCTTCCTGGAAAAAACAATTCCCACGCGGGCCGCAGTTTCTCGAGGTGCAAAGGTGCGCCTCGCTGCACACTTGCAGCCAAACCTTCATCTGTGGCTGGAAATCCAGATCGCTCAGCGTGCCGTCGCGCGTGTGCTCCGCCCATTTGCGGATCGCCTCCAGCTCGTCGTTTTCAGAGCCGGTGAACAAATCGCCCGATTGCTCCCAGGCCCGCTTCAGGCGCAGCGGGCACAAGTAATTCTGCCGCCCTTTCAACAAGACCGCCGGCAGTTCGTCGCCCACCAGTTTTCTAACAATCGGGATGTCCTTTCTAACAAGCTGCTCCTGCAAGTTGATCGTGTGGGTGGAAATCACCCCCTTGCGTCCGGTATCCAGCGCAAAGCGCGCCGCGGGAAGCAGATAGGCCAGCGATTTGCCCACACCGGTGCCCGCCTCGGCCACCAGCGGCTGGGATTTCACCAAGGCCTCGGCCACCGCCACCGCCAGCTCCTGCTGTTGCGGGCGAAACTCGAAGTCCCGCGACTTCGCGAGAACCCCCTTGGTCGAAAACGCCTCCGCCACCGAGTCGCAAAACCCGGGGATCGGCTGGCCTTCGGTGAGGGAAATCATCGCCCGCCCATCGCATCCGGCATCCGCCCCGCTGCCAAGCCGCAAGTTTCTCGTCACCTAACCGGCGGCCATGGCCTGCACGGCTTGGCGGATGATGGTGGCTTGCACGACTCCTTCTTGTTTCGGAAATTCATCCGAAATTCCGGTTGCATCGCGCTGCAACGGGTGCATGTTCCCGCCTCTCAGTGACGGGGGCGTTCTGGTTTCGACGGGATGTTCGATGCGCTGGTTGCACGTGGAGGTTGATCGGCTGGCCTCCTAAAAAGCCGTTCAAAACAAATAAATGCAGACTCCAACGAGCTCGCATTGGCTGCTTAATTGACAGTCACGTCCGAACCCCGACGCCTTCTGAGGGGGACGACGACACCTCAGAAGGCTGGATGGGAAACCGGGTGACCGGGTTTTCGATCGAGATCAAACAGGACACTAGGAAACGCAACGCGGCGGGTCGGCCCAGCGATTCCGAAATACCAGATGATCCGCTAAACGTGTAGAGACCAACGTTGACGGCGTTCCGGACAGGGGTTCGACTCCCCTCGCCTCCACCATTTGATTTTCAATGAGTTAGGATACAAAAATCCGCTCGTCCCGGAGTTCTTCCACCATCCAGGACAGCCTCGCCTCATCCGTCATCAACCAATAGCTGGGAATGATGATTCCGATGGGGAAATGGCTCTGTTGGTCTATGGAAAACGGGTTTATGGGGACTTGCCTTGACCGTAGAGGGTTGCTAGAACCCCGCCAACCCGCATCAAAATCCATGAGCCAAGCCCCAAGCGACAAACCCGACATGGCCCTTTTCTGGGGCTGCTTCATCGCCCTGATCACCACATCCTTCGCCTTCATCACCCGTGCGTTCCTGGTGAATGATCCGTCGCTCTGGCCGGCGGAGTTCGGGCTCGACAAGGTCCAGGCCCAGGTTCTCTTCGGCGCTGGCATCTGGCCCTTCGCCATCTCTATCATCCTCTTCAGCCTGATCATCGACAAGGTAGGCTACCGCGCGGCGATGTATTTCAGCTTCGTGTGCTACGCCCTTTATGCGGTGCTGGCGCTGCGCGCCCATGGCATCCTCCATCCCGGTGGCGCGGCGCTGGAGGGCGAGGCGCTCAAGGCCGCGCAACAACAGGCATGGACTTCGCTTTACTGGGGTTCGGTGATTCTCGGTCTCGGCAACGGCACTGTGGAAGCCTTCATCAATCCGGTGGTGGCCACCCTCTTCAAGCGCGACAAAACGAAATGGCTCAATATCCTCCACGCCGGTTGGCCGGGTGGCTTGGTGCTCGGCGGACTGCTCACCATTCTGTTAGGCGCGCAGGTGGCCGCCGACTGGCGCGTGCTGGTCTATCTGATTGCCCTGCCCTCGCTGGTCTATGTGGTGATGCTCGCCAAGGCGAAATTTCCGCTCAACGAGCGTGTCGCTTCCGGCACCAGCTACCGTGAAATGCTCGCGGAGTTCGGCGTGCTCGGCGCTGCGCTGGCCAGCTTCCTGGTGGTGAAACAGCTTGGCATGGTTTTCGAGTGGTCCGGCACGGTCACATGGAGCCTAATCGTCGTCTGTGTGGCGGCTTATGGTTTCTACTGCCGCTCGCTCGGCCGCCCGCTGCTGTTCCTGTTGTGCGTGGTGATGATGCCGCTGGCTACCACCGAGCTTGGCACGGATGGAGCGATCACCGGCATCATGGAGGAGCCGCTCAAGATGGCCGGCTTCAGTCCGCTGTGGGTGTTGATTTACACTTCCGCCATCATGATGGTGCTGCGTTTCTTCGCGGGTCCGGTGAGTCACAAGCTCACGCCGCTTGGTCTGCTCGCGGCGTGCTCGGTGCTGGCGATCATCGGCTTGTTGCTGCTTTCCAAGGCATCCGGGCTATTTTTCATCTTTGCCGCCGCCACCATCTATGGCGTGGGCAAGACCTTCTTCTGGCCCACCATGATCGCCGTGGTCAGCGAGCAAACCCCCAAGGGCGGCGCACTCACCATGAACGCCATCGCGGGCATTGGCATGCTCACCGTCGGCATCCTCGGTGGTCCGCTCATCGGCAACATGCAGGAGCGCACGGTGCAGACTTCCATCGACAAGGAATTGCCGGGCACCTACGAACTCATTGCTCGGGATGACACCTATTTCCTCGGCGCATACAAGGCGGTGGATGAAAACAAGGTGAAGCAACTGCCCGCCGAACAGGCGGAAAAAGTGGGAGCGATCGCCAAGCACGCCAAACAAGGAGCGCTCGCCAAGGTGACCATTTTCCCGGCGTTCATGCTGGTATGTTACCTCGGCATGATCCTCTACTTCCGCTCCAAGGGCGGCTACAAGCCGGTGAGCTTGGACGCCGCGCATTGAGCCGGGGCTCAGTGGGTCATCGGGCTTTCGCCGGAGGCTTCGCCAAGTGTGGCGAGATGCTCCGGCAGGAAGCGCTTGAAGCGCGTCTTGTCGATCGCCTTCATGTAGGCTTCTTCCGGCGAAATCATGCCTTCGCGAAGTTTCGACCAGATCGACTCGTCCATGAACTGCATGCCCTCGTTTTTGCCGCCGGTGATCACGTCGTAGAGTTTCTGGGTGGCACCTTCACGGATGATGGCGGCCACGGCGGGGGTGGCGAACATGATCTCATGCACCGCGGTGCGGCCGGGCTTGTCCACACGCTTGCAGAGCAGCTGGGCGACCACGCCGCGCAGCGAGGCTGCTAGCATGGTGCGCACTTGCGATTGTTGGTCGGACGGGAAGACGTCGATGATCCGGTCCACGGTCTTGCGGGCGTTGTTGGTGTGCAGGGTGCCGAAGACGAGCAATCCGGTTTCCGCGGCAGTGAGGGCCAGCGAGATGGTTTCAAGGTCGCGCATCTCGCCGACGAGCACGATGTCCGAGTCCTCGCGGAGTGCGGCGCGCAAGCCGTCGGCGAAGGATGGTGTCTGGATCGGCACCTCGCGTTGGGTAATGATCGAGCGCTTGTTAGAGTGCACAAACTCGATGGGTTCCTCCACGGTGATGATGTGGCGGTTGAAGTTGGTATTGATGTAATCCAACAGTGCAGCGAGCGTGGTGGACTTGCCAGAGCCGGTGGGCCCGGTGACCAGCACCAGGCCGGAGCGCATGTGGCCGAACTCCTTGACCACCGCAGGCACGCCGAGAGATTCGAGCGAGGCAATCTCGGTTGGGATCAAACGGAACACCGCGCCGAGTCCGTTCTGTTGTTTGAGATAGTTGCAGCGGAAGCGGGAATCCACGTCCATCTCGTAGGCGAAGTCGAGATCGCCACGTTCGAGGTAGCGCTCGAATGCGTTGGGATCGCAGATTTCAGAGAGCAGGCTTTTGAAATCCGCTCCTACCAAAGCAGTCTGGCCGGGGATGGCGGTGACCGCGCCGTGGACGCGGATCTTGGGCGGCTGGCCTTCCGAGAGGTGGAGGTCGGAGCCTTTTTGGGCGATCAGGTAGCGGAATAGTTCGTCGATGCGGGCCATGGGGCGGGTGGCGGGATTTGAGATTTGAAATTTGAAATTTGAATTTCGTCCGCGTCAGGATTCGAAGAAAATTTTCATCTGCGCCTTGTCGTCGGCGCGGAAAAGCGCCTCGTCGCGGGTGATGACGCCATCGATGTAGAGGCGGCGGAGTGATTCATCCATGGTGATCATGCCGACGTTTTTGCCGGTTTGCATGACGCCGGGCAGCATGAAGGTCTTGCCCTCGCGGATGCAGTTGGCCACGGCCGGGGTGTTGACCAGCAACTCCAGCGCGAGCACGCGTCCGCTGCCGTCGGCCTTTGGCACGAGCTGCTGGGAAAGAATGCCGCGCAGCGATTCGGAAACCATGATGCGGATCTGGTCGCGCTGGTCAGTGGGGAAAACATCGAGCACGCGGTCGAGCGTGCGCGGGGCGTTGCCGGTGTGCAGAGTGCCGAGCACCAAGTGGCCGGTTTCCGCAGCGGTCAGGGCGAGCTGAATCGTTTCCAGGTCGCGCATTTCACCGACCATGATGACGTCCGGGTCTTCCCGCAGCGCGCCGCGCAGGGCCTTGGCGAAGGATTCGGTGTGGGTGTGGACTTCGCGCTGGTTGACGTGGCAGCCCTTGGACTCGAAGACGTATTCGATGGGGTCCTCAAGCGTGAGAATGTGATCCTCTCGGTCGCGGTTTACGAAATCCACGAGTGCGGCAAGGGTGGTGGATTTGCCGGAGCCGACTGAACCGGTGACGAGAACCAGGCCGTTCTGATAACGGGTGAGGGGCAGTATGTGTTCGAGCGGCAGGCCGATGTCCTCGATGGAACGGATCTGTGCGTTGATGATGCGGAAGGCCATGTCATAACCAAGGCGCTGCTTGACCACCGAGGCGCGGTAGCGGCCATTGGATGAGGAGTAGGCGAAGTCGATATCGCCCTTGGCCTGCAGCCGGTCCCACTCGGATGGGCCCAGGAAGGAACGGGCGAGCCGTTCGGTGTCCTCCGGTGCCAGCGGGTGATGGTCCTCCCAGATCGGGGACAACTGGCCATAGCGGCGCCAAGCGGGCGGATAGGCGGTGGCGAGGTGGAGATCGGAGCAATCGTATTCGCGTCCGAGTTGAAGATATTGGTCAACGTGGTCAAGAACCTGATGATTGGACATGGGGCTTGATTAAAGGAATTGGGATCTAGGAAGCGGACGTGGAACCGGGCGGGCGGGCGGTGGTGTGATTGCCGCTTGGGACGCCCAGCGGGCCAGTTGCTGGGTGAGCCAGACTTTTGCCAGCGGCCGGGCAGCGGTCAAGGTGAGACCCAAAATCACGCCCAACAATCCGCGGCCTTTGTGTTGGACTTTTGCCACCGGCCTGCGGCGGAAAAGCAGGCTGGCAGCGAGGCCGGATGCCAGTGAGCCAAAAAGCCAGGTCGTCGGATGCGATGACAGTGAGCTGCGGACGCGCGACGGGAAATCGAGCCGCCGCCTGAGGGTGGTGGCCTCGTTTCCGAGACAGGAACGGGCGTTCGCGCTGAGGCGGATCAACCGTTCGACTTCGGCTTTTTCTGAATGTTTTCGATCCATTCGCGGTCTTTTTGGAATTCGGCGCGGGTGATGGGAAATGCCGCAGTGCCGGGCTTGTTGCAGGAAGATGCCAGCAGGAAGGCCACCAGCAGGTGGAGGCCGGCGGCGGCGATGGCCAGCCAATACCACGGCCAGCCGCTGGCGGAGGCGATGGCACCGAGGGCCCCGGCGAGCAGCAGGATCCAGGTGAAAAATAGGCATAGGACCGCCGCCACCATGCGAACCACCCGCTTCACCCCGCATTTCGCGCTTTGCCGCGCTTCGTATTGAATGAGCGCAACGCGCGAGGAAATCAGCGTCATTAACGCCTCAATCCAATTTGCCGGGCTGGCATCTTCCATACCCGGCCGGGCGGCAGAAGTTTCCACTGGCTGCGGGTGAGTGGTGTCCGATGGGGGATTCATTCGGCTGCGGTTCTTGGCACCTGATTCATCGATCAGGATGATGGGCCTGCCGGGACTGCGGAGGCTCTCATCGGCGCATGATCAGGCCGATCAGGAAACCCAGTCCGAGCGCGCTGATGACGCACTTGGTGGGGTTCTGGCGGATGTAATCCTCAGCGGTGACGTGGAGTTCGTGGGCTTTGACGCGGGTGTCCTGCCATTGTTCGGTGGCGCTTTCCCGTAGGTGTTGTGCTCTTTCCGTTGCGCTGCTCTTGAAGGCGCTGGCCTTCTCGGTGGCGACTTCGCGGAAGTGCTGTGCGCCTTCGACCGCGCGTTCCTTGATTTCTGTGGCTTTGCTCTCGGCGGTTTGAGCGATTTCACGGACTTTTTCGCCGGCGGCGCTGCGCAGGTCATTGGCGGCCTGGCTGATGGACGGAGTTTGTGTGAAGCCCGCTTCGGGATCGAGGCTGCTGGGGGTGGAAAATGGATTGGACATGACGATGATTTAGGTTCGGACAGTTCCTTCATGGAATTGTCGCTACGAACGACTAGTCGCACTTTGCGGCGGTGGGCGCAAGGAGCGACTTGTAAAAACCGGAAATCAATTTCCAGGTGCGATCAGCCTCGCTTTGGGGGCTGGTTTGAGCAGTTCTTTTTGCTCCTCAGTGGGGGTGGTGAACATGACGTTTTTCCACTCCGGATCGCTCAGCGGGCCGGTGCCACGGAACTGAAACATGCCGTAAAACGGCCGCAAGGGCAGGGTGATCAAACCCAGCAACCCGCGCGCGTTCATGCGCATGACCATGTCCAGCGATCTATCCGTTAGATTGACCTTGCCCTCACCGACAAAGTTCAGCGAGGTGGTCGAGGTTTGGAAATCATTCGTGTGCATGACTCCATCGCGGATCTGGAAATTGCAAAACGCGCTTTTGGCACGCTCGGACCCCGCTCGGCGGTCGTTGAGCACCGCGCCGATCACTGAGCTGAGCGGGCCGAACATCGGCACGGAGAACAATTCCGCCTTCTCCAGCGCGAAGAGTCCTTCACCATTCATCGTTTCCACCCGGCCGCTCTGCATGGAAAACTTCAACCTGCCGGTGAGCTCGCCGCCGCCCTTCATTTGCAAGCCGTAGGTCGATGCCAGCGCCGGGATCGAGAGCTTGGTCCAGCTGGTCTCACCGGTGAGCGTGCCTGCACCTGAATATTCGAAAGCACCGGCTATGGGGCCATCGAAAGCGCTGAGCCGCAGACCTTCCACCACGACCCGCTTGCCCCGGATGAGAACCTGGCCGGAAGGTTGCGCCATGGTGACGTTTTTACCCAGAAAACGGTAATCCGCCGCATCGGGCGACTTGAAAACGACATCTAGCGCCGTGCGCCCCTGCGGAGTGACGTCCACCACTCCGGAGCCTGCCAGCTCGGGCGGACGGTGGAAGCGATAAACTTCGAGAGAATCGGCCACTTTCGGGGCGAACAGTCGCAAAAGCGGTGCTGCCCAGATGGTGCCGGACACGGCTTCGACCTCGACGATTTTTTCGGCCGCGATGTAGCGGATGCGGCCCACGCTGGTGGTGCCGTTTTCGGGCCCATCGAAGGCTTGGCGCAGTGGGTAGTCGCGGTAGTTGAAAACCACAGTGCCATCAAAGAAATCGAGCTCGTGATGGCTAAGCGAAAAGCGGCACTCGGCCATGTCCACCGGCACTCCCCGGTAGCTGATATTTTTGACGATCCCGCCACCACTGTAAGCCCAGGAATGGCGGTCCGTGGCGTCGAATCCGCCTTCCAGGCGGACGTCGAACGAGGCTCCCCCACGCTCGCTGAAATCATCAATCACCTTTTCGAGTGGTTTGCCGGTGAAGAAGGGTTTGTAAACGGCGGCTGGCAAAGTGCAGTGCAAGGACAGGTGCACCAGTGGCCACTGAATCATCGCTTTGCCTACCGCCTGCCCATCGTCGCGGGACAAGCGAAGATCCCTCAGGAACAAGTCGCCCGTGCGCCAGGCAAACGCACTTTCCATCTCATTGAAGCGCACACCGCGCAGCATGACGGCCTCGGCGGCCGCCCAGCCGGTCATGTGAACTTGCGGCATCATCGCCTCATTGAACTGAAAATCGCCCTCTGCCTCCAGCTTCTGGCCGCCGCCAATCACCAAATCGCGTGGCTGCGGCAGGCCGAACCAAGCACTCAACAACGGCGTGATCTCGAGTGAGCTTTGCAAATCAAAGCGCCCCGCGCGGTCGCTCATATCGTAGTCGAGCCTGCCATCCAGTTCGCCGCGTGAGTCGCGGGCCATCAGCCGGGTGATCGTTAGCAAGTCGCCGGTGATTTCACCCTCGGCGCGGAAGTCCTCGAGCCGGTGTTGGTTTTTTTCCAAAACCGGCGCCTGCAGCGCGAACTTCGCGGTCAGTGCTTCGGGGGCGTTGGCATCTCCTTCGATCGTGACATCAATGCGCGGGGCCTCTTGGTCCTCGAAATGCCATGCGTCCAGCTCCCTGATGATGCGGTCCAACAGAGTGCGGCGCTTTTTGACTTCGGACGCTTCAGTGGGCAGCTCGCCCGAGGATTGCTGGCCGATAAGGCGCGCGTTGAGGTTCACTTCGATCCCCGCGATGCGGCCGCTGGCGTTGCGGATTTCGAAACGCTGGTCGCCGGGCATCAGCAGGGTGCCATTCGCCCCACTCACCTCAAGGCTTCTGGATTGCGGGTCGTCAGGGTCCACCGGCAGGCTGAGCGTGGCATCCCGCAGCACCACTTTGTTGAGATGCACAATGCCTCGTGCGAGCTTGGTTTTATCAAAATCCAGCACGACCCTCTCGAACCGGGAAATTTCATGGATGTGCCCGGCATCCGAGAACACGCGCACCTTGGTGGCCAACACGCCGCGCAGTGGCAGATAGCTGAGGCCGCCGATTTTGACATGAGCACCATGGCGGCTGACTTCGCGCTCGATAGCCGCTCGCCACGAATCTGGCAGACCCGTGCGGTTTGCCCACCACAGCGTCCAGCCTGCCGCCATCAACGCAGCTGCGATGAGCAGATAAAGCAAGGAGCGCAGGTTGCGGGTAAGATGCAGATGATACATGCGTCGCGCCGCGCAGCCTAGGCCATCATTCTCCGGTGTGCAACCCGGCAGGACGGTGCATGGTCCAATCAGGTGCCATACGTATTTTCCCGAGGAGTTGGAAATTTTCACAATTTTCCGTCTCGATCAACCGGGCGGGCTCCGGCGGAGGAGAGTCCCGGAGCCTGCATGGCGGATTGCGCTGTCCTTTCGCCGGGCAGCAATTTAGGGATACCGCCCAAGCCCGCCGCGCGCCATTACGTGATCGCGGGTAGTCAATTTTTCCGCAATGCCCGCAAAAAACTTCCACGTCCGCCAAGCCGCCGTTTCCGCCCTCCGCGCCTGGGCCAAGGGCCATGATTACGCCGAATCGCTGGTCGAACGGCACGCCCACCGCCGGATGCTCTCCTCGCCGGATCGCGGACTTCTACAGGCGATCCTTTTCGGCGTGCTGCGCCACCGGCGCTTGTTGGATCACTGGATCGGCAAAATGCGCGATGGCAAGGTGGATTCCGAAACCCGCGACGTGCTGCGCGTGGGGCTGTGCCAGATTTTGATTCTAGGGCTGCCGGACCACGCGGCGGTCAATGAAACCGTGGAGGCCGGCAAGGCCAGCGTGCGCGGCTTGGTCAACGCCGTGCTGCGCCGCTCCATCCTCTCCCGCCAGCGCTTGATGGATGAGGTTGCGGATCTTCCGCCGACGGTCGCGTTTTCCCATCCGGACTGGTTGTTCAATCGTTGGAAATCCGCCTTCGGAAAAAAGAACGCCCTCGCGCTGATGGAGTGGAACAACCAGCCCGCGGAGACTTTTCTACGAGTCAATCCGCTTGCTCCAACAGCAGCGGAAATCCCCGGCGAACCGGTGGAGGGTGCGCCTGGATTTCATCGGATCGAGGGCCAACCGCCTGGCGCGCTGCTCGCATCTGGGGCGATCTACATCCAGGATCCGGCCACCCGCCACGCGGTGGAGTTGTTGGATCCGCAACCCGGCGAGCGGATTCTCGACGCCTGCGCCGCACCCGGCGGCAAGGCCTTTCTCATCGCCGCCGCACTCGGCTCCGCGGAGAATCTCGTTTGCACGGATTCCAATGAAAAACGCCTGCCACGCCTGCAGGAAAATCTGGAGCGCCTGCACGCCGGGAAAACCACTATCGCCGTTCACGATTGGACGAAGCCCGCGCCCGCCGAGTGGCACGGTGCCTTCGATGGCATCCTGCTCGACGTGCCGTGTTCCAATACCGGCGTGATCCGCCGCCGCGTGGATGTCCGCTGGCGCTTGCAGCTACCGGACATCGAAAAAATCGCCGCCACCCAGCGCAAGATTCTCGAAAACGCCCTGCCCTGCCTCAAGCCGGGCGGACGCATCGTTTATTCCACCTGCTCGATCGAACCCGAGGAGAACTCCGGCCAGGTCGAGGCCTTTCTAATAGCTCACCCGGAATGCCGTCTTGAAGCCACCCGCGCGGCGCTGCCCTTCCGTGACGGCACCGATGGCGCATTCGCCGCGCGCATCACCCGCAAGTGATTCATGAATGCCGCCACCTTGAAATCCTGCGTGCTCGCCGCACGCCCGAAAACCCTGCCCGCCGCCATCGTGCCGGTGTGGGTCGGCTGTGTGCTGGCATGGAAACTCGGCGGTGGCTTTGATCCCATCCTCGCGCTCTGCACCCTGCTCGGCGCCGTGGCCATCCAGATCGCCACCAATTTCTTCAACGATGCCATCGATGCGAAAAAAGGCGCTGACACCGCACGCCGGCTCGGACCTGTGAGAGTGACCGCCTCGGGTATGTTATCACATCGCGAAGTCATGCGCCTCGCATTGGCATTCCTTACCGTCGCACTGCTCTGCGGCGTGGTGCTCTATCAGGCGCGCGGCTGGCCGATCGTGCTGATCGGCATCCCATCGTTGTTTCTTGCCTATGGCTACACCGGCGGACCGTTCCCACTCGCTTATCGCGGGATGGGTGAAATCTTCGTGATCCTGTTCTTCGGGCTCATCGCGGTGGCGGGCACGGTTTTCATCCAGACCGGCGGCTGGCCGCGCGAGGCGCTTCTGTTAGGATTGCAAACCGGCCTGCTCTCGGCGGTGTTGATTTCCATCAACAACTTCCGCGACCGCGAGGAGGATGCGACCACCGGAAAACGCACGCTTGCCGTGCGCTGCGGACCCAAAGTGGCGGCGGCGGTGATCTGGCTGGAAATCAAGATTGCGGCCTTCGCCGGTTTGGTGTGGATCGCCTTCGACCAACCGATGTGGATGTTTGCGAGCCTGCCGGTGATGCTGATTGGCATGCGCATCATCTGGGGCGTCTTCACGCTGCCGCCGGGCCGGGGTTTCAACCGCCTGCTCGCACTGGGCGGCCTGCAACTCGTGCTCTTCGCCGTGGTCTTCCACATCGCCGCCGCTTACTCACCCATCCAGTAGTTCAGGATCTCAACGGCCGCCGCCTGATCGATCACCGACTTTTGTTTGCGCGCGTTGCGGCCCGCCTCACGGAGTTTGGCGGCGGCGCTGCTGGTGCTGAGTGTTTCATCCACGAAAACCATGGGGATATCGAGAATGCGCGCGCGGAGTTGATCCGCGAAAGCCCGCACCTTGGCGGCGGATTCCCCCTCGCTGCCATCCATGCGGACGGGTAACCCCAGAACCAGCGTATGAATTCCGCGAATTCGCACGAGCTCGGCGATGCGCTCGATGGCATCGGTTTTCGCGCGGTCGATCGTCTCCACCGGATGCGCGAGAATGCCGAAGTCATCAGTCGCGGCGATGCCGATGCGGGCATCGCCATGGTCGATGCCGAGAGCCGGATGCGGGGTGGTGGAGTTTAGTGGGTTCAACTGACGAAACCTGCGGCACTCGTTATCGCTTGGCAACAATGGATGAAAATACCCTTTTTGCTCATTTTTTAGATTGCGCGAAAAAACTTCCACTGCCACTTTCAAAGCGTGATCTTCAGCGAGTCCCCAGCCTTCACCAAGGCAGTTCAACAAATCCTGCGCGAGGAGGATTATTTTGATCTTCAGGACCAACTGATGGTCACGCCGCACGCTGGCGATCTCATCCCGGGCTCGAAAGGCTTGAGAAAAATCCGGGTCGCCAGCGGAGGAAAAGGCAAACGAGGCGGCTCACGCGTCATCTATTACTGGTATGTCGATCCGGAAAAAATCCAGTTTTGCCGCATCTATGAAAAATCGAGCCAAGCCAACCTTTCAAAAATCGAAATCGAACAAATTCTAACCGAACTTGACCCATGAGAAAACGAGAAATCGAAGCACTTGAACGTGAAGCCCGCGCAGTTGAACGCGGCGAAATAACCCCGGGTCGTGTGTGGGAAGTCACCAAACGTCCGGACGGCACGGTGAAGCGCAAAGCTCTCGACGCGGAAAAATACCGTCTGGCCCGGGCTCGTGAATGGAAATCAAAAACCGAAGCGGCGAGAATCCGCCGCGAAATCAACGTCACCCAGGATGCCTTCGCCCGCATGTTGGGCGTCTCTCTCGGCACTGTCCGCAAATGGGAACGTGGCACGATCCAGCCAAGCGGGGCAGCCCGCACACTTCTCAAGATCGCAGCTAGGCACCCTGCAATTGTTCGCGAGGCGGCAATGGGATGAGTTTCACAAAAGCTCCTTCGGCAACAACGGAGACAAATTCTTGATCGCATCCGCCTGGTGGCGGTTGGCGACGAGCAGGGCATCCTCGGTTTGCACGACGATCAGGTTCTCCATACCTAGACAGCCAAGTCTAACGGCAAGTCGGAAATGTCACGGATTCGGCGACCTGAAATCATGGTGTCGAGCATGTCCTGCGCATCTGAGTGGTCTAGTGCCTTTACCTCCAAGCCTAAGGAATCTCTCCAGCTTCCGCGATAAAATCTTCAATTGCAGATTCAACTATTGTTGCTGGGTTGTAACCAGAAGCATGGATCAGATGAAGTAGATCACAGATTAAATCCGACGCTGTAACGGACATCTCTTCGGTCATATGGCATGTGCTATGGAAGGTGATCAATGCGCGTCTGGCTAAACCAGCTCTCAATCCGTTGGTTAATTTTGGATTACCCAAACCGCCGACTTTTTCAAATCGCTCTGGATTGTGTGGCGGGATTGAGGCTAGGTGAGGTGAGCTGGATTTCTGGACCACCAACATCCAGAATCCATGTCCATGAAGCACAAGCCACGTCGGCGCTATACAGCCGAATTCAAATCCCAAGTCGTCGAGTTGCTCCAAGCAGGGAAGCCAGTTCCTGAGCTTGCTGAGGAACT
>CANLKN010000065.1 GCA_947491475.1 Akkermansiaceae bacterium | reverse complement strand
CCAGCGTGGTGGCTCCATGCAGCGTGCCCGCGCCGATTTGAAAAATAAAGGCTCCGATGGATGCAAGCAGCAGGTAGCTCCGGAGCGCGGGGCTTCTGGAACCTTGTGCCGCTGAGTGGCACGTGGACATGACAAGGAATCGATTTAGGACGGTGATGATGTTTGATTTCGGGTTCATGGTATTGAGGTTGCGGGTTGTGGAAACTGGCAGATTTATCCGCTTACGGAATTGGACTTGGACTATATTTCTAATTGGATGTTGACATCTCATTGAGTGAGTTGGCGAAACAAGAAAAAAAAGTGATTTTCTAGTCAAGTGAAAAAATTTCAAAGGTAGGCCCGCATGAGTGGGCGGAGTTGCTCGATAGCTTGTCTGTAACAGGTCGGACGCATGAGCCCGACCCGTAGCCAACGAATGAATTGCAGGCTGACTTCTGTGGGGCGGTAGAGGGCTTGGTAGAGTTTTACGGGTAGGGTGCGGCCGGCGGCGCTGGCTTTTTCCGCGCGCCTGGCGAGGTCCTTTTGCCAGGCGTTGATGACTTTGCCAACTCCTGCCCGAGAGAGAAAACCAGAGTCAGCGAGCACCCGCATCCGTTGCGAATGGATCCAAAATACCGGCACGACCGCAGCAAGTTAGACGACAGGGTTCCCCAGCCGGAGATTTGGCGTGGATTTAAGCGTTTTTCAACTTGCGCCCTCCGTCTCCAAGTGACACTTTGTATTTGTCTCAAACCCTAATACCGCCATGAAAGAAATCATTGAAGCATGGAAACGCGTGGACCGCAACAAGCTGGCCGCCGCACTGAGTGTGATCCCCGGTCTGGGGCATCTCTACAAGCACCACTATCTGGCCGGATTCGGCTTGCTCACTGTCGGCAATGTGCTGGCGGGATTCATCGCCACACTCATGGCCCTTGGCACCTTCGGTGTCTCGTTGTTCGCGGTGCCTTTGGCCTGGATCGCGGCGGTCGGTTGGTCAGCCTACATGGCATCTGACGAACATGGCCATCATCCATGGCTGCATGTTTGGAACTACCACTGGGCGGACTTCATCCACCGCACCAAAAAAGCCTGAGACGGCCTGGGCATCCGGGAGGCCTTGTGAGCGTGTGCGGGCCGCCTCCCCGCATGAATTGGAGCATTCCCATACGCCGGTGTTTCGTTATGCCCGCACGATTCAACATAACAACCGATCCCATCATGAAAAAGATCATCATTGCAGCCAATCTGGGCAATCTGAGGGTTTTGAAATACCATGAGGCCGGCGAGGATCCGATCGAGCAGGAGCACCTCGTCGAGGAACCCGGTGAGTCCGGCAAGGAACATGTGAAATCCATCCATGAGACCGTGACCGATCAATCCGGCCGCTTCGCGCGCGGCGGTGCCGTGGGTTTTGAAACCGGCATGTCGCACGGCGAGGAACATCATCTGAAGGCGGAGATCGAGCGTGGCGCCTTAAAGAAAATGGCCGCCCGCATCGAGTGCGTCTTGTCCGCGGAAGGGCATCCCGCGTGGATTCTTGCGGCACCCAAGCCGATTCTCGGGCGTCTTACCGAGATGATGTCCGAGGCATCCCGCAAGGTGCTGCTGTGGAGCGTGGGTGCGGACCTGACGCGCTGCCCGCTGGCGGAAATGGAACAACGTTTCCTTTGAGCGCCATGGATGACCCGCATGCCACCGAACTGCTGTGCGAAACACTGGAGGCCCGCATCCATGAGCGGACCTCCGCGCTGCGCAGGGCCAATGCAAAGCTGCAAAAGGAAATCGCCGCCCGACACCGGCTGGAGAAGGAGATCATCGAGATCAGCGAGCGCGAGCAGCAACGCATCGGCCGCAACCTTCACGACGATCTCGGCCAGCGTCTTGTCGGAATTTCCTATCTGAGCCACCTGTTGGCCAACACGCTGGAGGCCGCTGGCGCGCCCGAGGCGGAGCAGGCCGCCAAAATCAGCGCGCTGCTCAATGACGCGCTGGCGCTGACCCGTTCGCTGGCGCGCGGGCTGCACCCGGTGGCCTTGGAATCCGGCGGTCTGATAGCGGCACTCGGAGATCTGGCGGAAAGGACATCCGGGATTTTTCAAATCAAATGCTGCTTCACCGGACCTCCGACCGAGCCCGGCCTGGCGCACAGCGTGGCCACCCACCTTTACCGGATGGCGCAGGAAGCGGTCACCAATGCCGCCAATCACGGCAAGGCCAGCGAAATCCGCATCGGGCTGGTCACACGGCCGGGGCGCACTACGCTCGCGGTGGTGGACAATGGCTCGGGCATGCAAAAGCCGGGGCCGCGTTCCAAGGGCATGGGCTTGCGCATCATGAACTACCGTGCCGACGTGATCGGCGGAACGCTGGCGTTTTCCACTCCGGAAAACGGCGGCACCATGGTGACCTGCGCGATTCCCACTCCTTGACTGCTGCCGCGGCCGCACGAAGCCATGCAATTTGTTGAAAAACACGGGATGAAACCCGCGCACGCCAATCAAACATGAGCCACGAAACAAAAAACGCATGCCGCACAATTCTGCTGGTGGATGACCACCCGCTGTTGCTCGAGGGCCTTGCGCGCTTGATCACCGCCGAGGACGGGCTCGGGGTCTGCGGCATGGCCGGCAGTGTGCAGAAAGCGCTCGCCCAGGTGGAGTCCCTCAAGCCGGACCTCGTCGTCACGGACCTCACCCTGCCCGGGCGCAATGGTCTTGAGTTGATCAAGGACCTCGGCGCGATCCACCCGGAAATCCCGGTGATCGTGCTCTCGATGCATGATGAGATGATCTATGCGGAGCGCGTGCTGCGCGCCGGCGGACGTGGATATGTGATGAAGGACACGCCGCCCCAAGTCCTGCTGGAAGCCATCCGGGTGGTATTGCGCGGTGGGGTCTTTGCCAGCCAGACTGTCACCACCCATCTGCTCAAGACACTCGCCAACCACAAGTCGGCATCCCGCCCGGGCTCGCCCATGGAATGCCTTACGGATCGGGAAATGGAAGTGTTCGAGCTCATCGGCCACGCCAAGAGCAACCATGAAATCGCCTCCCAGCTCGGCATCAGCCCGCGCACGCTTGATGCGCACCGCGCCCACATCCGAGAAAAACTCGGCCTTGCCGATGGCAACGAACTGACCCGCCATGCCATCCGCTGGGTCGAGGTGGGAATGATCGAGTCCTGATCGGCCGGAATAGGAGAAACCGCCTATGGGTGGTTGCGGGAATCACGCATATCGAATGGGGGTATCACCCCATAGGCAAAACCCTTCTGCCATTTATGTTGGGATATCCTCCGGATCATCCAGGTGTCTGTTGGCACTTCTCTCTCCAACGCTCCCACGCCCATGAAAACACCTCCTCCCGGCGTGTCTTATCCGTATTATCTACCCTGAAAAACTCCCCCATCCCCGCAAACCCCATCCCCTCCAAACATCATGCAGACAGCCTCCCATAAAAGATTCAGCTGCCGCCGTGAAGCCGGCCGCGCACTTGCCAAACTCCTCGAAAAATATGTCGGCGATCCGGAAACCGTGGTCCTTGCCCTGCCCAAGGGCGGCATGGAAGTAGGTGCGGAAATCGCCCACTTGCTAGGCCTGCCATTCGACGTGCTGCTGGTGGACCGCATCACCGCTCCCGGCCGCGGCGACACCACGCTCGGTGCCATCACCAGCGGCGGCGTGCGCATGCTCAACTGCGCGATGATCGACCGCCTGCACCTCAGCGACGAGGATGTCTGCCGCGCCGTTCTCAAAAAGTCCGTGCGACTGGCACGCCGCGAACGCCTCTACCGCAGCCAGCGCCCGTCCATCGATGTGGCCGACCGCACGGTGATTCTGGTGGATGACGGCTCGTCATCGTGCGCCACCTTGCGCAACTCCATCCGCCTGCTGCACCGCCAGCATGTCGATCATGTCATCGTGGCGGTTCCCGTGACCTGCCATCATGCCGCGTGCGATTTGCGCATGGAAGCCGACGAGGTGGTCAGCCTGATGGAGCCATCCGCGCAGGCACCACCTGCCAAATGGTTTGAATCCTTTCCGCCGACCAGCTCCGCCGAGGTTCGCGACATTCTCCGTGAGGAGTTTGTGGAGGCCGGCAGCCACAACTGACAAATTCTTCCCCCATTCCCCCCATTCCCCCCAGAGTGCCGGGATGCCAGCCCCCCTGTGGGCGTCCCGGCCGCAAGCGGCAGCCGCAGCGATTCGCTCCTGCGGCTGCTTCACATGGCGGGCATGGGCTTTTCCGCAGGATCGCGCCAAAGCGGAAAAACAAGCGCTTGCGCATGGTCCTGAGCCGTGTGATTCGTTTGCCTGTTCTTGCCACATGAATCATCCCCGGCCCAACCCCCATGCGTGAAACCCTGATCGTGATCGGCTTACTGGTGCTTGCTGTGGCACTGCGCACCGCACGCACGGTGGGCTTGCGCAAACTTGGCGCGGTCACGTTTCTCGGTGCCAGTTTCTGCCTGTTTTACTTCATCACCGATAGCCTGCTGGCCGGTTTGATGGGCGTGTTGTTGTGGTTGTTCCTGCCGTGGATTGAGTTGCTCACCCGGATCCGGCGGATGCGCCTACCGATTGAAAACCGGCTGACCCACCGTGCTTTGCCGAATCCCTCGTTTTTCCCGAACGCCACGGAAGCCGCCGCCGCCATGGAGGAGGCGGGCTTCGAGCATGTGTCGGACTGCGGTTGGGAATGGGACGGCATGCACCAGTTTTTCCGCCTGTTCTGGCATCCGGAAGAACGGGCGGTGGCCGCCGTTTGTCTTTGCGAGCAAAGTGATGTCGCTTTCGCCTTCGTTTCCATCACCTCGCATGACAGTGACGGCCATATCTGGCGCACGACCAATTTCCCCTTCGCTCCCACGCTGCGCTGCCCGCCGGACGTGCGCTGGAACCACGTTCCCTGCGGCCGGAATTGCTTCCACCAGATGTTGCGAGATCACCAATCCTACCTCAGACGCGTCAAGGTCTCGCCCGAACGCCTGCGCGTTCCGGATCCCGAGGAAATCGAGGCCTCGATCGAAAGTGAGATGCGCCGCCAGCTTGATCACAACCTCAACACCGGCATCATCCGCCTCACCGGCGACGGTCATTTCCAATACTCCAAGCGCGGCCTGATTTTCCTGTGGGGCCAATTCATCAAGGACATGGTGCGCTTTTGTTAGAAAAGCGGCGGCTCACTTGCCAAACTCGGCGACCAGCGCGGAGACCGTGGCCTTGGCATCGCCGTAGAGCATGCGCGTGTTGGGATGATAGAACAACGCGTTTTCCAGGCCGGAAAAACCAGCGCCCTTGCCGCGTTTGAGGCAGTAGATGGTGCGCGCCTCGTGGGCCTGGATGATCGGCATGCCGAAAATCGGGCTCGCAGGATCGTCGAGCGCCGCAGGGTTCACCACGTCGTTGGCTCCGATGACGATGGCCACATCCACTGATGGCATGATCGCATTCACCGGTTCCATTTCCTGGAGTTGTTCGTAAGGCACATCGGCCTCGGCGAGCAGCACGTTCATGTGGCCCGGCATGCGACCGGCCACCGGGTGGATGGCGAAGCGCACTTCGGTGCCGTTGTTTTCCAGCATGGTGGCCAGTTCCTTGACTGCGTGCTGCGCCTGCGCCACCGCCATGCCATAGCCGGGGATGAAGACCACGCTGCGCGCCGCCTCGAGCACATAATATGCATCCTCCACGCTGGAGGCCTTCATCTCGCCGGTGGCGGCTTTTTGCTTTCCGCCCGCCGCGCCGAATCCGCCGAAGAGCACATTGCCGATCGAGCGGTTCATCGCCTTGCACATGATGAAGGTGAGGATCATGCCGCTCGCGCCCACCAAACAACCGGCGACCACCAGCACGTTGTTGAGGATGATGAATCCAGCCAGCGCCGCGGCCACGCCGGAAAACGCGTTGAGCAGGGAAATGACCACCGGCATGTCGCCTCCGCCGATCGGCAGGGTCATCAGGATGCCGATCACCAGCGAGACGACTACCAGACCGATCACGAGGCCCACCGACCACGGGGCGTCGGCCTGCCACCCGAGCATTGCGGTCGCGGCGATGGCCGCCAGCAGCAACGTGATGTTAATGGTTTTCTGACCGCCGAATACCATTGGTCGGCCGGACATTTTTTCGGACAACTTCGCCCACGCCACCATACTGCCGGTGAAGGTGATCCCGCCGACCAATATGGTGAGAGAAATGGCCACTGCAGCGAAGGCAAGCGGCACCGTCACACCGGTCTGCGCCGTCAGGGATTTGATATATTCTACCGCGCCGCCATGATGCAGCTTGTGATATTCCGCCGCGCCCACCAGCAGGCTTGCCAGTCCGCCGAAGCCGTTGAACAAGGCTACCAATTCCGGCATGCCGGTCATTTTCACGCGCATCGCAACTACCAGGCCGATCACCGATCCTAACAAAATCCCGGCAATCACCAGTTTCCAGTCCAGCCCGCCGTAAAACAGGGTGGCGACGACCGCCAGCAGCATGCCTACCGAGGAAATCTGGTTGCCTCGCCGCGCGGTGGTGGCATTGCCGAGCCACTTGATGCCGAAAATGAACAATACCGCCGAGGCGATGTAGAGCAGGTTGATCAGAACGTCCTTCACGGTTTCTCCTTCTTTTTGAACATGGCGAGCATGCGGTCGGTGATGGCATAACCACCGACCACGTTGATGGTGGCCAGCACCACCGCGGCGAAGCCGATCCACTTGTCGAAGGCCGGGGCGCTGTCAGCGAGCGCCAGCAGCGCGCCGACCACGGTGATGCCGGAAATCGCGTTGGAACCGGACATCAGCGGCGTGTGCAGCTGGGAGGGGACTTTGGCGATCAGCTCGAAGCCGAGAAACACGGACAGAGTGAAGGCAAACAAGAGTAGCAACAAGGGAGCGAGTTCCATGATTTTTGTTAGGGTTTGAAGCGTTCCTGCACCTGGCCGCGGTGCACCAGCAGGCAGCCCTTGAGAATCTCGTCGTCGCGCTCAAGGTCCGGCGCGCCGGTTTCCGCGTTCCAGAAGTGTTCGATGAGGGCAGTGAGATTGGCCGCATACATCTGGCTGGCGTGGCGCGGCACCTGGCATTCCGGCGCGCCCCAGCCGAGCAGGCGCACGCCGTTTTCCAAAACCACTTCCTCATCCAGCCGCGTGCCTTCCACATTGCCGCCGCTCTCCGCCGCCAAATCCACCACCACCGCGCCGGGGCGCATGCCGGAGAGCATCTCCGCCGTCAGCAGTCGCGGTGCCTGCCTGCCGAAAACCTTGGCCGTGGTGATCACAATGTCCGATGCCGCGCAAACCTTTGCCATGCCCGCCTGCTGCATCGCCACCTGCTCCGGCGTCAACTCGCGGGCGTAGCCCTGCTCGGTCTGGCCGGTTTCGCCGATATCGATTTTCACAAACTTCGCCCCCAGCGAGCGCACCTGCTCCTCGACCACCGGGCGGGTGTCGAAGGCCTCCACCCGCGCGCCGAGCCGCCGCGCCGTGGCGATCGCCTGCAAGCCCGCCACGCCCACGCCGATGATGAACACCTTGGCCGGAGAAATCGTGCCCGCGGGCGTCATCATCATCGGCAGGATCGAATCCAGCCGGTTGGCCGCCATCAGCACCGCCACATAGCCGGCCAGGTTGGCCTGCGAGCTGAGCGCATCCATTTTCTGCGCCAGCGTGGTGCGCGGAATCAACTCCATGCACACGCCGGTCACCCCGGCGGATGCCATGGACTCAATCAAGCCGCGGTTGAAAAACGGATCCATGAAGCCGACCGCCATCGAGCCCGGTTTTTGCTGGAAAATTTCCGCCGAGTCGGGTGGTCGCACCCGCAGCACGCAATCAGCCTCGGCAAGCGCCTTGTGTGGATCGGCGGCAATCGTGGCACCGACCTTGAGATAGGCCTCGTCCGGGTGGCCGGCAGCCAGGCCCGCGCCGGATTCGACGGTCACCGAGGCACCGAGCTTAATCCAACGCAGCACCGCCGGCGGGTCCAGCGCGACTCGCGTTTCCAATGGCCGCTTCTCGCGGCAGACAAAGACTTTCATGGGATTTGCGGAGCAGTCAAACACCCGCGAATCTGACTGGAAAGCAGTATTTCTGATCTGTGACGACTCTCTTGGCCTCCGGCACCCGGCCGGCAGGACCGTGCAAAAATCGAGGAATCAGCCTGAATCCGTGATTTTTCAAATTCCCGGAAACTCGGCCATGACAAATCCGCCGCCATCCCTACACTCCCGGGCGTGAGCTACCAGGTCTTCGCCCGGAAATACCGACCCAAAACCTTCGACGACGTCCTGGGACAGGACCACGTCGTCCGCACGCTGCGCAATGCGATCACCCAGAAGCGCCTTGCCCACGCCTATCTTTTCGTTGGCCCGCGCGGCACCGGCAAGACTTCCACAGCGCGGATTCTCGCCAAGGCGCTCAACTGCACGGGCGGACCCAAGGTGGACTTCGATCCTGACGAGGATGCCTGCATCGAGATCGCCGAAGGCCGCTCGCTCGACGTGCTCGAAATCGACGGTGCCTCCAACAACGGCGTCGAACAGGTGCGCGACCTGCGCGAATCCGTCCGCTTCGCCCCGGCGCGCGGACAGTTCAAAATTTACTACATCGACGAGGTCCACATGCTTTCCAACGCGGCCTTCAACGCGCTGCTCAAGACGCTTGAGGAGCCGCCGCCTCATGTGAAATTCATCTTCGCCACCACTGAGGCGAACAAAATCCTGCCCACCATCCTCTCGCGCTGCCAGCGCTTCGATCTGCGGCCGATCCCCACCGAGTTGATCGCCAAGCACCTGCTGCACATCGCCAGCGAGGAAGGCATCACGCTGGAGCAAACCGCCGCCTGGGCCATCGCCAAGGGCGCGGATGGCGGCATGCGCGATGCCCAGTCGATGCTCGACCAGCTCGTCGCTTTCTGCGGAAACCACATCAACGAGGAAAACGTGCTCGATGTGTTTGGTTTCACCTCGCGTGAAAAAGTGGCGGCGCTCACCTCCGCGCTGCTGGCCCGCGACACCCCCGCCGCGCTCTCGCTCATCCAGAAGGAGGCCGAGAGCGGCCGTGAGCTGTCGCAGTTGTTAGGTGAACTGATCGGCTGCCTGCGCGCGCTGCTGGTGGCCAAGCTCGATCCCGCCGCCGATGGCGAGGGAATCCCGGCTGAGTTGTGGCAGGGACTGCTGCAATCTGCCGCGAGTTACCAACCGGATCGGATTCTGGCAGCAATCGACGTTTTCGCCGAATCTGAAGGCCGCATGAAATGGGCCACCAACAAGCGCCTCCATTTCGAACTCGGCGTCATAAAGTCCATCCAGACGCTGGCCGAGGTGCGCATCACCGATGTGATCAAGGCCCTCACCCGCGGTGCGGACAGCCTTTCACAGGAAATGGCAGCCAATATCCAGGAACCCGCATCCGCCACTGCGCCGGTGGTTGAGCAAACTCCTCCGCCGCCGCCAAAGCCGGCCGTCGTGCCGCAGGAGAAACCCGCGCCGGCCGTCACCGGCATGGATGCCTTCGAACTGCTCATCGATGCCGCTCCCGAGGAAAGCGAGCCGCCGCTGGAACCCGAGCCACCGCCATGGAGTGAGCAACCCAAACCCGAGCCAACTCCGGAACCTCCCACTACGCCTGCCGCCGAAGATACCTTCCATCAAGATCCGCTGGTGCAAGCCGCGCTCGAACAATTCGAAGGAAAATTTGTTTCCTGATAGACACAAGACTTGAAGACGCAAGAGAAGAGCCCATGGACCGCGCTGAAGTTTATTTGTCTTCTCTTGAATCTTGTAGTCTTGCGTCTCATCCCCCATCAATCATCCACTAACATATCTATGAACATCGCCAAACTCATGAAACAAGCCCAGCAGATGCAGGCCGGGCTCGCCGCCAAGCAGGAGGAACTTTCCATCCAGACCGTGGAGTCCTCCGTGGGCGGCGGCAAGGTCACCGTCATCGCCACCTGCGCCGGTGATGTGCTCTCGATCAAGATCGCCCCCTCGGTGGTCGATCCTTCGGATGTGGAGTTTCTTGAAGAGCTCGTTCTCAAAGGCGTGCAGGAAGCCATCGCCACCGGCAAGGACAAGGCCGCCGCGGAAATGAAAAAACTCACCGGCGGCCTCGGCATTCCGGGACTTTGAAAACCGGTTTCCGAGGTGACACATGCTCACCCGAGCGCCTCGCGAGGGATGCCGCGCAGTTCGAAAACCTTCAAAATGGTGTCTTCGATCAGGTTGTTCGGACACGAGGCGCCCGCAGTGATGCCCACCGTGACGGCCTGCTGCGGGTCCAGCCACTTGCCATCGCGCGAGGTGATTTCCTGCTTCTGGTGCAGATCGAAGTGAACAATCTCTTCCAACGAACGGATACATGACGCATCGCGGATGAAAAACGTGGGCACTTCCGGCTCCGCGATCTCCACCAGGTGCGCGGTGTTGGAGCTGTTGTAGCCGCCAACCACTAACAACACGTCCATTGGATTCTTGAGCATTTCAAACAAGGCGTCCTGCCGCTCCTGCGTGGCACCGCAGATGGTATCAAAAAAATGGAATGAGCCGGCATCGCCATCGCGCGCAAGCACCGCCGCTCGGATGCGGCGCTGGATTTCCTCCGTCTCGCTTTTGAGCATGGTCGTCTGGTTGGCCACTCCGACTTTCTTGAGATGAATGTCCGGATCAAATCCCGCCGAGTGACTGCCCGCAAAGCGCTCGAGAAACGCCGCCTTGTCGCCACCGCGGCAGATGAAATCACAAACATAATCGACATCCGCGAGCGTCAGCACGATGAGGTAATGACCCTCGCCATTTTCACCGAGGGCGCGCGACGCAGTGGCGCGGGTTTCCTCGTGGTTGGCCTTGCCGTGAATGACGGAAGTCACGCCGTCCTTGGCATAGCCGCGCACGCGCCGCCAGACTTTCATGACATCGCCGCATGTGGTGTCCACCACATAGCAGCCTTTTCCCGCCACCTTTTCCATGAATGCGGCGGGTGCGCCAAAGGCGGGAACGATCACCACATCCTCCGCGACGAGATTGTCATAATCTTCCGTTAGATCCTGCCACGGCAGCGAAACGATACCCATTTCACGCAAGTGGGCGTTGACCTCCGGATTGTGGATGATCTCGCCGATTAGGAAAATCCGCTGCTCCGGGAACACCCGGCGCGAGGCGTAGGCGAGGTCGATGGCGCGCTCCACGCCATAGCAGAAGCCGAATTGCTCGGCGAGCAGCAGGGAGGTGTTGGCGACGGTGATTTTGCCGCCGCTGTCACGGAGTTTCTCGACGATGGATGAGTGGAAATGCACCGCCACCTGCGCCGCAACGAGTTCCATCACATCCGGCCGGCGGATGTTGATGCGGGGGCGTTTTTCGTCGGCGGATGCGCTGCTCATGTGGGCTGGATATAGTCCGGAATCGAGGATCCGCCAGCGCATTTCATGCAATCGCTTGCGCCACTCCGAAATCCGCATCAATTTTCCGCCCCCATGACACCTGATCTCATCCGCGACGCCCTCCGCCAAGTCCGCTACCCCGGGTTTTCCCGGGACATTGTTTCCTTCGGCCTCGTCAAGGAGGTGAAATGCGAGCCCGGCATGATCACGGTGCGCATCGAAGTGCAGACACGCGATCCCAAGGTGCCGGAACAAATTTTCCGCGACTGCCACGCCATTCTGGACGTGCTGCCGGATGCCGGCACCGTGAAGGTGGACATCGAGGTCAAGGACGCGCCCGCCGCCGCAGGACTGGCCGGCACAGTCGGCAAATCCAGCATCCCCGGCGTGAAACGCATCATCGCCGTGGCCTCCGGCAAAGGCGGCGTCGGCAAATCCACCATCGCCGCCAACCTCGCCGTCGCCCTCGCAGCCACCGGGGCCAAGGTCGGCCTCTGCGATTGCGACCTCTATGGGCCGTCGATGGCCCAGATGTTTGGCGTGAACGAACGGCCGATGGCCAACGATCAGG
Source organism: Akkermansiaceae bacterium (assembly GCA_947491475.1). Taxonomy (GTDB): domain Bacteria; phylum Verrucomicrobiota; class Verrucomicrobiia; order Verrucomicrobiales; family Akkermansiaceae; genus Luteolibacter. Next base: position 9,073 of record CANLKN010000065.1, on the reverse strand, counting down.
ACGAGATCATTCCGCTCGAAGCCTACGGCATCCAACTGATGTCGATGGGATTTCTGTTAGAAGACCGCTCGCCGGTCATCGTGCGCGGCCCGATGGCCACCCGCTACACCCAGCAGTTTCTCCGCCAGGTGGCTTGGCAGGACCTCGATTATCTGGTCCTCGACCTGCCACCCGGCACCGGCGACATCCAGCTCACCATCGTGCAAACCGTGAGTGTGGATGGCGTGGTGATCGTCACCACCCCGCAGGAAGTGGCCTTGATCGATGCGCGCAAGGCGGTTTCCATGTTCGCCAAGGTGAACGTGCCGATCCTCGGGCTGATTGAAAACATGGCATGGTTCGAGTGCGATGCCGGAAAAAGATATTATCTCTTCGGCGAAGCCGGCGGCGTGCGCGAAGCGGAAATCCTCAACGTGCCGCTGTTGGGCCGCATCCCCATCGACATCGCCACCCGTGAGCGAGGCGACTCCGGCAAGCCCATCGCGCTGCTGCCGCCGGAGCAGAGCAAGGTTTCCGCCGCGTTTCATGATCTGGCCGACCGACTAAGGGCGCTTGATTCCTGAGCACGCCAAGAAACGGAGAGCTGCCATGCTGGCAGTTTCGGACTCCGGGCATCCAGCCTGGAGCATGCCGGAGGCAGCCGCCACGGCAGGCATGATGCCCGTAATTATCACCCTTGTTGGGAACGCGTATCAATAACAGGTTCCGAATACTTGTATTTGATCAACTATCAGCTTGGCATCGGCATCTGGCGCATGATGCTCAGTTAGCGCCAGCATTATGAAAAAGCATGAATCCGATCTCCCTCTCACCGATCATGAAGGCATTCTGCGGGTTGAGACCCATCCCGACCACGCGGTGGTGGATGTGGAGTTTGATCCCTCGAAGCTAAGCGATAGCGAGGTGCGCTCGCTGCTCAAGGAGCATATCGCAGAAGTTGAGTCAGCGATCCGCAAATCCACTTTCCGCCTTGATGGGAGCGCCTGCGAAGCCTGTGCCCAGAAGCTGGAACAAAAGGTCCGGCGCATTCCCGGCGTCCGGCGCGCCACCGCCACCTATCTCGGCAGGGTGCTCTCCGTCACTTTTGATTCCGACATCAAGCCGGAGGAGCACATCGTCGAGGACCTGAAAAAATCCGGGGCCGATATCCATCCACTCACACCAAGATCCACGGACCGCCGCACGTTTTGGCAGAAAACCCTCGCCGGAGATCTCAATGAGGAGATTTCCTGCGGTCTGGGTCTGGCCTTTCTCATCGCCGCGCTGATTGTGGAGAAAACCACGTCGGCCGGCCCGGTGACGCATGTGCTTTATGCCGGTGCTTATCTTTTCGCCGGCCAGCAGGGCGTGCGCTCGGCCATCGCCTCGCTGCGCGAAAAAGTGCTCGATGTGGATGTGCTGATGGTTCTCGCCGCCATTGGAGCGGCCTTGATCGGCGCACCCTTCGAAGGGGCGTTGTTGTTGTTCCTGTTCAGCTTTTCCAATGTGCTGCAACGCCACGCGATGGACCGCACGCAGCGGGCGATCGAATCGCTGCTCACCCTGCGGCCCAGCGAAGCTCTGGTCAAACGGGACAGCGGCAATATCAAGCTGCCGGTCGAAGAGATTGAAATCGGCGAGATTGTGATCGTCCGCCCCGGCGAGCAGATCGCGGTGGACGGCGAGTTGTCCGAAGGCAGCACCAACGTTGATGAATCCTCTCTAACAGGTGAGTCGATGCCGGTTTCCAAAGCCGTGGGCAGCCCCTTGTTTGCAGGCACCATCAATCAAAGCGGCGGCATCGAGTTGAAAGTCACCAAACGCGCCGAGGACTCCGCGCTTGCCCGCATGGTGAAACTCGTCGCCGAGGCGCAGGCGGAAAAATCAAAGACCCAGCGTTTTCTGGAACGCGCGGAGCAATACTATGCCATGGGCGTCATCGCCTTCACCATTGGTGTGTTTCTGGTGCCCTTCCTTTTCATGGATGAGGATTTTCCCAAGGCGTTTTACCGCGCAATGACCATCATGGTGGTCGCCTCGCCCTGTGCTTTGATCATTTCCACGCCGGCCACGGTTCTATCAGCCATCGGCGGTGCCGCCCGCCGCGGCATTCTCATCAAGGGCGGCTCACATCTCGAACGCGCCGCGCATATCGACATCGTCGCCATCGACAAAACCGGCACCCTCACCGTCGGCAAACCCTCTCTAACGGAAATCGTCACCCCCCAAGGCATCCACCCGCTTTCCGCCGAGCTGCCGACTGAGGCGCGGCGCTTGCTGGAAATCGCCGCCGCGCTGGAAGTGCGATCCGAGCATCCGCTGGCACACGCAATCGTCGTGAGCGCGGCCGGGCTGGGCATCCAGCCCGCCGCCGCCACTGATTTTCAATCGACCGCCGGCAAGGGAGCCGAGGCGACCGTCGGCGGAACCCGCCACGTGGTCGGCAGCGAGCGCTTGTTTCGCGAGATCAAGGCCAGTGGCATGGATACTCTGGAAAAGCATTCAGTTCCGTTGCAGGCAATGGGCAAGACCTGCGTCTGGCTCGGCCTGCGCGATGGCGACTCGGTGACCGCCGAGGCCGTGCTTGTGATGGCCGATACCATCCGCCCGGCGGCGCGCCAACTGACTGCCGAGCTCCACCGCTTGGGCGTGAAAAAAGTCGTGATGCTTACCGGCGACCAGCGACCCGTGGCAGATGCGATCGCCCGTGAGGCTGCCGTGGATGAAGTCCACGCAGGCCTCTTGCCTGAAGACAAACTGAAGATCATCCGGCAGCTCAAGCTTGAGGGCACGGTGATGATGGTGGGCGATGGAGTGAACGACGCGCCCGCACTTGCCACCTCTGACATCGGCGTGGCCATGGGCGCGGCCGGCACGGATGTGGCGATGGAAACCGCTGATATTGTTCTGATGGGCGACCGTTTGGAAAACATACCACTTTTGTTAGCCCACACCCGCCGGGCGCGGCGCATCCTTTTGCAAAATCTCATTTTCGCCACCTCGGTGATCGTCGTGCTGGTGATTTCCGCACTGGGATTTTCACTCGCACTGCCGCTGGGCGTGATCGGCCACGAAGGCAGCACCGTGCTCGTCTGCCTCAACGGCCTGCGCCTGCTGATGATCGGCAAATCCGGGGTTTAGGGCGTAGCTGACACATCATCATGGTTTCGGCCGGATTCAGCAGCCAGTTGCTTGAGGCATTCGAGCGCGGGTCCGCGTTCCTTGATTTTTCCTTCCAGTTGTTCCGTCTGGATGGCTTCGAGAATCTCCTTGAAGCGCGGGCCGGGCGTGAGGCCCAGCTTGATGAGGTCCCTGCCGGTGACGAGCGGCGGCGGAATGAGCGGCTCGGCTGCGAACTCGGCTTCCTTGGCCTGGAGGAATTCGTAGTTGTCTGTGAAACCGTTAGACGACGCGCAATCGACACGGTGGAGTTCCATTTCCCGCTGAAAAGTCGGCTCGGCCATGAAGCGCTTGAGCCTGGCCACGCGCATCTTCTGCACGTTCATGAACTGCATGTGGCGCGCGACCATGACCACCGCGTCGTCGATGACATGGTTGGGATAGCGCAAGCAGCGCAGGATGGATTCCGTCATTTCCGCGCCGAGCGCATCGTGGCCATTGAAGCGGATGCGGCCGTCGGGATCGACAGTGCGGCAGGGCGGCTTGGCGATGTCATGCAGCAGCGTGGCAAGGCATAACTCGAGCGGCGCGTCGGGCGCGAGCATATCAAGCATGATCATGGTGTGCGTGAACACGTCACCCTCCGGATGCCACTCGAGCGGTTGATCGCAGCCGATGGTCGGCAACAACTCGGGCAAAAAGTGGCGGATCAGATCCGTTGCCACCAAATGTTCAACTCCTGCCCTGCGGCGAGGCGAGGTGAGAATCTTGGAAAACTCGTCGCGGATGCGCTCGGGGGAAATGCGATCTAACAAATGTGCGCAATTGCGCAACGCGGCTTCGGTGGCGGGCTCGATCATGAAGCCAATGCGCGCGGCAAATCGAACCGCTCGCAGCAGGCGCAGGCCGTCCTCGGTAAAACGCGCGGCGGCATCACCAATCGCGCGGATGATGCCGGCATCGAGATCGGCCAGACCACCGACGTAATCGATGACTTCGCCGGTTTCCGGCACTTCGAAAAGTCCGTTGATCGTGAAATCGCGCCGGCGGGCGTCTTGCTGCGGCGTGGAAAAAGTGACGCTCTCCGGCCGACGGCCGTCGCGATAGCTGCCATCAGTGCGAAAGGTGGCGATCTCGATGTGATGGCCGCCGTGTTTGGCGATCACCACGCCGAAGTGTGCGCCCACTTCATTGGAGCCGGGAAAAAGACCGAGCACTTCGGACGGCACGGCGGAAGTGGCGATGTCGTAGTCCTCCGGCTCGTGGCCTAACAGCTTGTCGCGCACGCAACCGCCGGCGAACAGCGCCTCATGTCCGGCGGCCTTGAGGCGGCGGGCAAGCGCAAGCGCCGCATCGCGGGCAGGCATGGATGGCGTAGTCATGACGGGCGGCTGGCTTGATAGATGGAAACCACGCCGCCGGTCAGCGGTGTGGCGGAGGATTCCTGATAACCACAGTTTTCTAACAAATCGAGCATGGCGCGGCCGGATGGAAAAGCCTCGATCGAGCCGCCGAGGTATTCGTAGGCATCGCGCTGACCAGTGAGCCAGCCCGCCATGCGTGGCAGCACGTGGTGGAGATAGATGCGGTAGAACGGCCGCAACAGCTTGCCGGGCAATGAGAAATCCAGAATCAGCAAATGACCGCCGGGGCGCAACACACGCTGCATTTCGCGCAGTGCGGCAGGATAATCCGCCATGTTGCGCAGGCCGAATGCCACGGTGACGACATCGAATTTTCCATCCGGAAACGGCAGTTGCAGGGCATCTGCAACCATCGTCCGCGCAAGCCCGCGGCTGGAGGCGTGGGCCAGCATTTCGGCGCAGAAATCGGTGGCGATCACCTCGCAATCCGGGCATTGGTCCTGGATTTCAAGCGCCAGATCCCCGGTGCCGGACGCCACATCGAGCAAGCGCGCGGGCTTCCATTTCCGGATCCGCGCGGTTACGACCTTGCGCCACCAAATGTCGGCCCCGAAGCTGAGCACGTGATTGGTGAGCACATAGCGGTCGGCGATCCGGGCGAAAGCATCGCGGACGTAAGTGGCATCTTGCATGGCGGGAGCTTTGGAGCGAAACGGCCGGGAATCAAGCGGCCACTTCGTGAACTACTCGCGAGTTGAAAGATCCGCATCGATCACCACTTGGCTGCCTGTGTTCCGCGTGCTGATGTTGCTGCCATAGGCATCGGTGGAGAGGCCTTTTTCAAGAACAATCCCCGGCCCGCGGTTGAGTGTGGCTTGGTTTTGAGTGACGGCCAGCGCGCGGGCATTATGGAGGATCACGAAGCCACCTAGCAGGTTTTCGCGCGCGGTGTTGCCGGAAATTTTGCCTGAACCGGCGCTGCCGAGCACCAGGCCAAACTCGCGGTTGGCGATGAGTTGGTTGCCCTCGATCACGGCGGCGGCCGCACCGTTATCGGCGTGGATGCCATTGCGGCTGTTGCCCTCACAGCGGTTATTCACGAGCGTGACGGCGCCACCTTCCCATGATTCGATGCCGTGCTCGAAATTGTTAAACGATTCAGAATCGCGCACTTCGAGGTAGCTACCGGCCCCGATAGCGGCCGCACCATTCCAGCCGTTTTGCGCGAAGCGGCAGCGGTGGGCGATCACCTCGCCGCTCTCGATCACCGCCAGACCATGACCGCTGGCATCCATGAAATGGCAATCGACAAATATGGCTCCACCACCGCGCACCAGGGCCGCAGCAAATCTTTCCCTGCCATCGGCCAAAAACGACTCGTGGCGGAAAGTGATGCCGGTGATCCGCGCGCCCTTGGCATCCGGCCCAATGGTGATGGGACAACCTTGCATCGGAGGGCACTCGATGATCGTGGCAGCAGAGCCCGCACCTTGGAGTTCGATGGCGGCGTTGATCACCAGCGGGCCCTTCCATGTTTGTTCGCCCAGCACGATGCGGTCGCGGTCGCGCGCGGCTTCCAGCGCCTCGGCAGGCGTGGCGAAATCCCCGGGCACACGCAGGGTGCGGGTATAGGAGGCCATCTTTTCGAGAAGCGCGGTGATCTGCGGATTTGCGGGCGCGAGCGTGGCTGCCTCGCGCAGCCAATCGAGCGCTTGTTGATCAAACACGCCCTGATCGCGCTCCGAAGCCAGGCGGAAAAGTTCCTCCGCGCGCGCTTGATCAGCCCGTTGCTTCTCAATGGCCGCGTTTGCATCCGCGAGGATCGCCGCCGCCTCGTTGTCCGCAGGATCGGCATCGAGCAACTTGCGTGCTGCATTGGCCGCCAGCTCCCACTCGCGCCCGCCGAGCAAGCGCCGGGCGGTGGCTATCGCCTTGATTCGGGTCATTCCCGCGCGGGCCTTGTCCACACTCACCAGAATGGCAGCCGCCTCCCGCTCATCAGGGAAATTTTGCAACACTCGCCGGGCGGCGGCCTCGGCCTCATCGAGGCGGCCGGACTCGAGCTCCGCGATCGCCTGCCCCGTCCAGTAGCCGATGAATTGTTTCTGCTCCTCTTGCATGCCTGCGACAATGGCATGTTGCCCGCGAAGCGCGGTTTCCGAACAGGGCTCCAGCTTCTCGATCTGCCCAAACACACGCGTAGCTTCCTGCCATCGACGATTTTCCAGCAGGATCTGCCCCTGGCGGTTGAGTGAATCAATGCGCTCCACGATCCGTCGCTGGTTTTCCCGGATATGATGATGATAAAGCACTCCGCCACCGGCAACTGTTAGAACGACCAGCAACCATACCAACCATGCCTGCGATTTGCGGCACGGCTCTTGTTTCCCCTCCGCCGGGACCTCCTCCGGTTCATGATGAATGGTTGCTTGCGCGTCCAACTGCTCGAAGTGTTCGCGAACCGCAGCCAGAGCCTGGTCGAACTCGACAAGGCTTTGCTGATAGCGGATTGCAAGCTGCTCGTTGGGAGCGTGGCGCACCATCTCGGCGATGCGCTCGCGCGCGGCATGGTATTGCGCGAGATGCTGGCGCAAATCATCATCTGGTCCGAGACCAAGGATGTTGCGGGCGTCAGGCAGGGTCATCTCGGGGAGGAAGTTTGCGTTAGGCGTCACCCGACAAAGCGCTGGACGATGGGCATGCGGCGGCCGATGCCGAAGGCTTTTGTGGTCACGCGCAGGCCGGGCGCCGCCTGATGGCGCTTCCATTCGTTGAGATCCACCCGGCGCTGCACCCAGCGCACGGTGCCCTCCTCGTAGCCGCGCGAAATGATTTCATCCGCCGATAGATGGTGCTCCACATACAATTCAAGAATGCCATCGAGGATCTCATAAGGTGGCAACGTGTCCTGATCCTTCTGGTCCGGCCGCAGCTCGGCGCTCGGCGGCTTGTCGATGGTGTTCCACGGGATGATCTCACGCTCGCGGTTAATCCAGCGCGCGACCTCATAGACGCGCGTTTTCGGCAGGTCGGAAATCACGGCCAGACCGCCGTTCATGTCGCCGTAGATGGTGCAGTAGCCGACGGCGAGTTCGCTCTTGTTGCCGGTTGTTAGAAGCAGGTGGTTTTCTTTGTTAGATAGTGCCATCATCAGCAGGCCGCGGATGCGCGCCTGCATGTTTTCCTCTGTCACGTCCTCGGACTTCCCTTCGAAGATGGATCCCATGGTTTCCTTGATGGCATCGAAGGCGGGGCCGATCGGCACTTCATCACAGCGGATGCCGAGGTTTGCCGCGAGGGCGAACGAATCATCCACGCTGCCGCGCGAGGAATAAGCACTCGGCATGGTCAGCCCGCGGACGTTTTGCGGGCCCAGCGCGTCGGAGGCGATCACCGCCGTCAGCGCGGAGTCGATGCCGCCACTCAAGCCCAGACAGACACTGGAAAATCCGCACTTGGTGACGTAATCGCGCACGCCCAGCACCAAGGCCTGATAGATATGTGATGACTCGCAGTCAGCAATCGGCACGTCGTTTTCCACCGGCACGAATGGGTCCACCACCTGGCAGGTTTCGATGAATCCGGGCACTTGCATCTGGATGCGGCCGTTGGGCCCGGCGACCAATGAATGGCCGTCGAAGACGAGTTGATCGTTTGCTCCCACCGTGTTGCAATAAACGACGGGAGCTTTAACCCGACGTGCAATGCCGCCGATCATCGCCCGCCGCAGCGTAGGCTTGCCGAGGTGGAATGGCGAGGCGCTCAGATTGACGAGCAGGTCGATGCCCTTGGCGGCGAGTTCATTCACCGGATCACGATCATAAAACGGCCGCTGGAGATAATCCTCGGTCCAGATGTCCTCACAGATCGTCACACCAATGCGCATGCCATTCCAAACAATCGGTTCGCTCGATACTCCAGGTTCGAAGTATCGGCGCTCATCGAAGACATCATAAGTGGGCAGCAGGGTTTTCCAAATGCGGTGGCGGATTTGGCCCCGCTCCAGCCAGGCCGCGGCATTGCGGAACGGCTTGCCCGGCCGGGTCGGATGGTGGTGGTCCACATAGCCCGCCAGCAGCGGCACCTCGCGGATTTCCCCGGCAAGATAATCGAGCGCCTGCAGGCACTTCGGAACAAACTGCGATTTGAAAACCAGATCGCGCGGCGGATAGCCAACCAGCGAAAGCTCCGGTGTGAGCACCAGCTCGGCACCGGCATCGAGGCACTCGCGGTAGGCTCCGAGAATGCGTTTGGCGTTGCCGGGGAAATCTCCAACCACCGGGTTGATTTGTGCGATGCCTATCTTCATGGGGCGCTCAAGAGAACACACGCTTGTCCGCCGGGCGGAAGTAAAAAACCTGAAAAAATCCGCGGTGTCTCGGTTTGTGAAGCTGCGCGAGCGCATTTCCTTAACTCGATATCGCCCCTTTTCCTTTTCGCAGGTCTGCTAGATCGCCCGGACTTATTCTTCTTCGCGGGATCACCCGATCCTCACCCGCAGGTCCCGCACACTCCACAACACCCCCGCCGCAGCCTTGCCGCTCCCTCGTAGTCGCCTTGCGCCATCTTTGCGCTTTGTCGTGAATCGCTCCCGCGCCGCCTCAAACGCC
>CANLKN010000064.1 GCA_947491475.1 Akkermansiaceae bacterium | reverse complement strand
GCGAGCTGATGGACAAGAACCGGATAGAGCCGGAGTGAAGCGGAGACAGCCGCAGGCAACGCCGACACGGAGTGACGAGCTGGCACAACACAGCGAAGTCGTCTGGTGTGCCCGTGGAGGTAAATTCGGCGGCAGTGCGGTGGAGCGTCAAATGTGCGCCCACCGGCGCGGTTGAAGTGATCTTGAAATGAAATTGAAAAGCTTACGACCGGTTGGTGCGTCACGACTTGTTTCAAGTAAGGGCGCGTCATTCGTCGCTCCGGGCTTGTTCAACCAAAGGGCGCAGACGAAGGCTTCGTTCCTCAGCCTTCGCGGCACCCTTTATTGTTCTGCTATTGGATTTCCTTAATGTCGATTCGCGCCAGGTATTTAGAGTCATTCACATCCCAGTCACTGGCCACGTAAGCTTCCATTCTTAAAAGCCGAATCGAAAAGCCGCATTGCTCGTTAAGATACCGCACAGCTTTCAATAACTGAGGCTTGAACCCTTCATCAACAATGATTCCAGAATTGCGAAGGAGATGCAGACGGTTGTTCGCTATGCCCTTGCTTGCTAGATAATCCTTGAACTTCTCAGCATCAACCGTCTGATCCATGTCTCCTGTGACACCTCTATTAACGAGGTATCGCTTGCGGCGCTCAAGCAGCCAGTCCGTGCTGATCGGCTGATAGTGAAGGTCCGCAATGTAGCGCAGAAGCTGGCCATGCGTATCCAGTGAATCACCACCAATTTTGAGTTCACAGGGGTAAAGACCTCCATCATCCCGGAGGTAGAGCAAATCGATTCTCTGGTCTTCATCTCCGGCACGAAGCTCAGCAAAGACAAACTTCAGGCCTGTAGCGGGAAAGTTCTCCCAAATCTCAGCCTGTCGAAAGATCCTCTGCAGATTCTCGACCTCGCGCCATCCTAGATCATTTTTAATGCTAATTCCGCGGTTAAGGTTGTGGAAATCGTCGTAAGACCCCTTAACTCCCGGCTTGACTCCATAGATGAGCCCAGACTTGAGACTGCCGTGGGCAAGGTTCTCGTCCTTCAGGAGGTAAAGAGTATTTGCCATGGGATCTACCTCTTGCACTGCCAAGAGCCCGAAAAATATCTTCCACCAGTCAGACGAACAAACAGCCGCCGATCCTCTTCGTCCCAACTGCCACGGATCTCGTTTTCTTCAAATCTTCCAGTCCAAGTTATGGTGCGATTGGCTCCATTTGAGGTCGTGAACAAAATCTTGCCGTCCGAATATGTTCCGGTGAACTTTCCGCCGGCCACGATTCCACCAGTTCTGATCTCTCCCATTATCTTTGAGCCATGGATTTCAGAAACTGCCAAAGTGACATTTTCTCGCCAAATGCAGTCCTTGTGGAGAGCACAAATCAGCGACTCGCTATTTTCGATCTCCCCATTGAATATTCCAATGATGTCTGATTGCTCTGTCATATCTATTTAGTGAGATTGGATTTGAGTGCGGAACGATTATTCAAATTCTTGCAGAACAGTGGTATTAAGTAGCGAGCGGCATTTGCCCTGTAACAACCGCGTGCGGTTCAACCGGGACAAATACGGCACGGATGGACACTTCTCTGCGATTTCCGTTCATGGAGCGGTTTTTAGACCGCCATGGAGGAACTGCCAAGCAAGAAACGCGGGATGGTGGAGGAATGAGGAATTATCGGTTCAGGAAAGATCCAGCGGACTTGGGCCGCCTGCACCGGGCCTTTTCATCACATGCAGGTAGATCATCGTGGTTTCGACACTGGCGTGCCCCATGAGGCTTTGGACGGTGCGAATGTCGGTTCCGGATTCGAGTAAGTGAGTGGCGAATGAATGGCGCATCGTGTGGCAAGTGGCGCGTTTCGGAACCCCGGCCTTGCGGACGGCATCCTTGAATTGGCGCTGCATGGAAGATTCGTGCAGGTGATGACGGGCGATCCTTCCTGTGCGCGGATGCGGGCAGAGGGTGGCGGATGCGAACTGGTATTGATTCGGCGCCGCCCCACGGCGCCTCACCCTTCGGGCTCCACTTCGTTCCGTCCAAAAGGCCTACAAGCCTTCGGCCTTTTTGCCAGCACCACTCTCTGGTTGCATTGGGCCATTTGCGCAGCAGGGCTTCCGGCATGTGAACGTCGACTGCGCCGACCGCGAGGTCTTGGAGATGTTTTTCTCGGAGACGGGCCAGATGCTCCGTGAGCCGCTGTTCCAGGGCGACTGGCAGAGTGACGATTCGGTGTTTGGATCAGGAGTTCAGGATGAATCGCCCGTCAGGCATGAGATGTGGCGGCGGCGTCTTGCCACGGGCCGTGGCGGTTTCCCGCAGCCGTAGGCATGATCTTGCGGCGGGACGCCGCAACCACGGCCTGCCGCGAGACGCGGCAGCCACGGTTTTCAGGCCAGTTCCAGCGCGAGATAGGCCTCGATTTCCCGCGAAGGATCATGGGCGCGCATCAGCGCCTCGCCGATGAGCACGGCGTTGGCGCCGGCTTCGAGCACGCGCATCGCGTCGGCCGGACTCTTGATGCCGCTTTCGGAAACCAACAGCACATCGTCGGGCACTTCCTCGGCGAGTTGTTCGGTGGTGGCGAGATCCACTTCGAAGGTCTTGAGGTTGCGGTTGTTCACGCCGATCAAGTCCGCGCCGAGGTCGAGCGCGCGTTCCATCTCGCGGAGGTCGTGCACTTCGACGAGCACGTCGAGCATGAAGGCCTTTGCCTCATCATAAAGGCGGCGCAGCGTTTCATCATCGAGCGCGGCGACGATCAGCAGGATGGCATCCGCGCCGGAGACCGCGGCCTCGTGGATCTGCACCTCGTGGATGGTGAAATCCTTGCGCAACAACGGAGCGGTGGAAAATTTGGAAATCTGCGTGAGATAGCTCAGCGAGCCTTGGAAATATTTTTCATCGGTGAGGACCGAGAGACAGGATGCGCCGCCCTCGAGGTAGCGTTTGGCCTGGCGGACGGGATCGAAATCCGGATCGATGAGGCCGACCGATGGCGAGGCCTTTTTCACCTCCGCGATCACGCCGAGGCGGCCCGGGCCGCGGTCGATGGCGGCGCGGAAGCCGCCGAAGTCGTTGCGCTGGAGGGCGGCGGCGCGCAGCAGGGCGGCGCGCGGCATCAGGGCTTCCACTTCGAGGCGCTTGGTGGCGATGATTTCAGCGAGTTTGTCGGACATGGCGTGCGGCGAGAGAAAGGCAGAGGAGGAGGCTCCGGGCACGGAAATTTTGAAAATTTTGGCTTGCCGGGCCTCGGCCCCGGTGTAGAAAGCGCCCACGCGTTTTGCGACGCGGGCGTAGCTCAGTGGTAGAGCGCCACCTTGCCAAGGTGGATGTCGTGAGTTCGAATCTCATCGCCCGCTCCATTTTCCTTCTCACTCAATCCGCTCCTTGAGGGCGGATTTTTTCTTTACCATCCAGGCGGCGGTCAATCGCGGGCCTTGAGGACGCCGACGAGATCCAGCTTGGCGAGCATGCGGCTGACCAGCGCGAAGGAGCAAACGGCGGCGGTGAGCACGACGATCACGGCGATGGCATAGGTCGAGTGGTTGATCAGGATCGGCAGGCGCACGGTCTCGGTGCTGAAAGAGGCCATGATGAGCAGCGCCAGGCCGCGGCCGAAAAGCAGGCCGATGGGGATGGCCAGCAGCACCAGCACCGAGAGTTCGCCGATCAGCACAGCGCGCACTTCCGGCAGGCTGAAGCCGACGACGCGCAGGGTGGCCAGCTCGCGGCTGCGTTCGGAAAGGGCGATGCGCGCGCTGTTATAAACCACGCCGAAGGCGACAATGGTGGCGAGCGCGAAGTAGAGCTTGCGGATGATGCCGATGCTGTTGCCGGTGGTCTCGCGGAAGGCGGCGAGTTGGTCGCGTTTCACCATCACAAACGCGGCACGCGGCGTGTCCTTGATGGCGCGCATGAAGCGGTCCCAGTGCTTGTGATCCACTGCGAGATAGGCACCGTTCACCGTGTTTCCCTCCCTGAGGATGCGCTGCAAGGCGGTGATGTCCATGTAGGCAGAGACGCCGGCGAAATCGGTGACCAGTCCGCGGATTGGCACCTCCACCACGCTGCGGCGGCCTTCGAGGATTTCCACCCGCACGGCATCTCCGATGCGCGCGCCGAGGATTTCCGCGAGTTTTTCGGACATGAGCAATCCTTCCGAGGGCATTTCGATGGGCCGCTCGTTGGCGTCGAGCAAGCGGTTGAGATCCGCGCCTTTGGAGATGCCGGTGATCGAGAGTTTTCGCTGGCGGTGGCCGTATTTGAGCCGAGCGGGGATGCTGCGCACCGGCTCGGCGCGGATCACTCCGGGCAGGTGTTCCAGATCGTGGAAACCTTTTCCGGAAGCGGGTTCTGTGAGAAAAACCGCGACGTCGTGGCGCTGGGCGGTGTTCCATTGGAAGGTGAGCAAGTGGTTGATGCTATCGCTCATCGCGCCAGGCAGGACCATCAGTCCGGTGGCCAGTGCGAGGCCGCAGCAGGTGAACGCGGCCTGCCACGGGCGGCGCTCGATGTTGCGCAAGGCCATGCGGAATGACGGGCTGAAGAAGCGGGTCAGCCCGATGCGCTCGAAGAATGATGGTCTGAAATCCGCCGGGGGTTCAGGCCGCATTGCTTCTGCGGGCGGCAGTTTCACCGCCTGCCGCACCACCGTGAGCACGCCCAGCACCGAGGCCCCAAGACTGACGAGCAGCGCCAGCCCCAGCGCGCTGTAGTCCATCGTGAAACGGAGCGAGGGAAAGAGGAAAAACTGCGTGTAGAGATCCACCAATCCGGCACCTAACAACCGCCCGCCGATGCCGCCCATGAGGGTGCCGAGCGTGCCGATCACCAACACGAATTTGAGGAAATGCATGCCCACTTGTCGCGAGGAATAACCAAGCGCCTTCAACTGCGCGATTTGCTCGCGCTGCAAGCGCACGATGCGCGAGAGCACCGCATTGACCATGAAGGCGGCCACGCTGAGAAACACCAGCGGGTAGGCGACGGAGAGCGTGTAAAGCACGCGCAGCTCGTCATCGAGCCGCTGCGCGCTCGGGTGGTCCTTGCGGGTGTAGGCACCCGCGCCGCCATAGCTGGCGAGCTGGCGGTCCACCTCTTCGATCACCGGTTCGGGCGAGGCGCGGGGCGCGAGATCGATGATCAGATCGTTGAAAGCGCCGTCCATGTGGTAGGCCACAGCCAGCGCGCGGTAGTTCATCCACATCACGCAGAAGCGCTCGTGGTCCGGCAATGTTTCGCCGGGGCGCGCTTCGAAGACGAATTCCGGCGAGAGGCCGATGCCGCAGATGATCAGCGTTTCGCGGCGGCCGTTGATCACGGCGACCAGCGAGTCGCCGGGCTGCAAGTGGTTTGCCACGGCGAATGCCTCGCCGAGCAGCACTTCGCGGCGTTCGTCCGGCCGAGGCAGGCGGCCTTTGCGCAGGAAAACCCGGTTGAGCATCTGCGGGCCGCCGTCCCTGGGCAGGGAAACGATGCGCCCGGTGGCGGGTTCGGCGATGCCGGGGAGGTCGAGCGTGACATCCACCACCACGCGGGGCTCCACCGTGGCCACGCCGGGCAGGGTTTTCACGCGCTCCGCGACAGAAAGCGGCGCGCGTTTCAAACTGCCGAAGACATCGGCAAAAGCATATCTCTGATAATAGCTCTCGCGCGTGGATTCGAGCGTGAGGATCAGACTGCGCATCATGATCATCATCGCCAGCCCACAGGCCATCACCAGACTGACCGCGAGCACCTGGCCCTTCATCCGGCCAAGGTCGCGCAGTAGTTTCAGGTCAAGCGGAGCGAGCATTTCGTGGCGGGCTCAGAGCACTGGCTCCCAGCCTTGCCGGTATTGGCGTTTCACAAGCGCGGCGGCCTCCGGGATGTTGGTGGATGTCATGTTCGGGCCGTCCCAATCCATTGGCCGGCCTTCACCGAGTTGCTGGGTGATGGAGCCGAGCAGGATGATCTCGTTGAGGTAGGCGGCCGTCTCAAAGTTCGAATAGGGCGCGGGGCCGCCGTTGATGGCATCGAACCATTCCTTGTAATGCCCCGGCGAGCGCGGGATGGATTCCGGGATGGCGATGCAGGCTTCGTGTTTGTCGATCGAAACGAATTGTTGCTCATCATTGAGCAGGAGTAGGGATGTGGCTCCGTAGTCATCCGGGGCGAAAATCCGGCCTTTTTCGCCGATGATGAGCGCGCCGCTGGGCGGGAGTTTTTTGCGCCACTGAACGATTTCCCTGGTGATATCTGCCGACGGGCGCAGCGGGCTGGAATCGTTCTCCGGGGCACCGTCATACCACCAGAACTTGAGTGGCGGCAGGCCGTCGCGCTCGGGGAAATCGAAGCGCACCCGCGAGGTGGTGGGATAGGTTTCCGAGAATGCGCGGGAGGCGATTTCGCATTCAACGCGGGTGGGGTAGCCAAGCTTGAGAGCGCGGAATGGCATGTTCACGCCATGGCAGGCCATGTCTCCGAGCGCGCCTGTGCCGAAGTCGGTCCAGCCGCGCCATTTGAAGGGATGATAGATCTTTTCCTTGAAGGGGCGGGCAGTGGCGGGGCCAAGCCACAGATCCCAATCCAGCCCCTCGGGTATCGGGTCTTCTCCTTCGGGCCGATCGAATCCCTGCGGCCAGATCGGCCGGTTGCTCCAGACGTGGAGTTCGAGCGGCGCACCGATGACGCCGGATTGGATCACCTCGACGGCGCGGCGCAGTCCTGGGCCGGCGCTTCCCTGGTTGCCCATCTGGGTGGCGAGTTTTTTTTCGCGGGCGAGATCACGCATCATGCGGGATTCCCAGACGGTCTGGGTGAGAGGCTTCTGGCAGTAGAGGTGCTTGCCCATCTTCATGGCCATGATGCCTGCCACGCCGTGGACGTGGTCTGGAGTGGAAATGGTCACCGCATCGATGTCCTTGTCCATTTTTTCAAGCATCTCGCGGAAGTCCTTGAACTTCGCGGCAGAGGGAAACTCGGCCGCCATTTGGAGCAGTGGCATGTCATCCACATCGCAGAGGGCGGCGATTTCCATGCCGCAGGCCGCGCTCTCTTTAACGTCGGAGATGCCCTTGCCGCCGACGCCGATGCAGGCGAGCCGGATCTTGCTGTTGAGGTTCTGGCCACGGACAATCGCAGGGCCTGCAAAAAGAACGGAACCAAGGCTAAGCCCGGTTTTGCCAAGGAATGAGCGGCGAGTCACGGAATTCATACGCAGGAGATACGGCGACAGAAACGGCATCAGATCAACCAATTAAAAATACCGCCCCTCCGAAACGGATGTCGGCCGAAACCTTTGGATTTACATCATGTTGGGCGTTTCACCCATGCCAGTGCCAACGCAAGCAGCGCGAGCCCGATCACACCCCGGTCGCCGATGATGGCATAGAGCGAGAACGACGGCTGCATCGGCACATCGAGCTCCGCAAGCAGCGAGCCGCGGGTGAATTGGCTGCCGTTCGCATCGGTGATGACCTGCGGTTTGCCGGTGTCCGGGTGTGCGGTGGAGCCGGTGGTGTCGAGCGCGGCGCTCACGCCGTTGTTGGCGCAGCGCAGCATCGGGCGGCGCATCTCGATGGCGCGGAAGCGGGCGTTGGCGAAATGTTGCGCGGCCGCAGCCGATTCCTTGAACCAGCCATCGTTGGTGACATTGACGATCACCTGCGGCCCGGGCCGGATGAACAAGCGGGTGATGCGAGCCAGCGTGTCCTCGAAGCAGATGGTGGGAATCGCGCCGATCACCGTGCCAGCCGCAGTGGGAATGGGCAGCGGATCGGCCGAGACGCCGGGCGTGAAGGATCCGCCATATGCCACGCCGGCCTGTTGTTCGTAAATTTTCTTCAACAGCGGGATGGTGTCCACAAACGGGATGGTTTCGCCGAAGATGACGAGATGGCGCTTGCGATAGGTTTGCAAATCATCGTCCGGACTCATTACGGCGAGTGAATTCCATGCCCGGCCTTTTTCCATCATGATGAGTTCGTTTTCACCGGACTTCTCGGCTTCAAGTTCGTTGGTGCCGTGGATCAGGGTAAACGGCCCGGCCGTGCGGACCTGCGCAATGGTGTCCAGGTTCTCCTGCCAGGTTCCCCAGGTGCCGTCCTCGGCGCGGAGGATTCTTCCTGTGAGAGCGGACTCCGGCCACATCACCCAGTCCGGCCAGCTGAGCGAGATCGCGCCCTCGTCGCCATCGCCCACCGCTTCCTTGAGGCGCGCCGCGTCCTTGTCGGCGAGATTTTCCAAGGCCTTGAGCGTTTCCTCCTCGTAGGCCATGTGCACATCAATGGCTTCCCACAAAACGTGGGCGGCATCCTGCGGGATGTTGATCTGCACCAGCAGGGTTTTGAGACGCACCGATTCGCCGCGGCCCTCCATGGCCATGCGCACAATGCCATAACACAACACCATGCCGACGACTGCCGCCGCCACCGCGAAGTCGATCCGCAAGCGCCGCACGCCGTCGCGCGCGCTGCGGATCATCCGCCGGCCTGCCTGCACCAGCACCGCCTGGAAAAACACCAGCAGCAACGAAAGCCCGGCGACACCTAACAGATCCGCCGCTTGGGCGATGGCCGCCGTTTCATGAAACGCCACGCCCAGCCCGTTCCAGCCGAAGCCGGTGAACAACCAGCCGCGCAACCATTCGAGGCCTGCCCACACCGCGCCGTGGCAGAATGCGATTCGCAGGCTGCGCACGCATTCCGGCCAGCCTTGTTTTTCGCTGTGCCATGGATTTCCGAGAGTCGCGGCAAAAGCCCCGAAGGCACCCCAGAAGAGTCCCAGATAAAGCGGCAGGACCACCACTCCGAGCAGTGAAACGATTCCGAGCCAGGAAAACTGGACGGCGCAACTCACCGTGCCGGCCAGCCAGCCTAACAGAAATCCCTTGCGGCCCGCGTTTTTCTCCTCCACCGACCACAGCGCGGCCAGCAGCGGAGCCATCGCCACCCAGGCCATAGCCGCGATGTCGAATGGCGGGAACAAAGCGGCCACCAGCAGGCCGCTTGCCACGGCTGCTGCGATGCGGATCCAGGTCGCGCGTTTTGGCATGCGCCGAGCATCCACAGGATGGCGGCCGGGTCCACTGAGAATCCACGGCGGATTTGTGCATGCTCTATGGGCTGCTGGTTTTCAAGGAGCGGCGGACTCCGCTCCGCCGATGCCCATGAAAAAGCCAATGAGTGATGCGAAGCGCTTTTCATTGGCCTTACATGGACAAGGGCGATTCGGAGATCGCCCCTCCGAGGGAAACCACCGTGGCGGTCTTGCCCTTGACAAGCGCTGGGCGCGGGCGGTTGGTCATCGGTGCGCACCGCCAGCCACTCATGAGGTATTTCCTTTCCAAAACGCTCGCCGCAGCCGTCGTGACACTCGTCGCGCTGCCCCTGCAGGAATCCGCGGCGGAGACCCGGGTGGAGGGGATCGTGCCGGTGCGGGCGCTGCGGGAAGTGCGGGAGGCATGGTTCCAGCCCGTGAATGTGACGCTGAAACACGAGGGGCAGCCGGAGGCCGTGCTGCTGCGCGCGGGGAAAACGAGGCGCTTGAAGTTTCTCTGGAATCCGGCGGGCGCACGGTGGAATTGCTGGTCCCGGCAGTGGCGGAGACCAGCCATCTGCCGGTGGTGATCGAAAAGGCCGGCCAGGTGATTGCTTCGCAAAACGTGGTGCTCAAGCCCGTGCGGCGGATTGCCGTCCACATTCTGCCGCACTCGCACACGGACATCGGATACACCGAGATCCAGACGGCGATTGAGAAAAAGCAGGTGCAAAACCTCATCGATGGCATGGCCGCCGCCAAGAGCACGGCGGACTATCCCGAGGGCGCGCGTTTCGTTTGGAATGTGGAGGTCTTGTGGGCTGCCGATCTTTTCCTCAAGCGCCAGATGAAACCCAGCGCGCCGCCTTCATCGCTGCGGTGAAGTCCGGTCAAGTCGAGCTCAACGGCATGTATCCCAACCAACTCACCGGGCTTTGCCGGCCGGAGGAACTGCTGCGACTGTTCCGCCATGCCACACAACTCGCGGAGCTCACCGGCGTGCCGATCGACTCTGCGATGATCAGCGATGTGCCGGGATGCACATGGGGCACTGTGACGGCGATGAACCAGGCGGGCATCCGCTATCTGTCCAACGCGCCGAATTACTTCGACCGCATCGGCACGATTCTCAGCGAGTGGGAGAACAAGCCGTTCTGGTGGCTGGGCCCGGATGGCGTGTCGAAGGTGCTGGTGTGGATTCCTTACCAAGGTTATGCCTTGTCCCATCTCAACCGCCGGATGTCCGCGGAGCTTGTGAACAGGTTCCATGACAAGCTGGACGAGGGAAATTATCCTTATGAAATCGCATATCTCCGGTGGAGCGGCATCGGCGACAACGCGGTGCCCGATCCATCGATCTGCGGATTTGTGAATGAATGGAATGCGAAATACGACTGGCCGCGCTTTGTGATATCAGGCACCAGCAAGGC
Organism: Akkermansiaceae bacterium; assembly: GCA_947491475.1. Lineage (GTDB taxonomy): Bacteria > Verrucomicrobiota > Verrucomicrobiia > Verrucomicrobiales > Akkermansiaceae > Luteolibacter. The sequence continues at coordinate 11,430 of CANLKN010000064.1, read as the reverse complement.
CTTTCGCGCACTTGAAGAACGGTATGGCGATGAACTGCCGGTGGTGCGTGGCGATTGGACGCCCTATTGGGAGGATGGTGCCGGATCCTCCGCGCGGGAAACGGCGATGAACCGCAACAGTGCGGACCGCCTGTCGCAGGCCGAGGCCTTGTTTGCCATGCGCATGCCGCAGGATTATCCGGCGGCGGATTTTCAAGAGGCGTGGAATCATGTGATGTTATACTCCGAGCATACCTGGGGTGCGGATTGCAGCGTGAGCGAGCCGGAGAGCGAGAAAACCCGCGAGCAATGGCAGATCAAGCAATCCTATGCGCGGCAGGCGGACCGCCAATCGCGTGATTTGTTAGAACGCGCGCTCGATGCAGGTGGTCCGGCGGTGGCCGGCTCGTGGGATGTCATCAACACGCTGGCCTGGCCGCGCAGTGAAATCGTGGTGCTCCATGCCGTGCAATCCACCGCCGGTGATCGCGTGGTGGATGAGAGTGGCTCGCCGGTTCCCTCGCAGCGGCTCAAAACCGGCGGGCTTGCGTTTCTCGCCACCGAGGTGCCGCCCTTCGCAGGCCGCCGTTTCACCGTCACGGCCGGCGAGGCGCACGTGGCGGCACGCGCCACCGCAGAAGGGCTTGTGCTCGATAGTGGCATCGTCCGCGTGCAAGTGGACGGGAAAACCGGTGGCATCCAGCAGCTTTCCATAAATGGCATGGAGCACAATCTCGTCGATACGCGCGATGGCGGGATGCTCAATGATTATCTCTATTTCATCGGCGGGGATCCCGCTGCCGCGCAGCGCAACGGGCTAGTGGAAATCAGCGTCGGTGAAAGCGGTCCGCTGGTGGCCTCGCTGGTGATCGAATCCGCCGCGCCGGGATGCAAGCGGCTGCGGCGCGAACTCCGCACCGTGGCGGGCGGCGATTTCATCGAGATCCACAACTTGGTGGACAAGGCGCGCATCGCGGCACCGGATTATGACAAAGCATCCGCCAAGGAGAGTCTTTCGTTTGGATTTCCCTTCCATGTGCCAGGCGGCGAAATGAAACTCGACCTGCCGCTCGCCTCGATGCGGCCCGAGGCGGATCAAATCCCCAGCTCATGCAAGAACTGGTTTTCCATCGGCCGCTGGGCGGATGTTTCCAATAGCAACTACGGCGTCACCTGGGTCACGCTTGATGCGCCGCTGGTCCAGATCGGCGAGCTTAGCGCCAACCTCATCGCCTTCCGCAACCCGCCGGAAGTCTGGCGCAAGACCGTGGAGCCGACGCAGAAAATTTATCCATGGGTGATGAACAACCACTGGCGCACCAACTACCGCGCCTATCAGGAAGGGGAAACCATGTTCCGTTTCGTGCTCCGCCCGCACCGTGCTCCGGACGCCGCGGCAGCCACGCGTTTTGCCACCGGATTCACCAAACCCCTGTTGGTGCGGCCTGCCGCCGGAGCCGTGCCGGTGCCGCTGCTGCGTCTCGACTCCGCCACCGCCACCGTGCTCACCCTCAAACCCGCCGACGATGGCAAGGCGCTGATCGTCCGCCTTTTCGGCTCATCCGGAGAGCCCGGCAAGGCGCGCCTGATTTGGACGCAGGCACCGAAAAACACCTGGCTCAGCGATACCGGTGAGCAGGCCTTGCAGCCCGCGCCGGAAACCATCGATGTCCCGCCGTGGGGCATCGTCACACTCCGCGCGGAGTGGTAGCGCGCCGCTCAATCCTGGTCGTCGGCGGTCGCCTTGATGTCGGTGAGCGCGGCAATGAAATCACCGAGGATCTCTGCCGGCACCATGATCGTATCGCGGTTGCCGCTGACGTCTTCGGTGATCTTGACGACCATGCCGCGGTTGTTCTTTTTCAGATCGAGAAAAAAGATCTTCCGATCCGCCAGGATTTTTTCGGTATGTAATAAATCGCTTTCCACTTCAGTCTTTGGTGTTGTTTAACCTGTTCGAAGCCTCACTTGGCCATGCGGCTTGTCAACGGAATTTCTTGATGCGCGATCTTCTTCCAAACGAGCGTCCGGCGCTGGTGCTTGCGCCGATGCAGGACGTCACCGACCTGCCGTTCATGCGCGTGATCGCCCGGCGCGGCGCTCCGGACTGGTTTGTCACCGAGTATTTCCGCGTCCATCCGGACTCGGTGCCGCATCCCTATATCCTGCGTTCGATCCTTGAGAACCAAACCGGCAAACCGGTCTTCGCCCAGATGATCGGCCGCGACCTGCCGGGCCTGCTGCGCACCGCCAAACAACTCTCCGCTCTGCCGGTGGCCGGCATCGACCTCAACCTCGGTTGCCCCGCGCCCATCGTTTGCCGCAAGAATGCCGGGGGCGGATTGCTGCGCGAGCCGGAGGAAATCGACCGCTTGTTAGGTCATTTGCGCGACGCGATCGATGGCCGCTTCACCGTGAAAACGCGCGTCGGCTTCGCCAGCGAGCACGAGTTTTCACGGCTGCTGGAAATTTTCCGCCGCCACGGCCTCGATGGCCTCACGATCCACGGCCGCACGGTGAAGGAACTCTATCAGACCCCGGTGCACCCCGAGTGCGTGCGCATGGCGGTGCAAACCATGTCCTGCCCGGTGATCGCCAACGGCAACGTGGTGGATGTTGCCACCGGGCTCGCCTATCATGCCAGGACGCAGGCCGTCGGGCTGATGATCGGCCGCGGCGCGATCCGCAACCCGTGGATCTTCACCCAGCTCAAGGCGGTCTTCACCGGTGGCGAGCCGCCCGCGCCCAGCCACCGGGATTTGTTGGGATATGTGATGGAGCTTTATGAAGAGCTCGCCCGCGAGACGCGCAAGTTCATCCCCAACGCCCATGTCCAGCGGATGAAAAAAACCCTCGCCTACATCAGCCACGGCCTGGAGGGGACCTTCGAACACGACATGCGCCGCGCAAACACGCCCGATGACTTCTTCCGCATCTGCCGCATGCACCTCGACCACGCCGCGCCGCTGCCGGCCCGCCCGCCCGCCGGATCGAAGCTCTTCTGCGGCTTTGAGGAACTGCTCTGAGCCGCAGACATCCGGAGGACAGGCTTCCAGCCTGTCTCGGAAGGCGGGCATCTTGCCTGCCGTGGCTCGTTACAGCAAGACTCCGAGTCTGGATTTCTGTTAGCAAATCCCGCGTGCGGCCGCACGCGGGATCTGTAAGTTTGTTATGCGCTCAATAGCGCGAGATTTGAGTTTGTGGCCCGGGGGCATTCCGATACAAGCGCCCGCAGCGGGAAAAACCCTGCAAGTTTCCCAATCCGCAAACGTATCGTCATTTCCCAGCCCATGTCCGAACAACCCACGCCCGTTCCCGCCAGCAAGAAAGTTCCGCTAAGCGCCAAGCTGGCCTTCGGTTCGGGAGGTGCGGCCGACAACATCCTCTACAACGGGATGAACTCGCTGGTGCTGCCGATCTTCAACGTCGGCCTCGGTGTGGATGCGGTAAAGCTCGGCTACGCGATCGGCCTGCCGCGCATTCTCGACGCTATCATCGATCCGCTCATCGGCAATTACTCCGATAACCTGCGCACCCGCTGGGGCCGGCGCAGACCGCTCATTTTCCTCGGTGTGTTGTTTGCGGCCCTTTTCACCGGCATCCTTTTCAGTCCGCCGCGCTCGTTCAATGTGGACCAGCTCTTCTGGTGGTTTCTCGGCATCGGCGTGTTGTTTTATATATCCTATGCCTTCTTCATGATTCCCTACTCGGCGCTCGGGCTGGAAATTACCGATGATTACAACGAACGAACGCGCGTGTTGGCATGGCGGCCTTACATGGGGCTCGCCGTCGGGCTCACCATCCCGTGGCTTTACAAACTCTGCTTCATCATCGGCCCCAGCGAGGCGGAGGGCGCGCGCACCGTGGGCTGGATCATGGGTGGCGCCGCGCTTTTGTTGGGCGTCATCCCCGCATTGTTCCTCAAAGAGCGGGTGAGGTCCGGCGAGCATGAGCCGATGCCGATCTTGCGCTCACTGGCGGTGACTTTCCAAAACCGCTCCTTCCTCGCGCTCACCGGCTGCACGCTGTGCATCCTGCTGGGCATGTTCATGGCCGGCCCGCTGGGGCTTTATCTCTCGATATTTTATATCTTCGAGGGCAGCAAGGAGCAGGCTGCGACCTTTGGCGGAATATCGGGCATGATCCTGCTCGGCTCGGGCTTTCTCGGCCTGCCCTTCGGCACCTGGCTTTCCTCGAAGGTCGGCAAACGCCATGCCATGTTGTGGATGCTGGTGCTCGCCACCATTTTCGTCGCGTCCACCTGGTGGTTGTTCATCCCCGGCCATCCGTGGCCGTCGATCGTGCCCGCCTTTGTGATCGGCTTCACGCTCAACGGCTGTTTCCTCATCGGCGTCTCAATGCTTGGCGACGTCTGTGATGCAGACGAGCTCGATACCGGCCTGCGCCGCGAGGGAATCTACAGCGCTTCCATGGAATTCGGCAAAAAAGTCGCCATCGGTCTTTCCACCTTGTTCAGTGGCTATCTCCTTTCCATGACGGGTTTTAATCAAAAACTTGCCATCCAACCAGATGACACGCTGTTGGCCATGCGCATCGGCTACATTCTCGTAATCGGCGTCACTCTGGGCTTGGCCTTCCTCTGCATTTGGTTCTACCCGCTTACCCACGCAAAAACCACTGAGGTCCGTCGTTTGTTGGATATTAATAGAGCTTGAAATTTCGCTTTTCTTGAGTATGGCGGCGTGATAGCTGCCCGCTTATGAAATACCTGATCGCACTGGCTCTCGTCTTCGCGCTGAATTCCTGCAATACTTTCATCGGCATTGGCCGCGACAGCCGCCAGGCCTATGATTGGACCAAGGGGAAAATCCAAAGCAGCAGCGGTGGGGGTAGTGCTGATTCCGATGGTGCTCCGATTTATTGAGTGCGGTGTGCATTGCTGGCCAGGCTTGCCCAGTTGGCAAATCCCCCTGTGCAGCCGCGACAGGCTGTGCTTGATTGCCGCCCGTGAACGCCCCCGATCCCACACCCGAGTTGCTCTCTCCCGCTGGAAACTGGGACTGCGCACGCGCGGCGGTGGCCGCCGGGGCGGATGCGATTTACTTCGGCCTGCCGCAGTTCAACGCGCGGCTGCGGGCGGACAATTTCACCAACGGGGACCTTCCGGAGCTCATGGACTATCTTCATCGCCATGGAGTGAAAGGCTTCGTGACGATGAACACGCTCATCTTCACCAGCGAGCTGGCTGCCGCCGAGGCCCAGCTGCGCAAAATCGCCGCCGCCGGGGTGGACGCGCTCATCATCCAGGATCTCGGGCTGGCGAAGCTCGCCCGTGCGATCGCGCCGAATGTGGAGCTGCATGCGTCCACGCAGATGACGATCAGCTCGCCGGAGGGGCTGGCGTTCATCGAGTCGCTCTTCCCACTCAAAAGAGCGGTGCTGGCGCGCGAGCTTTCTGTTAGGGAAATCGAAAGGTTTCACTCGCCGCGCACACCGTTGGAAGTCTTTGTGCATGGTGCTTTGTGTGTGGCCTACTCGGGCCAGTGCCTCACCAGCGAGTCGCTCGGCCAGCGCAGCGCCAACCGCGGCGAGTGCGCGCAGGCCTGCCGCATGCCTTATGAAATCGTGGTCGATGGCGAAACCCGCGAGCTCGGTGAGTTGCGCTATCTGCTCAGCCCGCAGGACCTCGCTGCAGTGGACCTGATCCCGGATCTTGTGAAAGCGGGCGTGAAGTCCTTCAAAATCGAAGGTCGCTTGAAGTCGCCGGAATATGTGACTGCCGTGACCCGCGTCTATCGCAAGGCGCTGGATGCGGCGATGGATCATCAAACATCTCCCGTCACCACTGCCGACCGCTATGCGCTGGAGATGACATTTTCCCGCGGCCTCTCCACCGGCTGGCTGGCGGGCACGGATCATCCTTATCTCACGCACGGCCGATATGGCAAAAAACGCGGGCCATTGTTAGGTGAAATCACCGACTGCGGTCCAGGCTGGATCAAACTTGGAAACACCACCGGCGTGCCGATCGCCGCGGGCGATGGCGTGGTCTTCGACGCAGGTGAAAACCGCGATTTCGAGCAAGGCGCGCGCATCTGGAAAATCGAGGGCGACCGCATCATTTTCCACAAGACGTATAGCGGCATCAACTTCGAGCGCATCAAACCCGGCCATACGGTTTACAAAACATCCGATCCCAAGTTGGAAAGCGAGCTGCGCAAATTCTGGCAGAACGCCAAACCGGCGGAAAAGAAAACACCTCTTCATCTAACCGTTTCCGGAAAACCCGGCGACCCCATTACTGTAGCGGCGGTCTATGACCGTCGAAGCGAAGGAGATGAGCCTGTAGCGGCGGTCTATGACCGTCGAAGCCAAAGAAATGAGTCTGTAACGAAAGTCATTTCCACCGTTCCCCTCCAGGCTGCCACCAAGCATCCGCTCGACACCGCCACACTCAGCGCCCAGTTCGGGCGGCTCGGTGATACAAGCTACGAACTCGCCTCGCTCGACAACCAACTGCACGGCGACTGCCATTTCCCGCTCTCCGCCCTCAACCAGCTGCGCCGCGGCCTCGTAAGCGAGCTCGACGGTGGCGGCGGTTTGCAACCGCCAAGCCCATCACTCGTCACGTTCCGCGATCTTCTCCCCATTCGACATTCAAAATCCAACATTCAAAATCCCTCGCTTTCCGTCCTCTGCCGCGATCTCGGGCAACTCCAAGCCGCCATCGAATGCGGATTGGAAACCATCTACTGCGACTTCGAAGATCCGCGCCGCTACAAGGAGGCGGTCGCGGATTTCAAATCTCAAATTACAAATCCCAAATCGAAAATCCTGCTCGCCACCCCGCGCATTCTCAAGCCGGGCGAGATGGGATACCTGAAACTCATCGAACGCGCGCAGCCCGATGGTTTGCTGCTGCGCAACCTCGCCGCATTGGAATACTACAAAAATCGTGGTGATTTTCTCAAAGCCGGTGACTTCTCGCTCAACGCCGCCAATCCGATCACCGCGCGCCTCCTGATGGAAAACGCCGGCTTGGATTACCTCACGGTTTCCTATGATCTCAATATCGGCCAGGCATTGGATCTGTTAGGCAGCGCGCCGCCGGAATGGTTCGAGCTCACACTCCACCAGCACATGCCGATGTTTCACATGGAGCACTGCGTGTTCTGTGTTTTTCTCAGCAAGGGCACCACCTACAAGGACTGCGGCCGGCCATGCGAGAAGCACGTCGTCCACCTGCGCGACCGCGTGGGCCAGCTGCACCGGCTGCAGGCGGACGTCGGTTGCCGCAACACGCTCTTCAACGGCCGTGCCCAGACTGGCGCGCGCTTTTTCGATGCCCTCGGGGCCACCGGCCTGCGGCGGTTCCGCGTCGAATTGCTCGACGAAGACCACGCCACCGCCAGCCGGACGATCATTGCCTATCAGGAGTTGATGCATGGCAAGAGCAGCGCAGCCACCTTGCTCAACCGTGTGGAAGCACTCGAAAAACTCGGTGTCACCGAGGGCACATTGGCGCAAAAGTGAACCAATCCCCGGATTTGACCTCTGCCGGATGGCTTGTTAAACGTTGCCGCCCATGATCCGCGACATTGTCCAATACGGCCACCCCGTCCTCCGCCAGAAATGCCGGCCCGTCACCGAGGTGGACGACTCGATCCGCCAACTCGCTGCCGACATGATAGAGACCATGATCGACGCCAACGGCGTGGGTCTCGCCGCTCCGCAAGTGGGCGAGGACCTCCGCCTCGCGGTGGTGGATGTTTCACACGATCCGGAATGCATCACGATGCTCAAGGTAAATGGCGCGGATGTGGAGCTCGACGAAATCATGCCGCTGGTGTTCATCAATCCGGAACTGACACTCAGCCAGCACAAGGAAAGCGCGACGGAAGGCTGCCTCAGCATCCAAGGCATCCGCGCGGAAGTCCGGCGGCCATCGGCGGTCATCGCCAAGCTCACCCTGCTCGATGGCACCCAGCTCGAAATCGAGACCGACGGCTTGCTCGCCCGCGCCATTCAGCATGAGACCGACCACTTGAATGGCGTGCTTTTCGTGGACCGCCTGCCTGCAGTGACCAAGGTTTCGATGAAAAACCGCCTCAAACGCTTGCTCGAAGAAAATCAAGATGCCTGATTTTTTTCGGGTCGTAGGCTCGAGCTCCCCGCTTGGATTGGGCTTTTTGGCGACAGCGCGCCATGGCTGCGCGCCCGCAGACCATCTGCTTGCGGGGGCTCAGTGCAGGCCGCGGCGCTGAAGGAACGGAATCAACTCATCCACGCCAAAATCTGCCAGCACTTCGCCATGCCAATCCATCGTCGGGGCCTTCGTCTGTCCTGAAAGAGCGATCATTTCACGCATCGCATCCGGGTTTCCGGAAACCACCACCGTCTCCACCTCGATGCGCTTGCGGCTCAGGAAATGAACGACTTCGTCGCACCACGGGCAACCTGGCTTGATGTAAAGAACCGGCAAACTCATGGCTGCAACATAGCGCACATCACCCGCCCGCCAAGCGCAGGTTTTCACCGGGCAAAGCCGGGAATCGACAGCGCGGTATCTCGCGCTAAGTTCTGCGGCGGATGACCCTCAAGGATCTCGGCTGGAACCCCACTTTTGAAACTGCCTTCGCACCCTATCGCGCCAAAGGCTGGGTGCCGGCGCGCCTGATCCGTGAGACGCCCATCAACTTCGGTGCATTCCTCGATGACGGCGAGGAAATCGATGCCGTGCTCGGCGGCCGCGTCTGGCACGAGGCCGCCTGCGATGCCGACCTCCCCGCCGTGGGCGACTGGGTGGCCATGGAGCTCGGAAGCGAAAACCAGGATTATGTGATCCGCGCCGTGCTGCCACGGCGCACCTGCTTCGCCCGCAAGATGCCCGGCAACAGTTCCCAGGCACAAGTGATCGGCGCGAATGTCGATCTCGTAGCCGTGGTCACCGATGCGGGCCCGGATTTTAACCTCCGCCGCATGGAGCGCTACTTCATGCTCATCGAGCGCAGCGGCGCCAAGGCTGTGGTGCTCGTCAACAAGTCCGACCTGTTTCCCAAAGAACAAAACAAGAGCGCCGCTGCGCAAATTGCCGCGCTGTGGGATGGCGCAAGCGTCCACATCACCAGCGCACTCACTGCGGAGGGACTTAAAATCCTCAAAAAATACCTCAAAAAAGGCATCACCATGTGCGTCGTCGGCTCCAGCGGTGTCGGCAAGTCCACGCTCGTCAACCAGCTCTACGGCGAGGAGTGGCAGTGGACCGGCGAGGTCAACGAAGCCACCGGCAAGGGCCGCCACACCACCACCTCGCGCGAGTTGGTGCCGCTGCCAGGCGGCGGCATGCTCATCGACAACCCCGGCATGCGCGAAATCCAGATGTGGACCGACGAATCCATTCTGCGCGAGAGTTTCTCGGATGTGGAGGAAATCGCCGCCCACTGCCGTTTTGCGGATTGCAGCCACCGCAGCGATGCCGGCTGTGCAATCCGCGAGGCCGTCGATTCCGGTACCCTCGATCCGGCACGCCACGCGAGTTTCCTCAACCTGGAGAATGAAATCGCAGCCCTTAAAAAACGCGCCGAGAAACGCCGCATGGCCGTCGAGCGCTGGGCCAAGCGCAGCAACCGCGTGAAAGCCCGCAACCTCAACGACCGCATCCAGCTCGAGCGCGACGAACGCGGCGACGTCTGAGCAAGGCAAAACCTGCCCCAGGCGCATTTGTTTTTTCCCGAAGAGCGCTCCACATTCCGGGATGTCCTGATTGGAAAAGGGATCAACGCCCGCAGTTTATATATCAACGATGCCAGCTCGTCCTGAGTGGTGGCTGGAACTCCGCATTCACGCGGGCCAGCACTTCGGCGGCAGTCTGGCCGGACTCACGCAGTGCCGCGATGGCAAGCGCGTCGTGGCGCTTGGCGAGGCGCTTGCCCTGCTCGTCAAGCACCAGCGGATGGTGCAGATACTCAGGTTCCGGCAGCTCTAACAAAACTTGCAGCAACCGGTGGACATGGGTGGAAGGAAGCAGGTCCTCACCGCGGGTGACGTGGGTTATTTGCTGGAAGGCATCGTCCACCACCACGGCGAGATGATAGGCGGTGCCGATGTCTTTGCGGGCGAGCACGACGTCGCCGAGCAGGCCCGGATTTGCCGCGAGCGTGCCGAAGCGCAGGTCGTGAAAAGTGAGCGGACCGGTGATGGTTGCGGCCAGTTGCGAGTCGAGCCGCCACGCGTGGGGGGTGCCGGCGGCGATCTTTGCCTCGCGCTCGCTGGCGGCAAGCCGGCGGCAGGTGCCCGGGTAGAGCGGCCCTTCCGGTCCTTGCGGTGCGGCGGCCATGTTTGCCCACTCATCCTGGATTTCCCGGCGGGTGCAGAAACACGGATAGACGAGGCTTTTGCCGAGCAGCCTGGCGAGCGCCGCTTCGTAGGCAGCAGTGCGTGTGGTTTGGCGCAGCGGCATTTCGTCCCAGTGCAGCCCCAGCCATTCGAGATCCTCGATGATGTTTTGATAGTAAATTTCGCGAACGCGCGGCGCATCAATGTCCTCGAAGCGCAGCAGGAATTTTCCTGCAGGAGATTGCCGGGCCAGCGCATCGGCCACCCGCGCGGCCAGCACGTGGCCGAGGTGCAGCCGCCCGGTCGGGCTGGGCGCGAAACGCGTGCGGATCTCGCTGTTGTTTCGGGGCATGGGCGCATTCTACCTCAGAGCCCGAAGAAGAAACCATCAAAGTCACAAAAAGCACTCCCCCGAAAAGTCTTAGGGCAACACGTCCTATCAGGGACTCGCCGGGCATGAGGGCAAGGGCTACGCCGGGTGCCTCGGATTGCCTTCCCGGTGGGGGTGGATGAAAAAAACCGCTCGTGCCGAGCGGAGATCGAAGTCTTGATCAAGGGATCATTTGGCAAAGAAAAATTCCACTTCGCCGCGCACCACTCCGGGCGCGGGTAACGGTTCGCCCTTTGCGGAGCGAAAATGCCTCACCGTAAACCGCTCCGGCGAGTCCGCGCCCACCAAGCGGGGACCGTTCGCAAGGGCGAGCCGTTCACCGGCTGACCTGACTTCCCTCAATAGTCCGTTAGAGAGGTCAGGTGCAGGTGGAAAGGTTCCGGAAATCATAACCGTTGGAAACCGGAAGATGACCGTCGAAATCATCGGGCAGGCGTTTGATGGAAATTTGGACCGGACAATACAGATCCTTCACGGTGAGATCCCGCTTCCTTTTCGTGATGCGGGCCGACGATGCCATCAGGCGCCTGGTTTCCGCTCACGTCGATTTCCCCGCCGCGGTCGGTGCGGACGATGCCTTCGTCGGCCCGCACCCAGAGGAAGCCGCCGACTCCGTTAGCCCAAGTTTCTTAAACTCTAACAGAATTAGTTATTTTAGACGCAAATCGCGTCGTTTTTAGGCGAAAAAAGCCATAAGTCGTTGATAATTGACTCGAAAAGTCGTTTTGTAGTGCCTAACGAATTTATTTAATTCTTGCTGGTTT
>CANLKN010000063.1 GCA_947491475.1 Akkermansiaceae bacterium | reverse complement strand
AAGGGGCCGCATCTGCTGGTGGACATCGATCACCTGCCGGCCAACCAATCACGCGTCGAGTTGTTCGATGCAGAGCTCAATCTTTTGGGCCGCATCCATCTCGACTACGGTCGTTTCCACCGGTTGTTAGACTGGGATGGCGATGGTTTTGATGACATCGTGATCGCCGACCATGGCGCGATCTACAACCACCGCGGCGAAAAAATCGCGGCGCTCGACCTTCAAGGCCAGCGCGGCAGGGTGATCCATGCCGCCGATCTCACCGGCGACGCCGTCAGGGACCTGTTGATCGTGGGTGACAAGATGAACAAGGTTTTCCTGTTCAGGAATCCGGCGGGAAAACCACAGCCGGGCATCCCGCTCGGCAGCGGTGCGAATTTCACGAACTACTGAATCTGGTGAATGCAGCTGGCGGAGCGGCGGGATGCCTGCTAGCGTGCGGCCCGCATGGATAGTGAACCTACGAGGCCCGCGCGCGGTACCGAGCCCCTTCTGGGTTGGGCGGCGCTGATATTGTTACTGGCGGGCTCGTTCTTCGTGCTCAAGCCATTTCTAACAGCGCTGACCTGGGCGATCATCCTGACCTACACGCTCCACCCCTTGCAGCGGATTTTCACGCGCTGGTTCCGGGGTTCGCGCACGCTGGCGGCCTGCCTTGTCACACTGACGGTGACGGTGGTTTTCACCGGGCCGGTGGTGTTGATCGGGGTGAGCCTGGCGCAGGACGGCAAGGATCTGGCGGTGGCGACGCGCAATTGGTTCATGGCGGCACCCGAGCAGGCGCCGGCGTGGGTGAGGGGCATGCCGGTGGTGGGCGATGAGTTGGATGGCTACTGGAACGGATTTGCCGAAGACCGGAAGCGCTGGATGGCGCAACTCGACGAGGCGCTCAAGACCCCGCCGCCGCGGCCGAAAATCGTGGTCGAGACAGAGGACGGACTGATGTTGCGCGAGGCACCGCCGCCACCGCGCAAGCCGGTGGCCGCCGAAGAAGGGGCCGAGGCGGAGACCGCGGAGGAGTCACCGCACATCGTGGTTCTGTTAGGCAAAGTCCTTTTGTGGGCCAAGTCAGGGTTGATCGCCGCAGGACTCGCGGTCGGACAAGGAGTGACGCAGTTTTTGTTGAGTGCGTTTCTGGCGTTTTTCCTGTTGCGCGACGCGCTGGAACTCTCGCAACGGTTGTCGGTGGCGGTCGAGCGGCTTGCCGGGCAGCGTGGGCAGCACTTGATCAAGGTGGCGGGAAACACGGTGCGCGGCGTGATTTACGGCATCCTGGGCACGGCCATCGCGCAGGCGGTGGTGGCGGGCTTCGGTTTCTGGATCGCCGGCGTGCCGGGGGCGGTGCTGCTGGCGGTGCTGACATTCTTTTTCGCGGTGGTTCCGTTCGGGCCGCCTTTGATCTGGCTGCCGGCGGCATTGTGGCTGTTTGCGCAGGATCAAAACGGCTGGGGGATTTTCCTTCTCATCTGGGGTCTGCTGGCGATCAGCAGCGTGGACAACCTGCTGCGGCCGTTCCTCATCAGCCACGGCAGCAAGATGCCCTTCGCGCTGATTTTCGTGGGAGTGATTGGCGGGGCGCTGGCCTTCGGGCTGGTGGGCGTGTTCATCGGCCCCACGTTGCTGGCGGTTTGCTTCCGCCTGATCGCCGAGTGGTCGGCGGGAAATTATCCAGCCGCTGAGGAATTGCCAGCGGCCGGGATTTCGGAAAAATATCCTTCGCAAGGTATGCCGGGAAGTTAGGTTGATGTTCAATGAACTTATATCTCGAATCATCCGGTCTTTCCCAGGAGATTCTGACAATATGATAAGAAAGAAAATTTGGGTCGCCTTGATGCTGATGCTCGGCGGAAACATTCCGGCATTCGCCGACGTCATCGTGCTAGGCATTGAGGGCCGTCCCGCGCCAGCCACCGAACATGCCATCGTGGCGACGGAACCCTGCGCGCTGCGCGTGCTTCTGCCGCCGAATGTCACCACGGCCGGACTCCGCGCCGATCTCTTTCAAATCGCCGGACAAGTCGCGCGGCCGCTGCCTGGCGAAATCAATATTATCCCCTCGCCCGATGATTCCCGCATTGCCATCGTGAAACTGACACCGCCTGCGGTCGAGCGCGTCACCCGCATCACTCTTCGTTTGGGCGATCTCGGAACTATCAACATCATCGTCTATCCCGCCCCGAAAACCCGCAGTGACCGGCCCGTGCTGGCCGATGTGCTCGCGACCAGCCGTCTCAAACTCGCGGTCTGCGGTCGCTCGGCCGAGTTGCGCGCTTTTCTAAAAACCCACGCGATCGAGTTTGATGACCTTGGTGCCGACGCGCCCGACACCCTCGCGCCGGACATGCTGTTAGTTGGAGTGCTATCGGCTGGGGATTGGTCGCGGCTTGCCGCTTCTCCTGCGAAAGGCGGACTGCTTGCCTTCGTAGATGACGCGTCCCTTCTGCCCGGCGTTTACGCCCACGCCCGTCCCGCCGCGCTGGCCACCAAGGTCACTCTGCCGCTTCTGCCCGCCTTGTCCACCGACCCGCGCGCGCAAGAAACCCTTTTCACGCTGCTTCTCACCGCCCTCACCCCTCCCCGCCCCTGAAACCTTGCATCCTATCGAAACCTATGAAAACACCGCGCTTCTCCCACCTCCTCGCCACCATCGTTCTTTGCGCTTCGGCTGTTTTCGCCCGGTCCGCCGCCGCGGAAAGCCCCGCGCCCTTGCCCACCGCCGTATTCGACTTTCAGGCCGGCGACCACAGCTTGGAAAAGAAAGGAGCCGAAGTCGGCATCATGCTCAACGCCCTGCTCTCGACAAACCCCGATGTGTTTTTGGTCGAGCGCCAGGAAGTTGAAAAAATCCTCGGCGAACAGGAGTTCGGTCTCTCCGGCACCGTCTCGCCCGAGTCCGCCGCCAGGATCGGCTCGCTCATCGGGGCGAAGGTGCTCGTCACCGGTCGCGTGTTTGAATCCGACGGAAAGAGTTTTCTCGTCGCCAAGGTCATCGGCACCGAGACCGGCCGCGTTTTTGGCGAGATGACGACCGCTCCTTCGCTCGACAACCTGGAGGCTCCGGTCGGAGAGCTTGCCGGAAAAATCGCCGCCATCCTGGCCAAACAATCGGCAGCACTTATGGCGGAGGTTGAGGATCCCGCCGCCCGCATGGAAAGGCTGAAGAAAGCCTTATCCGGCAAAAAGCTACCCTCCGTGCTGGTCACCATCTCCGAGCAGCACCTCGCCCGGCCCGTCAGCGATCCCGCCGCGCAGACCGAGTTGATGAAGACGTTGCAGGAAGCCGGATTTGAAGTTGTCACCGCCGCCACTGCCGCAGGCCGCAGCGACGTGGCAACCATCACGGGCGAGGCGGTCAGCGAGCTGGGGATGCGCCGCGGCAATCTCGTATCCTGCCGCGCCCGCATCGAGGTCACGGTGAAGGATGCGAGCGGCAAGCTCATCACCACCGACCGCCAGATGGATGTGGCCGTGGACATCGCCGAACATGCGGCCGGCAAGAAAGCCCTCGAAGCCGCCGCGCTCAAACTCGCCGACCGCCTCGTGCCCAAGCTCGTGCAATGATCCGGTTTTCACGCCATATCCCGCGTATATTCGTTTGTCTGGCCTTGTGCGTTGGCGTCTCGCTGCCTGCGAAAGCTGCCACAAAGCTGGCGGTATTGGGCACTCGGGACCAGCGGGATGCCACAGCAGTCTTGATCGCCGGGCTTTCCAAAAATCCCGATGCGTATGCCATCCTCGAACGCGAGCAACTCGAGCGAGTCATGGCCGAGCCCGCGCTGCAGGGCCAGGGACTCTCTCTCGCAACCGCCACGCAAGCCGCGCGCTTGTTAGATGCAGACGGCGTGCTTTGGGTGGAAAGTGAAAAATTCCAAGACCGCCAGGTGGTGATTACCCGCTTGTGTGCGGTCGATTCGGGCGTGGTCGTCGGCTGGCAGATCGACGACGCGCCCTTGCCGGATTTGGAGGGCTGGGCGGGGCTCATGGCGAAACGCATCGGCACTTGGCGGGCCAAGCTCGACATCGTCCGCGACCGCGCGGTGCCCCTTTCCTTCGTCGATATCCGCGGCGCGACGAACTCCGAAACCGCGAATCGAAGCGGACAAACGCTCAGAACGCTTCTGGGCATACGGCTGACCGCGCAGCCGGAACTTTTCGTGCTAGAACGCTGGCGGCTGGATGAACTTGCCTGGGAAAGCGTGCTTGCCGGGGATTCGTTTCCGGCATTTTGGAACGGGGCTTGGTTGCTGGACGGCTCGGTCACGGAAGCCGGCGGGCAGGTGGAATTGTCCATGCGGCTGCGCGCGGCAGACGGTCGGGAAATCCGATGGACCCGCCGCGGCAACGACAAGGAGTTGGCGCGGCTGGTGGCGGAGGTGACGGCCGATGTCCTTGAGCGCTTGCCTGCGGGCAAGCCTCCGGCTGCCTGGGATTCGCAGGCTGAGGCCAAGGAGTTTTTCGCGGAGGCGGAATGGGCGACACGTTGGCATCTCCATGCCCGGGCGCTGCAAGCCGCCGAGGCGGCGATCGCGCTCGGCTTGGATTCGGTCCCGGTCCAGCGATTGCGCTATCTGGCTTGCTGCACCCTCGCTGGCAGCCAGGGGACTGGAGATATGGCTTATTTTATAAGAGATCCGTCAGGCACAAGATTTTTGCCGAGGATGAGAACGCCGGATGGATCGGTTATTGAACGCAGCCTGAGGGCGATCGCTCTTTACAACGACCTGCGAAACAGTCCTGCAGGCAGTGAGTTGTCCAAGGCGGCATTCCATGCGGAACGTGGAAAAGCCACCACGGCGGAACTGGATGCGGCCCGCCTTCTGCACAATGCGGCCTGCATTCTTGGAGCCGCATATTTCGATAATTCGAGCGGCGGAGCGGGTGTTGATGCGGCCTTGGTCCGGCTGCGTGCCGAGGCTCGGGCGCTCTTCGAGCGGGAGTTCGCGGCGTTCGAGCTGGAATTGCATCCCCACTTGCCGGACCGCCTTCCTCCAGTGGATCGCGGAGGTCGCGCTTGGCCTTTGGCATTGGACAGCTTGCCCTTGGTCGGTTTCGTATGCGGCGCCTTGTGGGCGGAGCGGGCTGCGGATCATGAGGCGCTGGTGCGAAAGCTTCTCGGCAATCGTCTCATGGGGGATAAACACTTCTACGACAATCTGCTTCAAACGATCTCGGCAAACAATTGCAAATGGCGCGTGGACTGGCAGACGCGCGATGCGCAACTCGCGCAGGCCAACTGGAAACGTTTTTTCCGCGGCCTTCTCAAAGAGACACCTCTCAACCTGCAAGTGGCCGGTGCGCTCTGGTGGCTTTCCCTGTATGATCAGAGCGATCCGGTTGGCAACCCATCCGCCGACGAAGCGCAGGAAGCCTGGCTCCCTCTTGTTGCCAACCTCGACCGCCTGGCTGACGGCAGCTTGCCTGTAGAATATTATTGGGCTGCGCTCCAAAGTACAAATTGGCATATGCCGCCCGCCACCCGTAACGTATTCACCGAAAAGCTCGCCGGGTTATTGGAGCGACCCGGCCCCATGCCGGAATCGTTGGCGCGCCTGATCTCAGCCCTGTTTTTTGATCCACAGGACAAGGAACGATTGTGTGCTGTCATGGAACGGAAAATTTCGATAGAGGGATTCGACGCGCTCTGGGCGGGCGCGGATCCGATGTTCTTCCTCTCCTGCATGCGGAAACTGGGAGTTAACATGGATGGGCGCGTCTCGCCGGAATTTGGATTGCCAAAAACCCTCAAACCCATGGTCCGCCAAAGCAGTGTCGATGCGCGGGCGACCTGGGTGGAACCGGGCGGACAAGGCATCCGCTGGGTCACTCTGATCAATGACCAACTGTGGCTGGTGACGAGGCCCCCACCCGGTGGGAATCACCTCACACCTACCAGATATATCTTGGGGAAAGTCACCTTGCCTGAGCTCCGGGTCGATGAAGTTCTTTCCTGGCAAAGCGAGCGGGTTGAATGCTGGGAGAGCGACTATGATTTCCCCCTCTACGCTCTTTTGGCGGGATGGATCTATTCATGGGAAAATGAAACCCTATGTCGTCGGAAAATCGACGGCGGCCAGAGGGAAACCATCCCGCTGCCAATCACCGGGCAGCCGAATTTATGGTCGGTGAACGGTCGGCTTTATCTCGGATTGGACTCAGGCGGCGTGCTGCGCGTGGATCCGGAAACCAAGGCATGGGAGTTGCTGGCAGACAGCAAGCGGCGGCCGGCTCAGGGGCTCTTGGATGATTGTTTTCCTTATGAGGTGAAAATATCTGGCAGGACCCGCGGCGCGGACTCTGCGTCTTGACCGATTCCGTTTATTCGTTCGATGAAAAGAGCCACCAATGGAGTGGCACCAAACCCACTAGACACAGAGAGCCGTTTGATCGGAATCTAACTCTCGAAAGTTTGCATGATGTGGCAAATGCCCACGGACTGGATAGCAGCTCAACGGTGAAACTATTGTTGGGCGATGTGGACCGTAACGGCAACTACCTCCAAGGTTTCGAGGCGGGAACTTATTTTGGCGGGCAGCCTCCGTTGGAGAATGGGCTTGTGCAGTGGTCCCTGATTGGATGCATGGTCGAAAAAAGGGATCTATGGGCCCTTTCCCATCACAATTTAAAGCCGGATAGTCCGCCCCATCTGGTCTGGATGCCGGAGCTTCCTGGGGAAACGGTCGCCATCGAAGTCAGGTTTCCCAAGGAAGTGCTGGCACGAATTCCAGCCATTTCTTCCAAACTCCATGGAGGTTTTAGCGCATGCGAACCAGTGAGGATGATTTCCAGCCGGCATGGAGTGGCATTTTACCAGGCCGGCTGTCCCGTCCTGTGGTTTATTTCGCGGGAGGATCTCGTCGCCGCCGGCGTGAGCCGGTTCGTAGAGCCATGATTCCGATTTTGCCGCTGGCCGGGATTTCGGAAATTTCGGAATTGCGCGGCGGCAGCTGATCGGCGAGACCCGCGCATGGCGGTTTGTGCTTCTTCGCTCGGCAAGGTTTTGGAGGTTTTCGAGCGGAATTTCCGCGACCGCGGCGAACTCGGCGCGTCGGTGAGCATTTGGTGGGATGGAGCGGAAGTCCTTTCCTGCGGACAGGGTTGGTGCGAGCGGGAAAAGCAACGCCCGTGGACTTCCCGGACGCTGGTGCCGGTTTATTCGGCGACCAAGGTGCCGTCGGCGGCCACCTTGCTGATGGCGCTTGAGAGTCGCGGTCTGAATGAGGAAACGCCGGTGCGCGAGGTCTGGCCGCGCTTTCCGGTGATGGGCGCGGTTTTCCGCCATCTGCTCTCGCATCAATGCGGGCTCTCCGCGCTCGACAAGCGGGCGAACCTGCTGGAACACGCCGCCGTGGTGGAGGCCATCGAGGCGCAGGTGCCGGCCTGGAACTTGGGCGAAGGTCATGGCTACCACCCGCGGACATTCGGATCGCTATTAGACGAACCGGTGCGCCGCCTCACGGGCCTGCCGCTCGGCGGCTACTGGCGCGAGGTCATCGCCGGACCGCTCGGGCTGGATTTCTGGATCAGCCTGCCGGAAACCGAGTGGCCGCGCGTGGCCCGGCTTTATCCCGGCAAGGTGGGCAAGGATGATCTGGCGGATGCTTTTTACAAACAACTCACCACTTCCGGCACCTTCACCCGCCGTGCGTTTTCCTCGCCGCGTGGATTGCACGCGATCCATGAAATGAACGATCCACACGCTTGGTCGGCCGGGCTGCCGGCGCTCGGCGGCGTCGGCACGGCCTCGGCCCTGGCGAAGTTCTATCAGGCGGCGATCGGCTCGATCGAAAGCCCGCTCACGCCGCGGGTGCGGGCGGCTCTGGCCCAACCGGTGATCTCAGGATTCGACCGCGTGTTGCTGCGGCCGACGGTTTTCACCTGCGGCGCGCAGATGGATCCGCTCGATGAACACGGCCAGAAAATCCGCAAAATCTACGGGCCGTCGAAGCTGGCCTTCGGCCACCCCGGTGCGGGTGGCAGCCACGGCATGGGCGATCCGGAGTCCGGCATTTCCTTTGCCTACGTCATGAACCAGATGAACCTGAGCGTGATGCCCGGCGAGAAGTGCGCGGAAATGGTGGATGCGTTGTTTTCCGAGATGTGAGGGAGTGGCCATGCCGCTTGACCATGTCGGCGTCCGGATTCCATGCTCCGCGCCATGCGAATCCTCACCGGTCTCCAACCCAGCGGAAAACTCCACGTCGGCAATTATTTCGGTGCCATGCAACCGGCCGTGCGCCTGCAGGACGAGGGCGAGGCGTTTTATTTCATCGCGGATTACCATGCGATGACCTCCTCGCAGGACCCGGCGGCGCTGCGCGAAAACGTGCGCGAGTTGGCGATCGACTTCCTGGCCTGCGGCTTGGACCCGGCGCGCGCGGTGTTCTTCCGCCAAAGCGCGGTGCCTGAGGTCAACGAACTTGCGTGGATCCTCTCGACGGTTTGCCCGATGAGTCTTTTGGCGAAGTGCCACTCCTACAAGGACAAGATCGCCCAAGGCATCGCGCCGAACCACGGGCTCTTCGCCTATCCGGTGCTGATGGCGGCGGATATTTTGTTATATGATTCCAACCAGGTGCCGGTGGGCAAGGACCAGAAACAACACCTCGAAGTAACGCGCGATCTCGCGGTGAAACTCAACGAAACTTTCGGTGAGGGCACCGTCATCCTGCCGGACCCGATCATCCGCGAGGACACCGCCGTGGTGGTGGGCCTCGACGGACGCAAGATGAGCAAGAGTTATCACAACACCCTGCCGATCTTCGGCGAGGAGAAGCCACTGAAAAAACTCATCATGAAGATCACCACGGACTCCACCCCGGTGGAAGACCCTAAGCCCACGGAAAACTCGACGATCCTCGCGCTTTACAAGTTGTTTGCCAGCGAGGCGGATTATCAATCCATGGTGGCGGACCATGAGAAGGGCGGTTGCGGCTACGGCGATTTCAAAAAGCGACTGGCCGAGGCCTACTGGGATTTCTTCGCACCGATGCGAGAGCGCCGTGCGGAAATTCTGGTGGATCCGGGGTATGTGGACCGCGTGCTGGCCGATGGAGCGGCGCGGGCGCGTGAGGAATCCGCCAAAGTTCTGCAGCGCGTCCGCCGCGCGGTGGGATTGGTTTAGGTAAAAGCTAAAAAACTGAAATTCTGAAAAGCTGAAAGGGTCATGAAAACACGCGTGCTTTGCCTGTTGGCGGATGGATTTGAGGAAATCGAAATGATCACTCCGGTGGACCTGCTGCGCCGTGCGGGCATCGAGGTGGTGGTGGCATCGCTGCAGCGCAAGACCGCCATCGGACGCAGTGGGATCCGCGTGGAAGCGGACGTCTCGCTGGTCAGCCTGGACACCGCCAAGTTCGACCTGCTGCTCATTCCCGGCGGTCCGGGAGTGGCGAACCTGCGCAAGGACGGTCGAGCCGCCACGCTGGCGCGGGAATTCGCCGCTGCCGGCAAACCGGTGGCCGCGATCTGCGCCGCGCCGTTGGTGCTGATGGATGCGGGATTGCTGGATGGCAAACGTTTCACCGCCCACCAATCGGTTAGAGAAACCCTGCCCGGCGCGCTCGACGAGCGGGTGGTGGAGGATGGCATCCTGATCACCTCCCGCGGTGCGGGCACAGCGATGGATTTCGGCTTGGCACTGGTCGCCCGCCTCGCCGGACAAAACGCCGCCGACCAAGTGGCGGCTGACATTATGGCCTGAGAACTGGCCGGAATCCAGGGCCTACGCATTTGAAAATTTCAGCGAAACGCCGAGACGCGAAGTTTGCGGAGAAAAGCACTGAGTTTGAGATCTGCAACTTCATCAGCATGACAATAAAAAAAATGAAGTTCCCTCTCTTTCTCCCAATCATAACCGCCACTCTTTTGTCCTCTCCAAATATGGTGGCTGAAGAGCATCTCGGACCTGCCGTTTATCTCGCTGCCGTCCACGACGTGGACGGCAAGTCTGTTCTGCATTGGAAATACAATATCGCAAAGCCCGAATTTGTGGAGGTCAAGGTGCTGGATGGCAAACAACAGGACATCGCCTCGATCAAGCGGCCCGTGCGCATGGTGGATGTGACGGGCAAGTCCGGGCCGTTCTCGCTTTTCCCAATGCGGGCTGATGGAACACACGCGGAGCCGCTTGGTGTGCCCTTGGTTTCGGCAGATCAAACGGCGGAAGGAAATGACACTGCGGTAGGGCCCGCGTTGCCCGTTTCGAGAATCGGAATCACACAAAAGGACGGAAAGGCCCAATTTGTGCATCTGGCGACTGGGACGATTTTCAATCCGGTCGGGATGAATTATGTGCCTCTTCGGCACGCCGACCATGCCGCGTTCGAAGCTGCCACCCGCACAACCGTGGCATTTTATGATGGCCTCGAGGCGGAGACTGTTTTGCGCATGCTCAGCAGCAGCGGTTACAACACGGTCCGCGTTTTTTTCGCCGGGCGGAGGGTGGAAAACCCCGGAATGTCCGGTGATTCAGACACCCAAGGTCTCTATATCCCCTACCTCGACAACCTGGCGGATTTCCTGAAACGAGCCGCTTCGAACGGAATCTACGTGATCATCAATTTCAGCGATATGGAACTCCCTCAAAACGACTACTTCCGCGAAAAACTGGCCCCTAAGAAGGGAACGGAAAATCTCTTCCACGAGGCCGGACTGGTGGCTTTCCGCGAGATGATCGCTTCCTCGGTTGGATACCTGAAGGCAAAGAACCCGGATCTTCTGAATACCATCCTCGGCATATCATTCAACAACGAGGCCTATGCCAAGCTTACCCAATGGCCCTTCACGGCGACGGGTCTGGTGACGACCGCCAATGGTAAAACCTACGACATGACGGTGCCGGCCGATCGCCTGCGCTGTTATGAGGAGGGGCTTGCATTTTACTACGAGCAGCTTTGCGACGCGGTTGACAGCGTGGACAAGAATCTCCTGACCTGTGAAGGCATATTCGTGGCGGCTGCAGTCGGGCGTGACCACCGCCTGGGACCGGCGACCCTTGATCCGGCGAATCTCAAAAAGGGTTTCGAGTGGGAACATGGCGCAGGCTTGCGGATGCCCGCGCCGCTCCCGCTTCTGACCAAGGCCCCCCTCGATTTTGTGGATGTGCATCTCTATCCAGCCGGGCCCTTGGCCAACTTTGAAAAAGAAGTCGAAGACCTCTTGGGCAGTTCGCTCTTTAATGACGCCGTTGCCCTTGGCCTTGGCTCGAAGAAACCCGTGATCCTGGGTGAGTTCGGAGCATTCAAAAAGCACGTCGAGGTGGATACGAAGGATGGAATCGTCGGCGGCAGGAAACGGTGGAGTGCCGTGCGTGACCTGGCTTGCGGGAAATTTGGTTTTGTAGGCTACCTCGGGTGGTCGCTGGAGACCTTCGATCAGACGGACATTTATCAAGCCCTCGCCTTTGGCCCGAACGCCCTCACAGAATTCCGCAGGGAATTCCCATGGCCCAAGGCGGCACCGTTGCAGAATCCCAACCCGAGTGCCCTGACAAAAATGCCCATCGTGTTGAACCGCGTTGAGCCCACAGGAACGGGAAAAGGGTTTCTCATCCCGCAGAAGCTCGCCCGGTGAACCGGCCATTCAGACACTGGCTCGCCTGGAGATTTTCAGGGGCTTTCCCGTAGAAAGCAAAGTCCGGCAAATTTTTTTGGATTCATTACCGTAATCCATCAATTCTTTGCGAAAATCCTCCGCGAACTCCGCGCCTCCGCGTTTCGATTTCGTCCTCAAAGGGAACTTTGACAGGCACCCCCGGGCCGGAATCCGTCTTGCCATCGGGATGTTCCTCAGGGATGTTCCGCGCGTCGTGCCCACCCTGAATCGCAAGCCATTGTGGCTTCTTCCCAACCTGCTGAGTCTGGATGCCCCGCTGGTGGCCATGGCATGGTTGTATGTCTTCGCCAAGACATGGCGGCTCGGCTACCACCCGTGGGAGGCTTATGCATCGCTCGGCCTTGCGGTGTGGATTATCTACGTTTTGGACCGCTTGCTGGACGCTTCGCTGGCCGGTGGAACCAAGGCCGAACTTGAGCCACGCCACCGGTTTCACCTCAAGCATCTGAAGTTTTTCCGCATCGCCCTCTTGCTGGCCGGCGTCACGGTGGTGGCACTGGTGGTTATGAGAATGCCGATAGCCATCTACAAACACCTGCTGCTGGGCGGGGTGATGGTTGCAGGCTTTTTCGGTCTCTCGATGCTGTCCTCGCAGGACCCGCGCGAGGTGCCCCACACCAAGAACATCCTCGCAGGTTTCACCTTCGCCTTCGGCACGGCGATGACTGCGCACCTGTATCGATATGAATATGATATCTATGACATGTTTGCGTCGCGCGAGTTCCTTTGTTTCGCGGTGTTGTGCATCCTGAATATTTCTGCCATCGACTTGTGGGAGCATGACGCGCGCTCGGCCGATGTGGAAACCAAGGCCAGCGATGAGTTGGCGCTCACCCTGCCGCTCATTGTGCTCGCCACAGCCTCATTGCTTTACGCCTTGATGGACGAGGAGCGCGCCTCCCGGCCATTTTTCTATGCCATCCTAACCGGGGCGGGCTTGTTGTATCTTCTCAACCGGGCTCGTGCGAATTTCCAAATCGACTCACTGCGTGTCATGGCGGATCTCGTGTTATTGATTCCGGTGTTGGTTTTTCTGGTGGCATCGCAGCCGGGTTTCCGGTGATGGCCGGCACACAATAGCTGCTATCAATCATGAATTCCGCAATGAGACTTGTATTCATCGCCACCGGAGACATCGCGCTGCCATCGCTGCGGCATCTGCTCGCACACGGGCCGCGCCCGCTTGCACTGGTTACCCAGCCTGACAAACCGGTGGGCCGCCACCAGACACTCACCTCTCCGGCCGTGAAGACGCTCGCGCTGGCCGAAGGCATCCGGGTGCTGCAACCTGAAAAAATCGGCGACGCTGCCGCCGAACTGGCCGCGCTCGATCCCGACCTGCTCGTGGTCATGGCATACGGTCAGATCCTGCGGGAAAACATCCTCAAGCTGCCGCGCATGGCGATCATCAACCTGCATGCCTCGCTGCTGCCAAGATACCGAGGCGCCGCATGCATCCAGGCGGCCATCGAGGCGGGCGACAGCGAGGCGGGAGTGACATCCATGCACGTGGTGCGCGAACTCGATGCGGGGGATATGATTTTATCCAAGGCGATCCCGCTGCATGCCGATGAGACCGGCGGCAGCCTGCACGACCACCTCGCGGACCTCGCGGCGGAAGTGCTGGCGGAAACATTGCCAAAACTCGCCAATGGCAGCGCACTGCGGATTCCGCAGGATCCCGCGCTGGTGAGTTATGTGCCGAAGCTAGGGCGCGACGATGGAAGGATCGATTGGAACATGTCCGCCAAAGCGCTCGAGCGGCGGATCCGTGCCTATGATCCATGGCCGGGCACCTTTGCCCTTGCCAGCGAAGGTGGGAAACCAAAGCGCCTGAAGGTTTTTCCGCCGTCTTCTATGGTGGACATGCAGCTTGAACCCGGCGCGCTTTCCATCGACGAAGGAAAGCTCATTGTCGGTTGCGGTGAGAATTCGCTGGAACTGGACACTGTGCAACCCGAGGGCGGCAGGCGCATGAGCGCGGCGGATTACCTGCACGGCAGGAAACTGGAACGGTTCGAGTGAGCGGCTTTGATCCGTGCCGAGGCCACCGCCAAATTCACAGGACCGGGCCAACCGGCGGCGATTGGATTCGTTCCATGCTTCTTGTGAAGCTCAGCGTTCCCGGGATCATGCCGCGTCGCGGTCCGCGCGCTTGCGGCGGCGGATGAGCGGCGGACGCTCGCCGCGAACGACGTGGCGGTTGATGGTCACCGATTCGATGTCATCGCGCGAGGGGATGTCGAACATGACTTCGAGCATCATTTTCTCGAACAGCGCGCGCAGCGCGCGGGCACCGGTGCCGCGGCTGACGGCTTCTTCGGCAAGGGCGCGCAGGGCATCGCGGGTGAGGCGGAGTTTCACGCCGTTCATCGCGAGTTGCTTGCCGTATTGTTTGATGAGCGCGTTCTTGGGCTCGCTAAGGATGGCCATCAGTTCGTCCTCGGTCAGCTTGCGCAGCGAGGAAATGACCGGCAGGCGGCCGATGAACTCGGGGATCAACCCGAAATGCAGCAGGTCTTCCGGTTGCACGCGTTCGAGAATGTTGACCTCCGGGGCGTCGAGATTTTCCTTATCGACGCCGGCATGGAAACCCAACGTGTTGCTGCCAAGCCGGCGGCGGACGAGGTCCTCCAGACCGACGAATGCACCGCCGACGATGAACAGGATTTTCTCGGTGTTGACCTGGATGTATTCCTGCTGCGGGTGCTTGCGGCCGCCCTGTGGCGGGACGTTGCAGACGGTGCCTTCAAGGATCTTGAGCAATGCCTGCTGCACGCCCTCGCCGGAGACATCACGGGTGATCGAAACATTTTCGGTCTTGCGGCCGATCTTGTCGATTTCATCCACATAGATGATGCCGCGCTCGGCGCGTGCGACATCGAAGTCCGATGCCTGAAGCAAACGCAGGATGATATTTTCCACGTCCTCGCCGACGTAACCTGCTTCGGTGAGTGTGGTGGCGTCCACAATGCAAAATGGCACGTCGAGCACGCGGGCCAGAGTGCGCGCGAGCAGCGTTTTTCCGGAACCGGTAGGACCTAACAAAAGAATGTTGGACTTCTCGATCTCCACATCGCGGAACTCCTCGTCAAGTTTCACCTGATCCTGGCGCAACCGCTGGTAGTGGTTGTAAACGGCGACCGAGAGTACCTTTTTGGCATTCTCCTGGCCGATCACAAACTCGTTGAGTTTGGCGAGGATATCAGCGGGGGCGGGAATCTTGAAACCGGCCTTTTCGGCGGCAGTCTTGCCCTTGGCGGGAGACCCACCCATTTCCTTTTCCAGAATGTTCGAGCAGACCTCGATGCACTCGTTGCAGATGTAAACCCCGGGGCCGGCG
Source organism: Akkermansiaceae bacterium (assembly GCA_947491475.1). Classification (GTDB taxonomy): domain Bacteria; phylum Verrucomicrobiota; class Verrucomicrobiia; order Verrucomicrobiales; family Akkermansiaceae; genus Luteolibacter. Next base: position 7,079 of record CANLKN010000063.1, on the reverse strand, counting down.
ATGAGTTTTTTGACCTCCGAGTGGCTCTTTCCGCAGAATGAGCACATCGTCAGATTGGAAGCGCGGGCCATGGTCTTTGGGGTAAAAGCTGAAATGCTGAGATACTGAAATTTCTAGACTCCGGGATTACTTGCTCTCGAGTTTTTCCTGGACGGCATCGGGGAGTTGCTTGCGGCTTTCGAGCACCTTGTCCACGAGACCGTAGGCCACCGACTCCTCGGCGGTCATGTAGTTGTCGCGGTCGGAATCGTGTTCGACTTGTTCGATGGTCTTGCCGGTGTGTTTGGCGAGAATGCCGTTGAGGCGCTTCTTCAGGTTGAACATGAAACCGATGGTGCGCTCGACGTCCGATGCCGTGCCGGATGCGCCGCCGGAAACCTGGTGGATCATCACGTGGGAATTCGGCAGGCAGAAACGCTTGCCCTTGGTGCCCGCTGTCAGCAGCACCGAGCCCATCGAGGCGGCGATGCCGATACAGTAGGTGTTCACATCGCAGGTGAGGAACTGCATCGTGTCATACATCGCAAGACCGGCGGTCACTGATCCACCCGGCGAGTTGATGTAAATGTGGATGTCCTTTTTCGGGTCCTGCATCTGCAAAAACAGCAATTGCGCGATCACCGAGTTGGCCACGAAATCGTCGATTGGCGTGCCGATGAAGATGATGCGGTCCTTGAGCAGGCGCGAGTAGATGTCGAACGAGCGCTCGCCGCGGCCGTCTTGCTCGATGACGATCGGGACGTAATAACTGTTGCGCGGGGCGGGTGAACTCATGGTTTGGAAATTCATATTCAATCTTCGGTGACAGCCGTTTCGGCGGACTCGACAACGTTGGCGTGCTCGACCAGGAAGTCAATGGCCTTGCCGATGAGGATCGAGCTGCGGATCGACGGCAGGCGGTCGGCTTTCTGCATGTCCTTGATGAGCTTTTTCGGCGCGATCTTGCGGGATTGCGCGACCTGCGCGAGGTGGTTCACCAGTTCCGCATCGCTGACGCCGATGTTTTCGGTGCGGGCGATTTCCTGCAGCATGAAATTGGTGCGCAGGTTGGTGATCGCCTGCTGACCGGCACCGGCGAAGATTTCCGCCTGTTGCGAGGCGATTTCCTCCTCGCTCATGCCTGCCTGCACGCCGCGGTTGACCATGGCGTCGGCCTGGCTCTGGGTCTCCTGCATCACGAGTTCCTCGGGCAGTTCAAAATCCACCTGGCTGTTGATGTGAGCGACGATTTGATTGACCTTCATGTCGTCGATGCGGCGCTTGCGCTCGTGCTGCATGTTCTCGCGGATGATGTCGGTGATTTCCGCGATGGTCTTGCCGGGAGCGAGTTTGTTGGCGAGTTCGTCATCGAGCGCGGGAAGTTCGGCTTCCTTGAGCTCCTTGAGAGTGACGGCAAAAACCATCTCGCGGTTTTTCAGGTCAGCGACCGGGAAATCGTCCGGCATGGTGAGCTTGACCTCGCGGGAGTCACTCGGGTTCATGCCTTCGAGTTGGGCGGCAAAGCCGGGCAGGAAGGCTTTTTCATCCAAGCGCACCCAGAATCCTTCGCGCCCGGAGAGGTAGCCGGCGGGTTTGCCAAGAAACTCTTCGGTCGGCTTGCCATCGACGGTCGAGCTGTAATCGATCACGGCGAAATCGCCCATGGCGGCGGTGCGGCCCTCGATTTCCTTAAAATCGGCGAAGCGTTCCTGGAGCGACTTGAGCTGGGCCTGGAGCTCTTCTTCCGGCACTTCGAGCGGTGGCACGGTGACGGTGACACCCTTGTATTCGGGTACTTGGAATTCCGGGGCGAGAGTGAGTTTCGTGTCGAAGGAAAGGCCGCCATCCTGCTGATGGGTGATGTTCTCGGCGGTGCCGAAATCGAGCACCTTGAGTTTTTCCTGCTCCAGTGCGGCATCGTAGGCCTCGTTGATGAGCTTGCCGTAGAGTTCCTCGCTGATGTCCTTGGCAAAACGTTTCTCGATGACCGCCAGCGGTGCCTTGCCGGGGCGGAAACCCTGGATACGGGCCTTGGAGGCGTAATTGCGCACGATTCCGGCGCGCTCTCCCTGGACTTTTTCCGCCGGAATTTCCACCCGCAGGGTGGCGACGCATTTGGGCTGCTTCTCAACAACAATGTTCATGGTAAGTGGCTCCGGCTTTTTTCGCCGGGGCGGGGAAACTAGGGGAAAGCTCCGGCGCTTGTCAAACTGGCTCTTCGAAAAGCGCTGGTCTGCAATGTGATCCGCAAAATATGCGTGCCCGGTGCCCACGGGACCCCTCCGAACCATGAAGGGTGCTTGCTCAGAGTCACGCTGGGACGTCACCTTGAAAACCGCGATCCGTTCCATTTCTACCGCAGTGGCGACCGACGCGACATTCTGCGAATGAAGCGCCTTGTAGCGGCGGTCTATGACCGTCGATGCTCATGAACCGCGCGGAGCTTCCTCATCGGCTTTGCCATGGCGATTCGGCCTCTGGGCCAGCTAGCGACGGTCATAGACCGACGCTACAGCGCCCTGACATGCGCCACCGCCGCCGAGGAAAGTCCGGCCGGGTTGTAGCCGCCTTCCAGAACGGAAACGATTTTTCCGCCGCAATGTTTTCCGGCCATGGCCACGCAGCGGCGGGTCATTTCCGCGAAGGTTTCATCGGACCAGTGCAGGCCGCCGATCGGATCGCCGGCGCGCGCGTCGAAACCGGCGGATATGAGCAGAAAATCCGGCTTGAAGGCATCGATGGCAGGAGTGATTTGCGCGGCCCATTCCTTGAGCGCGACTTCGCCATCCGATGCGCCGGGCAGCGGAATGTTGAGGTTGGTGCCCACGCCCGCACCTTGTCCGCGTTCCTGCGCGGCACCGGTGTAGGGATAGATGCCGTTTTCATGCAGTGAGATGTAGAGCACGGAGGGATCTTCGATGAAGATGGCCTCGGTGCCATTGCCGTGGTGCACGTCCCAGTCGATGATGGCCACGCGTTGCAAACCATGGCGGCTTTGCAGATAGCGCGCGGCGATGGCCACGTGATTAAATATGCAAAACCCCATGCCGCGGGTGGCGGTGGCATGGTGGCCGGGCGGACGCACCGCGCAGAAGGCGGCGGAAACCACATCCTCCATCACCGCGTCCACCGCAGCCAGCACCGCGCCGCTGGCTTCCAGTGCCACATCATAACTTTCCTCACAGATCGCGGTGTCGCCCGTGCGCAGTTGATGGGCGAAGGATTCCACATCGCGATAAACCAAATCATGATAGTAATGCTCGTGAGCCAGCAGGATTTCCGCGACCGTGGCGCGGCGGCCGCGCAGCCTCACAATCTCCGGCGGCAGATCTTCCAGCGCCGCCCGCAAGGCGCGGTAGCGCTCGGCGGACTCGGGATGGTAAGGACCGGTGTCGTGCTTTTCATACAAGGCATCATAATGAACGCCGGTTTTTCGATTCATGTCATTCATCTGTCGATGCGCTGGATGTGTTTGTTTTTGAGAAATTTGGCGCGCGATTTGAGGATGTCCGCCACGGCCATGCGGAACATGCGCTCGTCATCGTCGGGCGAGGCGGATTCCGTGCCACCCGCCGCGCTGAACACGGAGGCCATCGCCCGGTTCTCGCGCAGCACGCTGGCCCAGAAGGTTTCCACGCCGCGTTTCTCCGCGATGACCGCCAGCTCGCCTAACAGAAATCCTGCCATCCCGGTGTGGCGGGTTTCCTCGTGCACCACGAAGGCGGACTCCGCGCCCTTACCATCGGCATCGAGGAAATAACGGCCGATTGCGCGCAACTCCTGGCGTTCGTGGACTTGCTCGAAGATGCCGAGCGCGAGATCGCGGCGCTGGTCCACGGCCGCGAGCTTGTAGGCGGACTCGCCGGTCATGCGGTCGCGCTGGTAGCCGTAGCGCAGGCGCACGGTTTCCGGTGCGTGGGAATAGAAGAACTCCTGCAGCGCGCGCATGTCGCTCGGGTGCAGCGGCCGCACCAGGAAGCGCCCGGTCTTGAACGCCACCCACGCGCTTTCCACTCCGTCCTCGGAGTTTCCAGTGTCGGTGACCGGCATCGTGAAAAACTTCGGCAGCCAGCCGCGGGCGCGCGCGCCTTCTAACAACTTCTCGCGGTGATCCGGATGTGCGATCTCGACGAGCCGCGCCACCCGCTCGCGGATGCTGCGGCCGTGCAGGCTGGCCACGCCGAATTCGGTGATGACGTAGTGCACGTCGCCACGGCCGGTGCAGACGCCGCTGCCGGGTTCGAGCCCGGCGACGATGCGCGAGCGGCCGTCCTCGTCGGCAGTGGAGGTGAGCGCGATGATCGGACGGCCGTCCTTGCTGCGGCCCGCGCCGCGGATAAAATCCTGCAAGGCACCGATGCCGCCGTAAAACCGGTGGCCGCTCGAATCGCGCACCACCTGGCCTGTCAGATCAATTTCGCGCGCGCCATTGATCGCCACCATGCGGTGGTTGCGCGCGATCTGCCACGGGTCGTTGACCATGTCGCTGGGATGCAGCTCGACCTCCTTGTTGTCATCCACGAAGCGGTAGAGCTTGCGGGTGCCCATCACATGACTGGTGATGATTTTTCCCGGATGGTGTTTTTTCAGTGAACCATCCACCGCCCCGCAGCGGACGAGGTCCATCAGCGCATCGTTGAAAAGCCCGGAATGAATCCCGAGGTGGCGGTGTTTCTTCAAGGCACGCGCCACGGCCTCCGGCGTGTTGCCAAGGCCGAGTTGGAGCGTCGAACCATCATCAATGAGTTGCGCCGCGTAGCGCCCGATGCGGCGGTGGCGCTCGTCGAGCTCCGGCGGCTGCACTTCCGAAAGCTCCGCGCCATGATCGATGAACCAGTCGATGTTGCGCACCGAAATGAGGCTGTCGCCATGCGTGCGCGGCATCTTCGGGTTGATCTGCGCGATCACCGTGCGTGCCGATTTCACCGCGGCCTTGATCACATCCACGCTCACGCCCAGCGAGCACTGGCCGTGCTTGTCCGGCGGGCTCACCTGGATCAAGGCCACATCGATCGGCAGCGGGCCTTCCGCAAACAAGGCGGGCACTTCCGACAAGGGACATGGCGTGTAATCCGCCGTCCCACGTTCCACCGCATCACGCAACGCCCGCGTCAGGAAAAACGAGTTGGTCCGCAGCACCTGGTCGTAGCGCGGGTCGATCCACGGCGTCTCGCCCAGCCCGTGGATGTGCACCAGTTCGACATCCTTGAAACCGTCAGCCTGCCCGAGCATCGATTCCACCAAGGCCAGCGGCACCGCCGCACCGCCGCCGATGAACACCCGGCAGCCCGGACGGATCCACCGTGACCAATCTTTTTCCACCAGTGCCTTCATGCCGGCCACGCTGGCAGATCCATTCGCCCCAGCCAAATCAAAAGCCCGCCGGGTATGCGCTGGTCCTTTACGGATCATGCGTGCGGCCGCACGGATAATCCGTAGGACGGTGCCCGGGAGTATTGGAAAATGATCCGGGAAATTCTTGCCAAGGTTCTGCCCGGCCAACATCGTTTCGCGGCCCAGTTTACCGAAATTTTAACGCACCATGTCCGCCGAATCCCTGCAAGCCGCGATCCGTGATGTGGTCGATTTCCCGAAACCCGGAATCATCTTCAAGGACATCACCCCCATCCTCGCCGATGGCATCCTGTTCCGTGAATCCATCTCCCTGCTCTGCGAAACCGCAGGCGGCGTGAAAATCGACAAGGTGGTGGGCATCGACGCCCGCGGGTTCATCTTCGCTGCCGCCGTGGCCGACCGCTTGGGCGCGGGTTTTGTGCCTGTTCGAAAAAAAGGCAAACTGCCGTGGAAAACCCGCCAGACCGCCTATTCCCTGGAATACGGCGAATCCATTGTCGAGCTCCACGAGGATGCGGTGAAACCCGGCGAATCCGTTCTGTTAGTGGACGATCTTCTGGCCACCGGCGGCACTGCGGCGGCGGCCGTGAAACTTCTCGATGAACTCGGTGCCAATATCATCGGCATTTCCATGCTCATCGAGCTCGGGTTTCTCCAAGGCCGCGCGAAACTCGCGCCGCATCCGGTGAGCGCGATCATCTGTTATTGAACTCTTTGAGCTTGTCGATGGCACGTTGGAGAAGATCGGCAGGAAAACGGGTGCGCTTGCCTTGCCAGAGCTTTTCCGTCTGTTTGTCGCCAAAGCTCTCGATCACCCACGAAGCATCCGTCCATCGATCAAATAATCAAGGGGTAATTCTGAAATACAGAACAGGAGCATTCATAACCTTCGGCACGGCGGCCGCCGTGAAACTTCTCGATGAACTCGGTGCCAACATCATCGGCATCTCTGTGCTCATCGAGCTCGGGTTTCTCAAGGGCCGCGCGAAGCTCGCGCCGCATCCGGTGAGCGCGATTCTGTGCTACTGACGGCACGGGAATTGCTAACGGGTGTGCGCCTCACCGGTCCGCCCCGCGAATCCTGAGCGAATCCTGAGCTTGACGGGGTGGCCACGCCTCCGCTTAAACATCGCGCTTTCGTCCCCGGAACACACCCAACCATAGTCCCCCTCAAATGACTCCGACATCCCGCCTCGTTGCAATCAATCTATCAGTCCTGGCCTGCGCTTCGCCGCTTGCCGCCGATCTCAAATTCACTCCCACCGGACTCCTGACCGGCGGCACCTATGGCTCTGCCGCCATCTCCGCCGACGACTCCGTCGTCGCGTCCCGAGACAACTCCACGACCGTGACATACGATCAAGCCGCCGTCTGGACCGTTGGCGGCGGCATGGTCGGGCTCGGTGATCTCCCAGGTGGCCCCACCACCTCCGGCAGCACCGCCAACGCAGCCTCATCCGACGGCTCCGTCATCGTTGGTTATGGCACCGCCGCCGGCCGACCGATCCCCTCCGGCGGCTCCACCGCCCTTACCCAAGAAGCCTTCCGCTGGACCGCCGCCACCGGCATGGTCAGTCTCGGCGTCCTGCCCGGCTCCTATCTAGAGCCTGTCCCAGAATCGGCAATCCCTTGATGGAGAGGGATTTGGACAAAGAAAAAAGTAGGCATGAGAGCCTAAAAAGACTCCCATGCCTGAAATTCGGGCCTTATGATTTGTTTAGCAGACAAAACCATCCGCCCGAACC
>CANLKN010000062.1 GCA_947491475.1 Akkermansiaceae bacterium | reverse complement strand
CTGGCCACCTTCGGCGTGGCGGTGGCCGTGAGTGCGAGCACGCGAGTGACTTTCAGCGAACGGCAGAAGCGCGCGAGCTTGAGGTAATCCGGACGGAAGTTATGTCCCCATTCGGAAATGCAGTGGGCTTCGTCGATGGCCACCATCGCGACGTTGAGTTTTTTAATGCGCTTGCGGAACGCCTCGTTGGCGAGCCGCTCGGGGGCGATGTAAAGCAGCTTGATGGCACCGCTTTCCAGCTTTTCGTAAAGTTCGCGCAACTCGTCCGCACCCAGGGTCGAATCCAGCCGCGCGGCGGCGATTCCCTTGGCGGTCAGCGCGTCCACCTGGTCCTTCATCAGCGCGATCAACGGGGAAATCACCAGCGTGAGTCCGCTCAGCAAGAGTGCCGGCAGCTGATAGCAGAGCGATTTTCCGCCGCCGGTCGGAAACACCGCCAGCGCGGGCCGGCCGTCGAGAAGGGCTCGGATCACCGGTTCCTGTCCGTCCCGGAAGGTACCGAATCCAAAATGTTCGCGCAGGGTTTCCAGCATGACCGCGCGCAGCCTGAGGGTGGTGAGGGCTTGGGGCAAGTCCCATGGAGTTGCGGCGAGACGCCTCAACCACTATCCGCGCGGCATCCTCCAGAATCAATATGACGGCACTCTAGTGAATCGGTTTGGGAACTGGAATGGGAAATCTGATCTGCAGCGGATGAATCTTGCTTTGCACTCCGGCCTGATCCGCTTAGTTTCCCGCCGATGATTGGAATTTTTCGCACTTTGATGTTGGCCGGTTTGTTTGCCATTTGCGCGATACCGGCCGCCGCCGACCATGTGATTGTGACAGGCGGGCCGGCTTTGCGGAATTGGGAAAACCTGCGTGTTCCGAGAGACCAACATGACCGCTGGTGGGCGAATTTTATCCGCGCATCCACCCTGCGCATGGCGGAAATCCGCAAGGCCTACGGAGCCGACGCTCCCTTGGTATGGATGGTTTTCCGACCGGGATATGAGACGCGCGGCCGTGAGGATGGCAAGCCCTACGTGCAGTGGATCACCTCACTCGCCGCCGACCGGCGAGCCACTTTGATTTGGTTCAACAGCACTGGCAGTTTCATGCAGGCACTCAACTCCAGGCCGCGCAACTCGATCCTGACATTTGATTTTTTCGGCCACTCTAACAAATACGCATTCATGTTTGATTACGGCAATGAGATCATGGCGGCGTCCACCGCCTGGCTGCATGAGCGCGATTTGCCGCGCATCAAGTCGTCGGTTTTCAAGCGCGATGCCTACTGCAAAAGCTGGGGGTGTCATACGGGTGAAAGCATGAGCGCGGTATGGAAGCGCGCCACCGGCGTGCCGATGGAGGGGGCCAAGGGGGCGACCAATTATGTGGTCGTCGGCCAGGGAAAGATGCCTGCGGTAAGCGGCAGTTGGACGCGCTGAGCGGAGTGAATCTGTTAGGTGTTCACGATTCCCGGGCGATCTCGCGCACCAGGCGCGGGCCTTGATAGATAAACGAGGTGTAGATCTGCACCAGCGAGGCACCGGCGCGCATTTTTTCGCGTGCGTCCTCCAGCGAGGAAATTCCGCCCACGCCGATGATCGGGATGCGCCCGCCGAGATGGCTGGCGAAGGCTCTCAGGACATGGTTGCTCTTTTCTAACAATGGCTTTCCGGAAAGGCCGCCGGCCTCGTTGGCGCGCGGGTGGCTTGTCACCGCCGTGCGGTCGAGCGTGGTGTTGGTGGCGATCAGTCCGTCGAGCCCGCCATCGAGGAAAACTTTGGATAGGTCGCGGATGTGGTCCTCATCGAGATCGGGAGCCACCTTGAACAACAAGGGGACGTGTTTGCCGTGCTCGATGGCGAGCTTTTGTTGTTCGGACTTGAGTTGTCCGAGCAGTCGCGCGCTGGCCTCCGCACTCTGGAGGTCGCGCAGGCCGGGGGTGTTGGGCGAGGAAAGATTGACCGCCACATAACCGGCCACCGGATAGGCCTTGCGCAGGCAGGCGAGGTAGTCATCGGCGGCGTGTTCATTCGGCGTGTCCTTGTTTTTGCCGATGTTGAAACCGATCACGCCGCGGAACGATTTCGATTGGAGGACGTTGGCGACGCCGGCATCGATGCCCGGGTTATTGAAGCCCATGCGGTTGATGATCGCCTCATGAGGGATCAGGCGGAAAAGGCGCGGCTTCGGGTTTCCCGGCTGCGGGCGCGGCGTGATGGTGCCCATTTCCACGCAGCCGAAACCGAGGCGGCCCAGCGCATCGATGCAGTCGCCATCCTTGTCGAGTCCGGCGGCCAGGCCGATTCTGTTAGGAAATTTCAGCCCCATCACCTCGATGGGCTTGGCAAATTGATCTTCTGCGGAAAGCAGAGCGAGGACACCGGATTTCTCGGCGGCCTTGAGTGCGCTCATGCTGATGTGGTGGGCGGTTTCCGGGTCCAGTTGGAACAAGCACGAGCGGAGCAGGGGATAAAGCGCGTCGATCACCAGGCGAGCGTGGATACCGACATGAAATTTGTCGAATGCGGGTTACGGGAAAATTCAGGGTTTTTCCTACGGAATCCTGAAATCCCGCACGACGGCCATGTGCTGCATGAAGCGCAGGCCGCTATCGCCGCGCTGAACGGGCGGCACTTTTTCCAAGGGCTCGAACACCCGGCTGTCGAATACCAGGCCATGTGTAAAACGCTGTCCGGCGAGTTCCACCGGCACGGCATGGCGATCAAGCTCGGGGCTGGCGAGCACCCAATCGTAGGGGCGATTGCGCGGGGCGTTGGTGTGGATGATGCCATCGGCATCGGCTGGCGGATTCGGCGGAATGCTCACCACGCGTGCCAAGTGGTGGAAGCACTCTTCATCGGTGGCGCGCGTGTTGAGATCGCCGCCGATGATGAGAAAAGCACCATCCGGGATCTTGCGGCGGGTAAATTTAGCGAGCGCCTTGGCCTGCTCGGTGCGGCTGGTTGCTCCCTTGGCGTGCAGATGCACGCTTACCACCCACAAGTCGCGCTGGCCGGGCAGCTGCAATCGTGCCCAGGAAAAACCGCGGTTGCCGACCACGCGATCTTCCCAGCTGCCCGAGCTTGCAATTTTAAAGCGGCTGATGATGCCGTTGGGCAGTTGCTTGTTCTCTTCGCGGGCGAAATCAAACTCGCTGCCGAATGTCTGGTTCACCCATTGGCGGGTGGGAATGGTGGTGGTGAATTCCTGGATCAGCACCACATCGGGATTCAGCCCTTTGAGGATGCGGGCACCGGCACCTTCCGGATTGCTGTGATTGGTGTTGTCCGGCGAGTAAGTCTGGTGGTTGTCCGAAGTCAGATTCGCCGCCACCACACGAATGGGCAGCGGTGCGCCGCAGAGCAATCCTGCTGTTACCAGTATGATTGTTAGAACGAGCCTCGTCATGGCCGCATGATGCGGATTCACACCCGCGCATCCAGCCATTTTCCACGGAAGTGCAGTCGGCTGAAAATCACCGCCTGCGTCAGAAGATCAAGCCCCAGCACGATCCACACCGCAGTGAGCGAGGGTTCCATGAAATGCGGCATCAACCACAGCACCAGCACGCGGTAAAAAATCATGCTGCCAAACGACCAGCGCATCACGATGCCGGTGGCACCCGCGCCGCGCATCGAGGTTTTGAGCGTGATGCAGGTGGCGAAAAACGGCTGGGTCAGGGCGCAGACGATCAACAACGGCGTGGCCAGACGCAGGTGCAGCTCGCTGCCCGGTGCCATGAAGCCGATCAGTGGCTCGCGCGCCAGGACGAAGAACAGGCCCAGCGCACTCATCAGCAGCACTGCGGATATCCAACACAGCCGCACGGCTTTCACCGCCATCTCGCGGGAGCCTGCTCCGAGGTATTGGCCGGCCAGCGCGGCCGCCGCCGTGGCGATGGCGAATCCCGGTAAAAAACTCATCGACTCCACCCGGATCGCCAGGATGTGTGCGCCCAGCGCCCCCTCGTCGCGCAGCCCGGCGATCACCCGGATGCCAAAGGCATGGATCATCCACATGAAGGCGATTTCCAAACACTGCGGTGCGCCCACCCGCACGATGCGATGCATCGTTTCCAGATGCGGCCGCAGACTCGCGCGCGACCAATGAAGGTCGTGCTTGCTGCCACGCCCTAACAACAAAGCCACCGTCGCCAAGCCCGCGATCCAGCCGCCCACCGAACCGGCGGCGATGCCTGCCACGCCGTGGCCACCGAACGGTTCAGGCGCAAACACCAAGGCCCAACTCAGAGCCATGTTGACCAAATTCACCACGATCATCGCCCGAAATGGCGTTCGCGTATCGCCCGAGCCGCGCAGTGCCGCATTCACCGCAAACATCGCGCCGCTGAACGGGCCGGATAAAGCGAGCACCCGCAGATAGGTTTCCGCTTGGGCTCCGGCGGCGGCGCTCAGGCCGACCCAGCGGATCAACAGGCCGATTCCGATTTGCAGCAGGATCAGCGAGCCAAAGCCGGCGGCGATGCCCAGCCACAAGCCCTGGCCGAGACCGCGGTTGGCCAGCGAGTGATCGCGGCCACCGGTGGCGCGGGAAACCAGCGCCATCACCCCGGTGGCAACCGCGCCTTGCAGGATATTGAAAAACCATGCGACGTAGCCGCCGAGTCCCATCGCATCCAGCACCGCCACCCGTTCCACTCCCTCCACCATGCGTCCGGCGATCAATAGATCGGTAAGGCCCACGAAAAATGCGAGCACTTGCTCCAGCAGCGGCCACAGCGCCAGTGCCATCACCTGCCGCGGCAGTGAAAGCCCGGCCAGCCTGCCGCCCAGCCGCACCTCGGCCGCGCGCTGGCTCGCCTCCACACTGGCTCCGGGTTTCGACATGATGCTCGCGGCCACGGCTTAACCACTGGCATTCCGCATCGCGAACTTATTTCCGATCAGCCGGTTTTCAAAGCACTCCCAGCCCGGTCCTCGGAATTTGCCACTTCGCGCCGATGGTGCTGCTGCGGGCGATCACTTCCGCGGATTGGAGCACGCGGCGCTGCGGCAAATCGGCTTTGCCGGAAATTAGATCCAAAATCAGGCGAGCAGCCTCCACCCCCATCGCCTTGATCGGTTCCGCCACAGTAGAGAGCCCAATGGCCGGGTAGCGGGAAAGCGGCAGGTCGCCGAGACCAATGACCGCCACGTCTTCTGGCACTGACATGCCACGAACCGTCAACTCCGTCATCAGGGAGAGTCCAAGAACGTCATTGAGAGCAAAAACAGCATCCGGTGCATCCTGTGGATCGCCAGTGAACCAATTGTTCACCACACGGGTGACGTGATCGTCCCGGCGGGTGACGGAAATCCGGGAAATCCATTCCTGGCGGAGTTCCAAGCCGTTGTTTTTGAGTGTCTGGCAATAAGCCTTGAAACGGTGCAGCGTGCCAAGGCCAGGGTAGTCAATTCCCAGAAATGCGATGCGTTTCCGCCCGAGATCCACCAAATGCTGGACCGCGGCGGCCGCAGCCTTCTCGGAATCCCACACCACCGAGCTGATCGACTCAAGCCCCGGTAGTTCCTCACCAATGAGTACCAGGGGCACTCCTGCACTCGAGATGGAGTGGTAGAGATCTTCGCAGTCTGGCAGCGGGAATACCACCAGTCCCTCATCGCGCCGCTCCAACGCCGAACGCAATTCCTTGCGGTTGCGCTCCGTATCAAACTGGTGTGTGGCGATGAACGGAACGTATTCAGTGTCGTCGATCACCTGCTGTATTCCCTGCATGAGCGTCTCCGCCCAGTCCATGGTCAGTCTGGTCACCAGCACTCCCAGCACGCCGCTTTTGCGGCTGCGAAGATTTCGTGCGTGGTGGTTGGGGATGCAATTGTGTTTTTTGGCGGCCGCCATCACCCGCTCGGCAGTCGCATCCGAAATTTTGTATTTCTTGGCCTTGCCATTCAGCACGAAAGAAACGGTGGCATGCGAAACTCCTAACAGTCTTGCCAGTTCGATCACTGACACCGGGCCATGCGGTGTTTTTTTCGTTTCTTGAACATCCTGAATCATCTGGGAATAAACTGAATTCCTTCCGACGGGTTGGCAAGCTGGTTTTAGCTAACTAAAATCAGGTATCCCCGAATCAGGGCGCTTGCTGATCGGGCTTGCCGATGAGCTTGTGCACGGGGGGCGCTTCGGGAGCCATTGCGGGGCTGAGCTTCAAGGGAAAAGATTTATCAAGTGTGCTTGTATGGCGGCCGCACCGGTACACCGCGCCTGGCGAAGTGTCGCTTGGCCTCGCCAACGGTGTGCTTGCCGAAGTGGAAAATGCTGGCGGCCAGCACCGCGTCCGCCTTGCCGCGGTCGAGGACGTCCACCATGTGATCGAGATTTCCGGCACCACCGCTGGCAATCACCGGGATGCCCACGGCGGTGGAAACGGCGGCGGTGAGTTCAATATCATAGCCGGCTTGGGTGCCGTCCGCATCCATGCTGGTGAGCAGGATTTCGCCAGCACCACGGTTCCAGACCTCGCGCGCCCATTCCAGCACATCGAGCCCTACCGGAGTGCGGCCGCCGTGGGTGTAAACGCCCCATTTGCCGGGTCCCACGCGCTTGGCGTCGATGGCCACCACAATGCACTGGCTGCCAAAAGCCTTGGCTCCTGCATCGACGAGAGACGGCTCTTTCACCGCCGAGGTGTTGATGCCCACCTTGTCCGCGCCGGCCAGCAGCATTTCACGCATGTTTTCCACGCTGCGGATGCCGCCACCCACCGTCAGCGGGATAAAACAATGCTCGGCTGTGCGCCGCACCACATCCGCCATCGTCGCGCGGTTGTCAGATGATGCGGTGATGTCCAGAAAAACCAGCTCATCCGCCTCCTGTGCATTGTAGGCCAGAGCGCATTCCACCGGATCTCCGGCATCGATCAAGTCCACGAAATTGACCCCCTTGACGACGCGGCCGTCGGTGACGTCAAGGCAGGGAATGATGCGTTTTGCGAGCATGGATAATGAGAGGTTTGTAGCGTCGGTCCATGACCGTCGAAGCGAATGAAAAGATACATCAAGTTCCCGCAATCAACGGTCCGCACACGGCATGTCTTGTTAGAAACTCATCCGCCAGCGCGCCGTAGGACTGGGCTCCGAGGCCGTGCGGATCGTGCTCGAAGATCGATTTCCCATGGCTGGGCGCCTCGCCGATGCGGATGGTGCGTGGAATGTGGGTGCGATACATCTGATTCGGGAAATACTTTGAAACCTCCTCGACCACCTGGCGGGAAAGCAGCGTGCGGCCGTCATACATCGTCATCACGATGCCCTCGAGACGGATTTCCGGATTGGCGTCCGAGTTGCGGATTTGGTCAATGACATGGACGATTTTGGCCAAACCTTCCAAGCCGAACCACTCACATTGCAGCGGGATGAGGATCTCATCGGCGGCGGCCAGTGCGGAGGTCATCAGCACGCCCAGCGACGGCGGGGTATCGAGGATGCAGAATTCGAAAAGATCGTTGGGTTTGAGTCCCTGAAGGATCGTGCGCAGCCGTGTGAGATGGTCATCACTGCGGGCAAGCTCGATTTCCACGCCGGCGAGATCCATTTCCGAAGGCACGATCGAGAGGTTCTCGCGGCCGGTCGGCAGGATTTGTTGGTGGACGGTGGCCTCCGCCATCAGCACGGGATACATGCTGCCGTTTTCCGGTGGCTCGATGCCCAGCCCACTGGTGCAGTTTGCCTGCGGATCGAGATCCACCAACAGCACCCGCTGGCCGCGAAGTGCCAGGGCGGCGGACAAATTCAGAGCGGTGGTGGTTTTTCCCACTCCCCCCTTTTGATTGGCGACGGCGATTACGATCATGAGAAACTGGAATCCGGAACGGGAAGACTGTCCCGGGAACCTGTGCCGCATGCAATCAAAACCTCCATCAGCTGCACGGCAAAATATCCAGTGGCCCCCCAAACCGCTGCTCAGGAATCCGCAAGATGCAGCGGCACGAACGGGAGATCCAGCCAAGCCAATGCGCGGGCGGCGTCAGTTGGCGAGGAATTGGCGCATATATTCCGAAGCTTCAGGTCCGCCCGTTTTTTTCATCCAGCCTTGCAGCAGTGCGCGGTGATCGTGGAGAATTTGCTTTGCGTCCGGTTCAGCGGCGATGTTGTTCATTTCACCCGGGTCGGTCTGCATGTCGAAGAGCACCTCGCGGTTTTTGCCCTCATTGTAGAAGCAGTATTTGTAGCGAGTCGTGCGCAGCATCCACCCGCGCCTGTTGCCGCCCTGGGTTTCGGCCACGACAAAGTGGTTGTCGTCGCTGGTGGCGGAGCCCTGCGCAAGTGCCTTGATGCTGCGGCCGGGCAATCCTTCGGGAACCTTGCCGCCGCCAAAGTCGCAAAAAGTGGGGAGCAGGTCCACGAGGGAGACCATATTTTTTGTATCCACTCCGCGGGGGATGCTCGGTCCGGAAACCAGGAAGGGGACGCGCGCCGCTTCGTCATAGAGGAAGGGCTTTTGAACCAGGCCGTGCGCTCCGTCCATTTCCCCGTGGTCGCTGGTGAAAACCACGATGGTGTTTTTATCCAGTCCGGTTTCGCGGAGGGCCTCGAGGACAATCCAGATCTGCCGGTCCACGTCTTCGGTAAGCCGGTGGTAGATCCAGCTGTGGAGCCGCCAATCCTCGTCCTTCCATTGGGTCTGAAGATAAGGGTTTTGGTATTTATAGACATCTCGTGGATGCCTTGCGGCGTCCGCCGGTGGGGGCGCTATATACGGCCAAGTGTAGTCCGATTGATTCCGGGTTGGCCCGGCATTTTTTTTCACGGGCGGGCAAAGGCTGTCGTAAACTCCGTCCTTTTTCGCCTGCTCGGCCAGACGGATGGCGGCTTGCACGTTGGCCCTGTCGGCCTTCGCTTCCTTGGCCAGCAACAAGGGAAGGCCATAGTGCCTGGAGGTGGCGTCCAAACCAACGAAGCAGATGTCGTGTGGATTCATGAAGGATGCGACGAGGAAAAACGGCTCGTCGTGTTTGCCGCGAAGAAACTCGGCGCATTTTGCGGCCAGCTGATCCCGGTAATCCTTGGTGATGAATTCGAAGCCCGAGGTCTCGGGGTTCTCCAACTCGCCCACCCAGTGGGTCTTGCCCCCGAAAACCGTGCGGTAGCCGGCGCGTTGCATCACCTTGGCCATGGTGTTGTCCATCACCTGTCGGGGAATCACCGCGCGATCGGTATCCTCATTGCTGAAAAATCCGAACGCGCTGGGAAAGTGGCCGGTCACCATGGCGGTCCTTGCCGGCATGCAGACGGGATTCGGGCTGTAAGCGCCTTCAAAGCGCATCCCGTTAGCTGCGATCGAGTCCATTGCCGGGGTTTTGAGATATGTGTTGCCAGCGCAGCTCATCATCTCGGCGGATTGCTGGTCCGTCATGATGAAGAGGATGTTGGGCTTCTCGGGAGTGGCGGACGCGCAGTGGGCCGGGGAATTTGTCATCATGAGGAGTGCGCCGGACGACACGGTGCACAGCAGCGAGGTGAGTTTGGATCTTGCCATTTTGGTGGATGTGAACGTTAGAAGAGTTAAGGTAGCGGCGAGGCTGGCGATTGTTATTCTGTATGAGTCGGCGGAACGAGCGGGAGATCGAGCCAGGCGAGGCCGATATGGCGGCGCATGTGACTCACACTCTCACCGGGCGCGCCATCATAGAGAATGGCCAGACGGCCATCGCGCACGATCACTGCGGGCAGGCCGATGCAGCGTTTGGCCCAGGTGCAGTTTTTCCCGTCGAGCACGACGGCCTTGTGTTCGGGATTCCAGTGGTTGGGGTCCTTCGACCAATAGACCCAGATGGCATCGGTGAATTCCGACGTGGTTCCCTCGATGACTTCCGGCATGTTTGTGGAGTTGACTGCCGTTTCAGAGAGAATGCCGACGTGGTTGGTGAAGAGGAACCAATAGCCGTTGGCGGATTCGTAGTAGAGGTCGGAGTTCTCGATCTGGTCATCGAGCGGCGCGAGCGGTTCCGGATCGAGCGCCCAGGGTCCGTCAAGATCCTTGGTGCGGGCGATGCCCAAGGTGCGCTTGATCTCGCATCCGCGGCCGAAGTCTTTTTTCACCGAGGCGCTGAAAAACTGCAGATATTCGCCGCCATGCTCGATGATGCGGCCGGGACTGGCGGTGTCCTGATAATAACTTCCCGGCTGCGGCTGCCACGGGGTGATGTCGTAGCGCTTGCGCCACGGACCGTGTGGCGAATCGGCTTCGGCCTTGAGCGTGAGATACGGGAATGATGGGATGAAATTCGGCGCCGGGGTGACATTCGGACTGCCAAGATAAAACATGTGCCATTTGCCACCGTGTTGGGAAACCGTGCCATACGAGGCGGTGGCGGAATCCGGGCTGCCCGTTTCTCCGCATTCGAGAATCACTCCGTGCCGCTCCCAGTTCACGAGATCCTTGCTGGTGGCCAGGCAAACGAGCCATGCGTTGCGGCCCGCACCGTCATAGGTCATGTGATAGAGTCCATCGTGCTCGAAGACCCATGCCTCGCGCGCACCGAGGTAATCGCAGTCTCCCGGACCTTTGCCGGATTCAAAGACGATGCCCTGGTCCTTGGCCTCCATGCGGTATTTGGCGGAGTTGCGTCCGTCGCTGTAATTCGTTTCGTTCATGGATGGTCCGGTTTTTAAAGGTGATGAGGTTGACGCGCGCTGGCGGTTGATGAAAACCGCTGCAGGCTTCCAACCGCATGAATGCTCCGAGGTCGCTTGGCAAGGGGCGGATGCCAATTTACAAAAAAGAGAACAAAATCTTCAAGCACGTGCGGGGCGATCGTTTACGCTTCACTACATGGGATCACCGACCACCTCCGCCGTTTGGAACCGAAGGGCTTTTCTCGTGAGGGCAACCTGTGCGACCTGCGTGTCCGGACTGCTGCCCACCGCGCTGCTCGGACGCCTCAGCGCGCAGACCACAGGCGGGAAGCTGGAGGGGATTCGCAACCTGTCTCTGAAGGAGATCCAAACCATTTTCCATGCTCCGACCCACCTCAGCGCCTACGAGTATTTCACCGCCGGGCGGGGGCTGGGTTCGGCCGAACTGGTTGGCGCTCCGAAAAGCGTGCGGGTCGGCCAGGTTGTGCCAAAGCTGACGGTGCGCTACCGGGCACCGAAGGAGGGAATCCGCCCGGCGGATATCTTCGGTTCTGGCTGCCGAACGGAACCAACCTCCCGGTCATCAGGGAGGGAAATCCGCCGTCAAAAGTCGAAGTCACCGTGGGGGGCGTGAAGGCTGAGGCCAGCATCGAGCCGGTTGTCTTCATGAAACAATACGGGATCAAGCGGCCGGAAACGGTGCGGGTGATTCGGGTGCCGTTGTCTGCCGGCCTACCGCCGGAGGGTGAGGTGCTGCTGACATGGAGCCGCATGAAGGCCGGGAACCAGGCTCCCAACTGGGGCGGAACGCCCCTGCTTTTTCGCGTTTATGCGGACCACGACGCGGACGGCTTTGACGAGGAAGTTTCCACGCGCCCGTCGATCATGTTGCAGCCTGCCCCGGCGGCCAGACTGCTGGCCCGCTGCGCCTCGACGGCCGTGATCGGCGAACCGGTGCGCGTGACCGTGGCCGCGTTGGACGCGTTTGACAACCCAGCCTCCGGGTATTCGGGGGAGATCAAAATTGCCGTGGAAGAAGGGGACAAAGGCGCCGCGGTTCTCCCCGGCACGTGCCGGGTGGAAAGCGCAAAGCATGCCTGCGTGGAAACCTCGGTGACTTTCAGCAAGCCCGGAATTTACTGGCTCGAGGCGGTGGATGAGGCCATGGGCTTCAGGACGATTTCCAATCCCGTCGAGGTCTTCGCCGAGGCTCCCGCCGAGCGCCTGTATTGGGGAGACATCCACTTTCACACCGAATATTCTGCCGATGCGCGTGCCGCAGGTTGTGCGCCCGATTATGCCGGCACCTACGAGATCGGCCGCCGCAGATATGGTCTCGATTTCATGGCGGCCACCGACCACCACTCAATCGCGCAGGGTAACTACGGCCACGAGGATTGGGCCGTGATGCAGAAGATCACCAATGCCGCGAACGATCCCGGCCGCTTTGCGACGCTGGTAGCCGTCGAACTCTCGGGCCAAAAGGGCGATCAGAACATCTATTTCGCGGGGGATTCAGGACCGTTTCTCGACCACAATGGCGGCGACCCGGATGAGCGGGATAAGGACTGGGCGGCACTCGCGGGGTATGACTGCATCGCGCCTCCTCACCATTTCGCCCAATCGATGCGCCCCTGGGACTGGTCAAAAACCAACCCCGCCCTGCAGCCGATCTGTGAGATGTTCTCCCAGCACGGCCGGGCGGAATATCTGGACAACGACCCCCACTTTTCCCGCCTTGCCAAGCCCACGCTGCCGGGGCGCACCTGGGTGGATCAGCTCAATGCGGGCCGCCAACTCGGGGCGATTGCCTCGAGCGACGATCACGGCGGCCACCCGGGAACCTGCGGGCTCGCCGCCGTCTGGGCCCCCGCACTCACCCGCAAAGACATCCACCACGCGCTCAAAACCAGGCGCTGCTATGCCTCGACTGATTCGCGGACGATCCTTCACTTCTCCGCCGACGTGCATCCGATGGGTGAAACCTTCGAGTCAAAATCGCCGCCGGTCTTCCGCCTTCGTGCGGCGGCACCAAATTCAATCCGCGAGATCCACATCGTGAAAAACGGCACGAGTGTCCACAGCGTCAAACCCGGCACCCGCTTGGCCGAATGGGACTGGACCGATCCCGATTTTTCCGCCGATGCGTATTACTACGTCCGCCTCCACCTGGAACCCAACCCCGACTGCACCGCCCGCATCTTTCGCGGCGGCAAGGAGGATTTTGTCTGGTCGAGTCCGATCTGGGTCAAGGCGCTGGCAACAGACTGATAGAAAATCAGAAAATCTTCGTAACTGCCCGTGGCCGCATTGCGAGGTCGGGTCTCAATTTGTTATGTAAAACTCCATGTCGATCACCGGATTTGAATCATCGCAGCGCGCCGCAAAGCACCCGATTCGCGCAGACCGTCCTTCACCCGGATTCTTCGAAGGGGCACTTCTCGGCAATGGCGGCATGGGTGTTGTCGTTTGCACGCGGCCGGATGCTGTCGTCCTCCATTTCGGACACAACGCCGTCTGGGATGTTCGCTTGGCGGAAAATAACAAGGAGAAGATCGGCACGTTCAAGGAAGTCTTCGAAAAGGTAAAAGCCATCCCGGCCACCTATCGTTCGTTGTCCGAGGATGCATGGTATCGGCAATACCACGCGATGACCGAGGAGAACTATTCCAAGCCTTATCCGCGCCCGTTCCCTTGTGGTTCGGTGGTGTTGGGATTCGATCGCCGCGAAGCGGAGTTGCTCGGCCATCGGCTCGATATCGCGAACGGCGTCTGTGAGGTCTTTTTTCTCATAGGAAACAAGCGGCCGGTTCTTCAGTTGTTCACCGACATGACCCGGGATCGCCTCTGGCTGAGAATGGTGAACGAAGAGGGAAGCCCGACGACAGCACCCTTCAACCGTATCCAGCTGCTGCCTGATCCAGAGACTCCCGTGAAATTTCCACGTTTCACCATTCCCAATGGTTTGTTAGCCAACACGCTCGCTTTCCGGCAGACACTGCCGTCACAGGAGACTGCAAACACGCATCCCAAGGACCGCGCGTTTCGGCTGACGGCAAGACTGAGCGCATCTCTCAGAAAAGGAAGTCACGCCGGAGGAGACGGACAGATTCATGCCATGGGTGAAATGGAACGCGAGCTGGAGGCAGTCTCGGAGTTCGTGGGCTGCATTCAATTGGACCACGGACTGGACTCCGCACTTCCAGATGACCATGTTCCCGAGCCCACCGGGTGCGCATTTCTAACGAATTCCCAGGCAAGCGAAAAACTGTGGCGGGAATACTGGAGCAAATCAGGGGTCGCTTTCGATGACGAGTTGCTGGAAAGGACCTGGTATCACAACCTATACTTTCTGAACTGCTCCACCCGGGAAGGCGTCGCCTGCCCGGGATTGTTCGCGAACTGGAGCTATGGGAACATCGGCTCGGCATGGCACGGCGATTACCACATGAACTACAATACCCAGCAGCCATTCTGGGTGGTCTTTTCGAGCAATCATGTGGAGAAGCATCTCCCCTACGTGGATCTGGTGGACCACCTGCTGCCCATTTCCCGCCAATGGGCAAAGGATTACTACGGACTCAGGGGAGCCTTTTTTCCTCATTCCGCCTATCCGGTGGAAATGACCATGATGCCGTATCCGGTTACAACCTGGGGCTGGGAAATCTGTGAGACGCCATGGACCGTGCAAAGCCTCTGGTGGCATTACCTCTACACGATGGATCGGGAGTTTCTTCAGCAGCGCGCGTTTGGCCCAATCCGGGAAGCCGTGCTTTTCCTGGTCGATTACATGAAGCGGCCCGAGGCGCATGGCCCGCAGTGGGGGGATGACAACTATCATATCTTCCCGACGGTTCCACCCGAGCTTTATGGCTTGCAGCCCGGATTCAGGAACAATCACGACTGCATTGTGGATCTCACTCTGGGCAAGTTTGTTTTCAAGGCCTATCTGGAATCCTGCCGGATTCTGGAAATCGAGAAGGAGGAAACCGCGTTGATTCTGCAGGTGCGCGACGTGCTGGCGCATTTACCGGAATATCCCACGGCCATCTCCAAGAGGGGAAAGGTCTTTGTGTCCGTGAAGGGCGAAGATCCCGAGATTGTTTACAATGCCCCCAACAGCCTCATGACTGTATTCCCCGGCGAGGAACACGGCCTGCATTCACCTCCCGAGCAATATCAGATCGCCGCCAATTCTTATCGCAGCCATCGCAACGAGGGGGGCAATGAACTCGTTTTCCGCAACCTGGCGGGTGCCCGTCTTGGCTTGCTCGACCTCGAAGCTTTCAAACGCCAGATCCACTATTGCCTGCTGCCAAATGGAACCTGCACGGACCGGCTGCTGGAGGTGAACGGCCGATACAACGACAGCGCCGATTTTGATTTCATGGCCGCGATGGGAATCTGGTTTGAGAATTTCGCTCTGCCAGTCGTCATCAACGAATGCCTGATGCAGAGCTATAACGGGCAGATCCGGCTGTTTCCGAATTGGCCGGAAGACAAAGCTGCGGAATTTTTCTCACTGCGTGCAGTGGGCGGATTTCTGGTCAGCGCGGTTTTTTCTGAAGGCGAGGTCCGTAAGGTTGAAATCCTGAGCGAAGCGGGTTCCCCCTTGCGGCTCGTTTCCCCATGGAAGGATGGTGCGACCTGCATGAGCGCCTCGGGCACAAAGCATGTCTGCGGCATGCTCATCGAACTGACAACCAAACCGGGGGAGATCATTCGCTTTGAATCACAGAATGGCCGGGAACTGAAACCGGAGTGACAAAAAATCTCATGCCTCCCCCGTAAAAAAGGACCGATGCGCCATTGATCCGATGCGTGTTGTCCAGAGCCCGTCACGGATTTGCAAAAAATAGAACGAAATCTTCAAGCTGTGGGGGGCATCTTTGCCCAAAGTCCCATTCTACTTACCCCATGAAACCGCCCCATCACACCAAGTTCCTGCTGCTGCCTATCATCGCAGCCTGGTTTTTCCCAGGCAGTGTGCTTGCCGAAACGCCTGCTCCTTCAGCCGAAAACGTCCAGCTCCAGAGCCGCATCGACTGGCCCAAGTATCTCAAACGTCTCGATCCGGTTTCCGAAACGCTGCCCGCGAAGTTCGATGAAGGCACATCTGTCGGCAACGGCATGCTGGGCCTGACGTTCTACCGGGACGGCACGGAAAACCGCCTGCGCTTCGACATCGGGCGCGGCGATGTGACCGACCACCGCCCGCAGTATTTTTCCAATGAAGTCGGCCGCGGACGGCTGCCGATCGGATATTTCACGCTCACCCCGGCAGGCAGGATTCTCGATGGCGAAGCGCGGATCGACATCTGGAACGCCGAGACCCGCGGCTCGGTGCTTACGGATCGCGGGCGAATCACCTTCCGCGCGTTCTGCCATGCGAAGGAAAATGTGATGGTTGTCGATGTCGCAACCGAGGGCGGCGAGCAGGACGCACGGCTGGAATGGCATCCGGCGGAGGCCAAGCCGGATGGCGTCGCTGTCCCTGACGGCTACGAACCCAATCCGCCTTTGGAAACGAAAATCATCGAAGCAGGCCTCACTGTCAGTCACCAGAAACTGCTTGTCGGCGGCGATTACGCGACCGCAATCCAGGAAATTTCTCCGCGTCATGGCGCGAAGCGGTATTTCATCAGCATCTGCAACTTTGTCGCCGATTCCGCCCCGGCGGAGGCCGCGGCAAAAAACGTCGGCGAGGCCGCCGCCAAGCCATACGAGGATTGGCTCGCCAGCCACCGGGCGTGGTGGCATGAGTATTATCCGGCGAGTTTCATCAGCATCCCGGACATTCGCATCGAGAGTTTTTACTGGATGCAGCTCTATCGACTCGCCTCGGCCACGCGAGCCGATGGTATGCCGATCGACACCTCCGGACCATGGTTGCGGACGACCATGTGGCCGATGTGGTGGTGGGATTACAACATCCAGACCGCCTACTATCCGGTCTATGCCGCCAACCAACTGCATCTTGGTGAAAGCCTCACCCGGCTGATGGACAAGAACATGGAGAACTTTATTCTCAACGTCCCGGAGAGATACCGCCACGATTCCGCCGGCATCAACGGCCATTCCGGCCTGAACTGCCGCTGCGACATCGATCAGAGCTTTGAATACAACATGGTCGGCTGCCTGCCCTATGCCTGCCATAACTACTGGTTGCAGTATCGCTATTCGATGGATCCGGAGATGCTCAAACGGCTGTTTCCGCTGCTCAAGCGCTCGATCAATTTCTACCGCCACCTCCTTGAGGAGCGCGATGACGGCAAGCTCCACCTGCCGGCCACCATGTCGCCGGAATACGGCGTCACCCGCAATGCGAACTTCGATCTCGCGCTGCTCCGCTGGGGTTGTGAGAGACTCATCGAAACATGCGCCAAACTCGGCATCGACGACCCGCTGATTCCGGAATGGAAAAAGATACTCGAACGGCTCGTGGATTATCCCCGCGATGAGAACGGCTACCGGATCGGCGAGGACATCCCGGTGCTCGCCTCGCACCGCCATTCGTCGCACATCTTCAACATCTATCCGCTCTACCTCGTGAACTGGGATCAGCCGGAAAACCGCGAGGTCATTGCAAAATCCGTGGACCACTGGATCAATGTCGGCAAGGGGCCCGGGCTGGAGGCAATCGAGGCGTTTTCCGCGAAACTTCCCCCGCCTATCCGGATCATGCATTTCGGCGGACTCGGCTATCTCTCGCCGTGGTCGTGGGCGGCGGCTTCGTCGATGTATGCCTCGTTCGACGATGGTGATAAAGCCTTGTTCTATCTCGACAAGTATCTGAGCCATCCGGGGATTTTCCCGAATACCCAATATGTCGAAGGCTTTCCGGTCATCGAATCGGGTTTCGTTGGTGCAAAGGCGGTGCAGGACATGATGCTGCAAAGCTGGGGCGGCAAGTTGCGCGTGTTCCGCGGGCTGCCTCCCACATGGAAGGATGCCGTGTTCCACAATCTGCGTGGCGAAGGCGCTTTCCTCGTCAGCGCCGAACGCCGCGAGGGCAAACTGCGGTGGCTCTCCATCAAGAGCGAGGCCGGCGAGCCCTGCATCCTCTCCGCTCCGCTGGCAGATGGTTTCACCTGCCAATCGTCCGATCCCAAAGTCAGCTGCCGCAGACTGCCCGATGGCGACATCGAAATCCAGCTCCCGAAAGGCTCGGAGGTTTTTCTCTTCAATGCTGGAGAGCCGCACACCGCGGTGGTCCAACCGTTGCCGGTTTCCGGATCTAACAATCCATGGGGTGTGAAAAAAACCGATGATGCCGGTGCTACACTTTTTCCGGTTCGTGATTTCGGAGCCGTGCCGGATGACGGCAACGCGGATGGCGAGGCGATCCGCAAGTGCATCGCCGCGGCGCAGGCATCTGGCAAGCCAGCCGAGGTGCTCTTCGAGGCCGGAATCTATCAGGTGGAGCTGGAGGGAGGCGGTGCGGATGACTGGGCACTGCCGGTCAAAGGCGCGGAGAAATTGATGCTGCACGGTGCGGAAGGTGGCAGCACGCTGGTTTTCACCAATCCCTCGGTGGGTGGCATCCTTTTTGAGAACTGCACGGACGTCAGCATCAGGAATCTAACGATCGATTACGACCCGCTACCATATTCCTTCGGCACCGTGACAGCGGTGGACGAGCAGAGCGGCACCTTTGATCTGGAACTCGATGAGGCATCGATCACCTTCGACCACAGCGCTTACTCGAAGGAAAACGCCAAGGCGCTTTGGGGAATAGCCGTGCAGCCGGATGCCAAATACCAAACCACCCGCTACGGCCCTCATGTCATCGGCGGGGGTGGTGCGATCCAAGCGATGGAAGGCCGCACTTGGCGGCTGGAAAGCAAGCACCGGCTTGGTGCCAAAGCGGCCGATGTGGGTCTGGGGCAAGGCGCGCGCTACGTTCACATGCCGCGGACTTATGGCGCGGGTGTTTGTTTCAGAAATTCCACCAACGTGCGCGCCGAGGGCGTGACCATCCTGGCCTCGCCGGGGCTGGCATTCCTGCCGATCCTTTGTGGTGGCGTGATCTCATTTGTCGATTGCCATGTGCGCGTGGCACCCGGCCGCCTGCTCTCGACGAATGCGGATGGCATCCACGCCCGCGGACTGCGTGGAAACCTGCGGATCGAGCGTTGCTCATTCGAAGGCATGGCGGACGATGCGATCAACATCCACAGCAGCGCCATCTTGGTGCAAAAAATTGTCTCTACCAGCGAGATCATCGCGCCGAACCACACCTGGAGCCTGCGGCCGGGTGACGAATTGGTGGTGCTGGATCCGCAAACCCTCACGGAAAAAGGTCGCACGACCGTGGCTTCGGCGGAGGTGGGTCCTGGCAGCACGCGCATCCGTTTCACCAAGCCCATCGAGGGCCTGAAGGCGGGCACCACTTATGCGGATGCGGACCGGATTTACAATCTATCAGAAGCGGGCAGTCCGTTTGTGATCCGCGAGTGCCGTTTCCTCGCATTCCGCGGACGGGGGATTCTGGCGAGTTCGACCGGCGGCATCATCGAGCGCAACCGCTTTGAAAACAACGAGGGTTGGGGGCTCGACATCGCATTCGGCGAGCGCATCTGGGGCGAAGGCCCGCCACCCTCCAATCTGGTCATCCGGGAAAACGAATTCATCGGCAAAGGCGGCGTGCAGCCGGCCATCAATGTGCGAGTGTCGATCACGTTTGATAAACCGATGGGGGAGGAAGAACGGGGCATCCGCCCCATGCGCAACATCACCGTGCGCGACAACACGTTTGAAAACCTCAGCGCTCCCGCCATCCGCATGAGCGGGGTGGTCGGTTCTGTGATCGAAAACAACCGCATCAAGCGCAGCGGTGACGCGCCACAGACACCGATCAAAACAGCTGCCGTGTGGATCGACAACAGCTCGGGTGTGGTGCTCGGCAAGCTGGATGTCGATGACCCGCTTTTTGCAAGCGACCTCGAACTCGGTCCCATGCTCGATCCCGGCGAGAAGGGAATCCGGTTTGATCCCACCGGACTGCGGGTCGTGGATCAAAGGAAGTGAAAGCCATGCAAATTCAAAAGTGAGTCATCTGGCTGAAACAAAAATGAATACTCCATCTTTGTCCCACATATCCGTCGCGGCCTACTACTATCCCTGCACGCATCCTCATCCGCGTTGGAACAAGGCCAAGTATCCGGGTTTCACCGAGTGGGATCTGGTCCGCAGCACCCGGCCGCGTTTTCCCGGTCAACTGCAACCCAAGGTTCCGCTCTGGGGCTACGAGGATGAATCGGATCCCCTGGTGATGGCCCGCAAGATCGATGCGGCCGCAGACCATGGGCTCGAAGCGTTCATCTTCGATTGGTATCATTACAACGACGGCCCTTATCTTGAAGGCGCGCTGGACCGGGGATTCCTCCAGGCTGCCAACAACGACCGGCTCCGCTTCGCGATCATGTGGGCGAACCACGATTGGTATGACATCCAGGGCTACAACCCGGCCGATCCCTGCAAGCTGCTCTATCCGGGCGCCGTCAACGAGGCGACCTGGGAAACCATCACCGACCGGATGGTGGAAAAGTATTTCGCGCACCCGAGCTATTGGAAGATCGAGGGGAAACCCTACTTTTCGATTTATGACATGTCGGTCTTCCTGGATAGCTTCGGCTCGGTCGAGAGTGCGCGCCGCGGGCTCGACCGCTTCCGGGCGAAGGTGGAGGCGGCGGGCCATCCCGGCCTGCACCTCAATGCCATCCTCTGGGGCCAGCCGAACCTGCCGGGCAGCAGAACTCCAACAGACTGGCCGCGTATTTGCGAGGACCTCGCGCTTGATAGCCTGACCGGATACACATGGGTCCACCACGGCGCGCTGAATGAGGAAACCTTTCCCACTTCGGATTACAATTGGGGCCGCGACCGCTACCTTGAGTTTCTCGACCACGCGCTGAGCGGCTATCCGGTGCCGTATTTTCCGAACACCACCGTGCACTGGGACAACTCGCCGCGCGCCCATCCCACAGCCGCATGGGACAAACCCGCGGACCATGTGGTGAATCCCGTCATGACCGGCAACACCCCCGCGGCATTCAAGGAGGCGAGTCGTATGATCGCTGAACGACTGCTTGCCGTTCGGACGCCGCAGCCCAGAATCCTGACAGTGAACGCATGGAACGAGTGGCCGGAAGGCAGTTGTCTGGAGCCGGAGCAACAATACGGATTTGGCTACCTCCAAGCCCTTCGCGAGCTCTTCAGCACCACCCACGAAACCCGGCACGCCTCAAAAGCTTTGCGGGCATCCGCCGCGCCGCTAGAATGGCCCGCACAAACCCAATGAGCCTGGACAGCAAACACACCTATCGTTTGAGCGAAGTCGGACTCACCGACAGTCGTCCGGCACGTGTGTGGATCACCCCTTTTGACCGCGACATCGGCGCGCACGACCACGATTTTCATGAGATCAGCTTTGTGCTCCAAGGGCGGGCCGAGCACGTGACGGATGCGGGCACCTTCAGGATTTCGCCCGGCGACGTGATGATCATCCAGCCCGGCCACCCGCACTGGTTCACCAAGTTCGACGAACTCGTGCTGATGAATGTCTTGTATCTGCCGGAATGGCTGTTGGAGGATTTGAATCTCCTTCTGGATGAGGAAGGCATCGTCCCGCTGTTTTTCAGCAGCACGCTTTTCAGCGCGCCGCTCTACAAGCCGGCCCTGCAATTTCCCCTCCTGCCCGATTACTGGCCGGGATTCACCGGGGAACTGATGGCTCTCGCACGGGAACGCGATTGCGAAAATCCGTCAAAATTACTGCTCAAATCCGGCATCTTCCGGATCATGCGGATGATCGTGCGCTCGCTCCAGGCGCACGATCCGGAATTCGCGAAGTTCGGGCTTTCACACGAGGTCTATCTAACCGCGCAGCATATGGAGAATATCCTCCGCGAGCAGAAACCCTATTCGGACGATGATTGTGCCCGTGCCGTGGCGAAATCACCAGGGCGCTGGCGCAAGTCGTTCAAGGAGCAGACCGGCTGCACGCCGCATGAATACTACTTGCAGCGGCGGATGATCCGCGCCCGCAACCTGCTGGTGCAGAGCAGGCTCAACCTCACCGAGATCGCGCTCTCGCTGCACTTCAGCGATTCCGCGCATTTTTCCAACAGCTTCAAGACCGCCACCGGCGTCTCCCCGCTCGAATACCGCAAGACTTACCGCCGCAACATGCCATGAATGAAACCAATGATCCACACAACCGGCACAAGCATGTCACCGCAGCCGCCGACCGGGTGCCCCTGGGCATCAAGTTCGGCTATGCCAGCGGTGGCATGGCCTACAACCTGATGATCAACAGCGTGGGCAACCTCGCGCAGTTTGTCCTGAACGTGACGCTGGGCGTGAACCCCGCATTGGTCGGCTTGGCGCTCTCGATCCCGCGGCTGCTGGATGCCTTCGCTGATCCGGTCATCGGTGGCATCTCCGACAATTTCCAATCGCGATACGGCCGCCGGAAACCGTTCATGGTCGTCGGCGGTATCGGTGCCGGCCTGACTTTCGCGCTGTTGTGGATGATGCCTCACGGCTGGTCAGAGAACGCATATTTCTGGTGGTTCCTGCTCGTCTCGATCGTTTTCTTCCTCTTCACGAGCCTCTTTGGCATCCCGTGGAGCGCGCTGGGATTCTCCCTGACGGCGGACTACGACGAGCGCACGCGGCTGATGGCGTTCAATTCATTCTGGTGCTCCGTCGCGCTGCTGACCATTCCATGGCTCTATGCCATGACTCAACTGCCATTCTTCTCCGACCCTCTGCAAGGCGCACGCTGGGTAGGCGTTCTCATGGGTATCCTAATGATCGTGCTCGCGCTGGTTTCCGCTTTCAAATGCCACGAGCGAGTGGTGACGAAGGCTGAACGGGAGAAGCCGCCCTCCGTCATGCACCAGATGGGCAACGCGTTGAAAAACCGTCCGTTCATGATTCTCTCCACTGTCGTCCTGCTGATGTGCCTGGGGATTTTCAGCATCACGAGCCTGACTCCCTACATTGCCATTTATCACATCTACGGCGGCGTGGAAAAACCCGCATCGATCCTGCTGGGTTGGTCGGGCACGGCATGGCAGGCGGGCAGCCTCGTCTTCGTCTTCATCGTGGGCGCGGCGGGTGTGCGCATGGGCAAGAAGCCGGCACTGGTGCTATTCCTTGCATGCTCGGTGGTCGGCTGCCTGCTCAAGTGGGTGTGCTATTCGCCCGCCCATCCTTATCTTTTCCTGATTCCGCCCCTTTTTCTCGCGCTGGGTTTCTGCGCACTCTGGACGCTCACCTCATCCATGATGGCCGATGTCTGCGATCTTCTGGAACTGGAGACCGG
>CANLKN010000061.1 GCA_947491475.1 Akkermansiaceae bacterium | reverse complement strand
GACCTGCTCTTCACCCGCTTGGGCGCGGCAGCGGATCTAACCCAAGTGGAAATGATCGCCGGTTCCGGCCAGCAGCATGGATCGGTTTATCTGGATGACACTTTCGCGAGCCGTTTGGCAACGCTGGATCCGCAGCAAAGCCTGACGACACAGCTCTCCCCCGCCCTCACCCGCGCCAGTTCGCCGATCTGGATGGACACCTCGACCGGTGAGGAATGCGCGGAAATCACCGCCGCGCTGAATGGTCCGGCGGAAGTCTGCCGCCGCAGCGGATCGATCGCCATCGAGCGCTTCACCGGTCCGCAGATCCGCCGGTTTTTCAAACAGGATCCGGCCGCCTACGAGCGCACCGCGCAGATCCATCTGGTGAGTTCGTTAATGGCTTCGGTGCTCGCGGGCAAGCCGGCCGCCATCGATTACGGCGATGGCGCGGGCATGAACCTGCTCAATCTTGCCACGCTGGAATGGGACCCTGACTTGCTCTCCGCCACAGCTCCCGGCTTGTTGGAGAAACTCCCCTCACCCGCTCCGGCAGGCACCGTGCAAGGTGCGGTCTCGCCCTATTTTGTTAGAAAACACGGACTCCCGGCCGATTGCCGGGTCGCGCTTTTCACCGGCGACAATCCCGCCTCGCTGGTGGGCATGGGAGCCACCGCGCCAGGCAACATCGTGATTTCACTGGGCACCAGCGACACTTTCTTCGCCGCGATGCCGGGCCCGAAAACCGACCCCAAGGGCTTCGGGCATGTCTTTGGAAATCCGGCCGGTGGTTTCATGTCGCTGATCTGTTTCCGCAACGGCTCGCTGGCCCGCGAGGCGCTGCGCGACGGGCTGGGGCTCGACTGGTCGGCATTCGATCGAGCCGCGCTTTCTGAATCCCGTGATTCCGCCGGGCAGAATCTGATGCTGCCGTTTTTCGGCCCGGAAATCACGCCGCGTCATGACTTCTGCGGGCCGGTGCTCAAGGGTTCTTCATCCTTCGAATCCGGTGCCGAGCCCGGCTTGCAGGTGCGGGCCTTGTTAGAAGGCCAGTTCCTCAACATGCGCCTGCATTCCGAGTGGATGGAAGTTCCCGCCGAACGCATCCGGCTCACCGGCGGAGCATCGAAAAACGACGGCATCGCCCAGCTCGTGGCGGATGTTTTCCAAGCCCCGGTCGAGCGCCTTGATGTGTCCAACTCCGCCGCACTCGGTGCCGCGCTCATCGCCGCCGCAGCCGCCGGGCAGGATCTGGCTGAGCTTCAAAAAACTTTCTGCGTGGCATCGCCGGGAGCAGCCCTGCAGCCGGAACCCTCACTGGGTCCGGTCTATCAAGAGTCGCTGGCGCGTTTCGCCGCACTGCTGCGCGAGACCTGTGCCCGCGCCTGATCAATCGGCGTGGAAGACCTCCACCAACGAATTGCACACCGGTGAATTGTCCGGATTCACCACCATGATGTCGGCCATGAAATCCCACCACTTGCGCACGATGGGATGGGACGGCAGGGCATCGGCCGTGTGGCCGTCCTCGAGCTTTTGCACTGCAAACAGCGTGAGCGTCTCCTCGTCGAGAAAGATAGAATAGTCGGAAACCCCGGCGTCGCTCAGTTCCTTGGAAAGCTCCGGCCAGATTTCATCGTGGCGTTTCCGGTATTCGGCCTCAAAGCCGGGCTTGAGCTTCATTTTGAATGCGTTGCGTTTCATGATGGTGTAGGAATTTCCTAAATCGCCAGCGGAGGCACGTCAATCACCGAGCTCGAGCCGCGGCGGACCGGCCCCTATTGCGCTTGCCCCGCGGCGGCGGCTTGTTTACGGCGTGGCCGTCGGGCGGCAACCGCAGCTCCGGCAATCAACCCCGCGACCGCCTCCTGCCATGCCCATCACCCGCGCCCTCCTTTCCGTCTCCGATAAAGCCGGACTCGCCGACTTCGCCAAGGATCTCCACGACCTCGGAGTCGAACTGCTCTCCACCGGCGGAACCGCCAAGGCGCTCCGCGAAGCCGGCCTGCCGGTAATCGACGTCTCCGAATTCACCGGCGCGCCCGAGCTCTTTGACGGCCGAGTCAAAACGCTGCACCCGAAAGTCCACGGTGGCCTGCTCCACCGCCGCGATGACAAGGAACACCTCAAGCAGGCGAAAAAACACGACATACCGCCCATCGATCTGGTGGTCGTGAACCTATACCCCTTCGAGGAAACCATCGCCAAACCCGATGTCACACTTGAGGAAGCGATCGAGAACATCGACATCGGCGGCCCGTCGATGTTGCGCAGCGCCGCGAAAAACCACTCGCATGTCACGGTGGTCGTGGATCCCGCGGATTATCCGCGCGTGATCGAGGAAATGAGGGAGCACAACGGTGAAACCACCAAGGGTTTCCGCGAGCAGCTCGCCGTGAAGGTTTTCCTGCGCACCTCGCAATACGATGCCGCCATCACCAACTACCTCGGCCAGTGCCGCAGCGGCACCTGCGCCAGCTTCACGCTCAGCCTGCCGCTCGAACAGGAACTGCGCTACGGCGACAACCCGCACCAGAAATGCGCGCTCTATGGCAACTTCCGCGATTACTTTACGCAGGTCCAGGGCAAGGAGTTGAGTTATACCAATATCCTAGACATCGAGGCCGCCGCCGACATCATCCTCGACTTCGTCCGCCCCACAGTAGCCATCCTCAAGCACACCAATCCCTGCGGCGTGGGCCAGGACGATGAAAGCCTCAAGATCGCCTGGCAGAAGGCGTTTGAAACCGACCGCCAGGCCCCGTTCGGCGGCGTAATCGTCTGCAACCGCCCTCTTACGCTCGAACTCGCCCGTGTGATTTCGGAAATTTTCACCGACGTGATCATCGCGCCGGATTTCGAATCCGATGCCCGCGCGCTGCTTCAGAAGAAGAAAAACCTGCGTCTCATGAAAATGAACGACGCCTATCTGGTGGAGAAAAAATCCGCCGTCATCCGTTCCTGCCCCGGCGGCATCATGGTGATGGACCGCGACCACGCCGCGCTCGGCTTGGACAATCTGGAAGCGAAAGTCGTCACCAAACGCCCGCCCACCGAAGAGGAAATGCGCGCCATGCGCTTCGGCTGGCGGATTGTGAAACACGTCAAGTCCAACGCCATCGTCTATGCCGCGGCCGACCGCACGCTCGGCATTGGTGCCGGCCAGATGAGCCGCGTGGATTCCTCGCGCATCGCAGTTTGGAAAGCCAAGGAAGCGGGGCTCGATCTCAAGGGCAGCGTGGTAGCCTCGGATGCCATGTTCCCGTTTGCAGACGGCCTGCAGTCCGCCATCGACGCCGGTGCCACCGCCTGCATCCAGCCCGGCGGCTCGATCCGCGACGAGGAAGTCATCGCCGCAGCGGATGCCGCCGGCATGGCCATGGTCTTCACCGGTCACCGGCATTTCAGGCATTGAGTGGTGGTGGCAACCATCGAAACGACACCGCATTCCGGCGAAGCATTACGGAGAGGCGGATAGAAATCGCATCCGCCCGGCAGACATCGCGTTTCCACCTTACCACTTGACTTCATCCGTAAGGAGACCGAAACATGTGGTCATGTTGGTCAAAGTAACGAGCAAGCGACAAGTGACTTTCCCCGAATCCGTGCTCAATGCTCTTGGTGCCGGGCCGGGCAGCCACCTTGAACTCCAGCCCCGCAGTGACGGGTTCCTGCTGCGTCCCCACACCATCGACCACAGCAAACTCGCTCCGGTTCGGAAGCTCATCAAACCCAGACACAAACCTTTTGACCTGAACCACTTCCGAAACGAAATCCATGAGCCATCGCTACGGGATTGACACGTCGGTATTCGTCCGGCTGCTGACGGGCGATCCGGACGCGGAATATAGGAAACCGTTCTCTCCTTGGAACGTCGGATCAGGGAGGAACCGAAAACCGAGTTTTTTGTTTCGAATCAAGTGATCGGCGAGGCCTACATCGCGCTTCAGCACCATTACGGCATTTCCAAAGATGAAGCCAGAAACGCTCTGCATAGCGTGCTCACCAGCGGACTGTGCTCCCCGTTCAACGGCCCCTCCGTCATGGAAGCCATCCTTTCGAAAAAAGGCTGCGGGCTTGTGGACCGTATGATCGCCAATGACTATGCAGCGCAGGGTTTGCTAACTCTCACCAACGACACCAAAATGGCCCGTCTGATCGGCACGGAAAAATTGTGAAAGCCGTGCCATTGCCCATCTTCGAAATCGCCGATACACTCCGCGCCGCAGTCGCGGCCGGATACCGTTCACGCGTGCTCTTGAAAGCGCCGACAGGCTCGGGCAAATCGACCGAGGTGCCCGGCATGTTGCTGGATGCCGGAATTGATGGACGCATCCTGGTCATCGAGCCGAGGCGGATGGCCGCGCGCTTATTGGCCGGCTGGGTGGCGAAACAACGCAACACCACGCTCGGCCGCGAGATTGGTTATGCGGTGCGCTTTGATACCAAGTATGGCCATGACACCCGCATCATTTATCTAACAGACGGCGTGTTCCAACGATGGATTCAGGATGATCCCGGTCTATCAGGTGTGGGGGCGGTGGTGTTCGATGAGTTCCATGAGCGCCGGCTCGCGGTGGATGTCTCGCTCGCCCGCTGCCTCGATCTGCAGGACGGCGCGCGACCCGATCTGCGCGTGGTCGTGATGTCCGCCACACTGGAAACCGCCGGACTAGCGGATTATCTAACACCCGTCGTTTCACTCGAAGCCGGAGGGCGCACCTATCCGGTGGACATCCTCTATCGACCGGACAAGGCACCGGTGAACGACCGCCGTGGCGGACCACCGCGCGAAATTCCCATCTGGGAGAAAATGATAACTGTCTGCCGCGAGGTGATGGCCATGCCGGATGCGGGAAACATCCTGATGTTCCTGCCCGGCACGCATGAGATCCGCAAAACCATCGAACTGCTGGAAAACAGCAGCATTTCCCGCGGCTGGGATGTGTTTCCACTCTACAGTGCGCTGCCGCCCGCCGCGCAGGAAGCGGCGATCACACCCGGCCCCAAGCCGAAGATCATCGTCGCCACCAACGTCGCCGAAACCTCGCTGACCATCGAAGGTGTTAGAACGGTGATCGATTCCGGTCTCGCCCGCGTTTCCGCCTACGAGCCGCGCCGTGCGATCAACACGCTGCTTATCAGGAAGATTTCCCGCGCCTCCGCCGAGCAGCGCGCGGGCCGCGCCGGACGCACCGCGCCGGGCCGTGCGTTCCGGCTGTGGAGCCAGGCTGACCATGCGAAGCGCGCGGAGTTTGAAGCACCCGAAGTCCATCGTGTGGATCTGGCGGAAGCGGTTCTACTACTCAAGTCCGCCGGAATTGCCGAGATCCGGAATTTCCGCTGGTTCGACGCGCCGAAAGAAGACGCGCTTGTGAGAGCCGAACACCTGTTGCATGACCTCGGTGCTCTGGATGCGTTGGGAAATCTAACAGAAGAAGGCGTGAAGATGGCCGCGCTGCCTCTGGAGCCGCGTTTTTCGCGGCTGATGCTCGCGGGGCACGAACACGGTTGTGTGGCGGAGACCGCGTTCATCGCTGCGGCGGTGCAGGGCGAGGGCGTTTTCACCGGCAAGCACAGCGGAGTGGGCCGCAAGGATTTTATCTTTGCCGATGACGACTCGGACTTCGCCGGTGAGTGGCGTGCATTCGAAAGTGCGGAGGAAATGCGCTTCGATCCCAAACGCTGTGGACAGCTTGGCATTCTAGCCCGTGGCGCGAGAGAGACCGCCCAGGGATTCGATCGACTGCGTTCGCTGGCAAAGCGCTTCGGCTGGGATTGGCAGGCCGTCGATTTCAAAGCGCGCCGCGAGGCGGTGGGGCACGCGATGCTCGCCAGCTTCAGCGACCAACTCGCGATCCGCTTCAATCAAGGCACGCTCGCCTGCAAACTCGTTGGCAAGCGCCGTGGCAAGCTCGACGAGGAATCCTGCGTGAAAGACGCGCCTGCCTTCGTGGCGGCGGAGATCACCGAAGTCGAGGCGCGCGAGGTCATCGTCCACCTGCGCCGCGCCACCGCCATCGATCCCTCGTGGTTGGCTGGTTTGTTTCCAGATGATCTAACTGTTACCGACGGCGCGGCGTGGGACGAGGCTCGCCGCCGCGTGGTGGCGCGCAAGGAAACCCGCTTCCGCGATCTGGTGTTGGAGGCGAAGGAGAGCGACCAGAACGTCAATCTTGATCAAGCCGCGGAAATCCTTGCGGCAAAGGTTCTATCAGGTGAATTGACACTCAAGAACTGGGATCACTCCGTGGAGCAATGGACGGCACGGCTCATTCTGTTAGGAACAGCGATGCCGGAATTGGAAATGCCGGCTTGGTGCGATGACGACAAAGCGGACGCCATCGCCCAGATCTGCCACGGCGCGGTCAGCTACAAGGAAATCAAGGAGGCCAATGTCTGGCACGTGCTGCGCGAATGGCTGAGTCGGGCACAGCGTTCCGCAATGGACTCCTATTGCCCGGAACGCATCGATCTACCCAATGGTCAGTCCGCCAAAATCACCTACGAGTCCGGCAAGGATCCTTATATTTCTGTTAGAGTCTCACATTTGTTCGGCGTCTGGGAAACCCCGCACATCGCCAGCGGCCGCGTGCCGTTGCTGGTGCACATTCTCACACCCGGCCAGAAACCTTGGCAGATGACCAAGGATCTCAAAAGCTTCTGGGCCGGCGGCTACGCGCAGATGAAAAAGGAAATCGCCGGCCGTTATCCCAGACATCCGTGGCCGGACAATCCGCGTGATTGGATGCCTAACCAGCGACGCTCATAGAGCGACGCTACATTTCGAATTATCATGTTTCGCCTCATCCTCATCCTATCGATCCTGCCCATCGCCACCACCATGCTGGCGCGCTGGTGGTTCGGCCTGCGCGTGCTGGCCAATGAAGGCCGGCGCACCTGCCGCTGCGATCTTGCGAGCTGGATGCCCGCACCGGGAGACGCGGCGGTGATCCACCGTGCGGAGAAAAGCGCGGCGGAGTTCGGTGCGGAACTGCGCACCAAGGCACTTGCCGAGTGGTTTGAAAAGGATCCAAAGGCCGCCACCGCACGCGAAAAAAGCCGCCGTTTCGGCCTTGCCGTGCCGCCGCTCAGCGCGGTGATCGCGGTCTTCGCGTTGCTGGCGGGCAGAACACCGGTAATGGGCGCGATCGCTATTCTTTTCGCTGCCACTGCTCTGGCCGCGGTCTTCGGTTTGCTTTCACTGCCGCCGGAGTTGCGCGCCATCGCCCGCCATTCGCGCAGCATCCGCCAGAACAAATATTTTCCCGCCAGCGATGATGAGACAACGGTGATCCGCTGCGCTGTTGCCCACGCATGGAGTGATAGCCTGCCGCCCATCCTGCGCTGGTTGCAACGCTGACACGGATAATCGCTTCACACGGGCCCTGTCATTTGCGACCGTCACACATCGTCATGAAAAACATCCTGATCGCACTGCTTTGGGCCGCCATCGCATTCCAGGCCGCGTTTGCGGACAAGGTCGCCGATATTTTGCCCCAAGCCCGCGACTTGGTGGCGGAAAAGCAGTATCTAGCCGCCTATCAGCTCGTCGAAAAGGCCGACCCCAAGCATCGCGATCTGGAAGTCGTGCTGTTCAAGTTCGACTTGTTGACAAACTACTACGCCTCCCGAATCGGCGCTGATATGTTCGCATTGCGCGATTTGGCCGAACAGGAACGCATCGAGGATGTCCGGGGTGCGGAAGGCACTTTTGACATGTTTCACTTCGAAACCGAAAAGACGTTGAAACGCATGCTCGAAGAACACCCCGGGGAAGTGCGAATCCATCGTGCCCTCGGTCTTTACTACTACAAACAACCGGGCATGCATCCCGATGCAAAAACCGACGATGGAAAATCGTATGCCGATGCCGCCTTTGAGCATCTTGACAAGGCAGTGAAGTCCGGCTTGGAAGAGGATGCCACTCGTTTCGCGCTCGGTCACCTGGAACTCGCGCGAGGCAACTATGCGAAGAGCATCCCTCACTTTGAGAAATGCATTGAACTCAATCCCGGATACGCGGCGGCCCATTTCAACCTCGCCAGCGCACGCTTCGCGGTCGGCTCGAATCGTGATGCGCTGGGTTCCGCGAAAAAGGCACTCGAACTCTATGCGGAGCCAGACCTCAAGAGCGATGCCGCATCCCTCGCCGGGGACATCCTCGCCGAGCTTGGCGAGGACAAGGATGCCTTGCGCCACTACGAGCTGGCGGATCAGATCCGGCCAGACGCCTATCCGAACATCAAATCCCTGCTGAGGATGCGTCTGCGCCAGGAAGCCGCAGAGTCCGATGCCACCGCCCTGCGCCTGATGGCTCTCGATTTGGAAAATCCAACGGTGTTTGGGGATTTGGAAGAGGTTTACATGGCAACACAGCGGACCGGCCGATTGATCCGTCTTTACAGCACGCGGTTGGAATCACCGCAAGACGGCCAATCACCAGTCGCGACCGGAAACATGCACTTCTATCTCGCCCGGCTGCATATCGAGTCCGAGCCGCAGCTCGCGCGCCAGCATTTCAATTCCGCAAAGAGCTGCTTCGAGAAGAAATTCCAAGCGGACCATCCGGTTTTCAAAATCATTGAAGCTCAACTGAGCGAGGAATCTTCCGATCCATAATCCCAGAACCATGGCGGACATGTCACCCGGAGCAGACTTTATCCACCTTGCCTTATCCTTTCAGAAAACTAATTTCCCACTATGAATGATCCGAATGACACGGTTGGTCTGGCCCGCCGCGACTGGTTGAAAACCGCCTGTCTCGGTGGAGCCGCTGGGTTTCTCGCCAGCTATCCGGCGGTTGCGGAAACCACCGCCGTCCCGGCAAAAAAAGTCCGCGGAGTGGTATTCATGGTATCCGATGGCATGAGCCCGGGAGTGCTCACCCTTGCCGAAGCTTATTCCAAGCTCACCCGCAAGCGCGGCACCTGCTGGTGGCAGCTCATCAATGAGCGCTCCAGCTCGCGCGGCTTGATGGACACCGCCTCCGCAAATTCCATGGTCACCGACTCGGCCGCCGCAGCCTCGGCATGGGGCGGCGGCCAGCGCATCCACAATGGCGCGATCAACACCGATCCCACGGGCAAAGCGATCACCCCGATCGCGGCTCTTCTCAAACAATCCGGCTCGGCACGCATCGGCCTGGTCACGACGGCCACCGTCACCCATGCCACGCCAGCCGGCTTCGCCGCCTCGGTGCCATCGCGGGGCAGTGAAGACGCCATCGCCACGCAATACCTCAATCGCGTGGACGTCATTCTTGGCGGTGGTTCGGCCTTCTTTGATCCCAAAATCCGCAGTGACCACAAGGACTTGTCAGGCGATTTCGAAAAAGCCGGTTACCAGATTCTGCGGCAGCGCGATGAGCTCACTGCATCCGCCAGCGAAAAATTGCTCGGCACCTTCACACGCGGTCACCTGCCTTTTTCGATCGATCGCGACCGCAATCCGAAACTCGCCGCACGGGTGCCCACCCTAACAGAAATGGCACAGGCCGCGCTGTCGCGTTTTCTCACTGGCGATCAGCCGTTCCTGCTGCAAGTCGAGGGTGCGCGCATCGATCACGCGGCGCACCTCAACGACATAGGCGGGCTGTTGGGCGAGCAGCTAGCCTTTGATGACGCGCTTGCCGCAGTGCTGGAAATAGCCGCCGGGCGCGATGACATCCTGGTCATCGCCACCAGCGACCACGGTAATGCGAATCCCGGACTCAATGGCATGGGAGCCGGCTATTCCGAGAGCACCCAGCATTTCGAGCGCATCGCCCGTTTCAACGCCTCACATGAAAGGATCTTCGCTGAGTGGAACAAATTGAAAAAGCGTGACACTGAAGAACTATCCGCACTGATCACCAATCATCTCCAACTCAGCTTGAAACCACGGGAAATCGAAGCGCTTTACGAAATTCTCAACGAACGCAAGGTGGTGGAATGGAACCATCAGTTAGTGAAACCGGAAGGTCTGTTAGGACAATTTATTGGAAATCACACC
Source organism: Akkermansiaceae bacterium (assembly GCA_947491475.1). GTDB lineage: Bacteria > Verrucomicrobiota > Verrucomicrobiia > Verrucomicrobiales > Akkermansiaceae > Luteolibacter. Next base: position 13,322 of record CANLKN010000061.1, on the reverse strand, counting down.
GGCATCGGCTGGACCGGCACCACTCACACCACAGACCCCACGCTGATCACCGCCACCGGGCCGCAGTCCGCGCGCTTCGCTGGCATGGTGAAGAATTCAGATGTCTTCGGGCACCTGATGGAAATGCTCGGATAGGACGTAGGAAAACAACCAGCCTGGACAGATAATAGCCATGAGAGTGGTCAAAACAACAAGTGAGTTAAGGGAAGCTCTTAACAAATCAGCAGATCTCTCGATCCGCCGTGTCTTGGTCCCCACCATGGGCGCGCTGCACCAGGGCCATCTGGAACTCATCAAGCGCGCCCGCCAGGATGCCGGTGCCTCGGGCACTGTGATGGTCTCGATTTTCGTCAACCCGATCCAGTTCGACCGCGCGAACGATCTGGATGCTTATCCAAGGCCAATCGAAAGCGATCTTGAGAAATGCGTGGCCGCCGGGGTGGATGTGGTATTCCTTCCGGATGCGTCATCAATGTATCATGCCGACCGCTCGGTGACGGTCACTGAATCACTGCTATCCAGCGGCCTCTGCGGGGCATCGCGGCCCGGCCACTTCGATGGCGTTTGCACGGTGGTATTGAAACTTATCCTGCTGACCGGTTGCCACTCTGCAGTTTTCGGCGAGAAGGACTTCCAACAACTCGCCATCATCCGCCGCATGGTGCGCGATCTCGATGTGCCGGTGGAAATCCTCCCCTGCCCCACCGTGCGCGAATCCGACGGACTGGCGATGTCCTCGCGCAACGTCCGGCTCAACCACGAAGAACGCGCCGATGCTCCGCGCATTCAGCGCGCGCTGGTGACCGCCGCCGAACGCCGGGACGCCGCTGAGATGCTTGCCGCCGCCCGCGCCGACATCGAATCATCACCACTGGCACGCATCGACTACCTCTTACTGGTGGATGCGGAAACGCTACAACCAACCGCCGATCTCAAGCGTCCAGCGATTCTCGCTGCCGCCGTGTTTTACGGCGACGTGCGACTGATCGATCATGTGATGATCGCCGGGTGTTAGATGATTGGGCATGACGGATGCAATCCGCCGCCACGATTACTCAATGATGAGGCGGATGTCCTCCGAATTGCCGCGGAGTTCGGGAGCATACATGGCGGAGGCCTCGGCAGGCAGGGCTTTGTAGGTGCCAGGGGCCTCGGCGCGCAGTTGGTAGCGAAGCGTGTGGGTGCCACGCGGCAGGGCGCGGATGAAGAAGTCCACGGTCTGGTCGCGGGGTTCCATGTAGGCACTGAATCCACCGTCGCCGGAAATGAAACCGCTGAGAGCATCGAGCGCTTCGAAGCCGGCGGCTTTGGCGTCGGAGAAGATCAGGTATTCGTAGTCGTTTTTGCTTTCGAGGATAAGCTCAACTTCGATGCGGTCGCCGGATTTGACGCTTGCCCCATCTGTTAGAGGTTCGCGGCGGAAGCGTTCGACTTGTTGTTGAACAACGAGGCCGGTGGAGTCGGGGACTTCGGTTTCCTTTTCAAGTTCGATGAGTTTGGAAATTTTGCGTTGCACTTTCACTTCGAGTCCAGCGGCGCGGAGTCGGTCTTCGAGGGTGAATACTTCGAGGTAGGCGTTGGCGTAAAGCGTGCCTTTGCCGGATTTGTGGAGTTCGACAGTGTTCTTGCCAGTGATCACAGAATCGCCAGTCAGGGTGATCGTGCCATCAAAAGTGAAGAGGTTGTCGCGGTTGATGGAAACCTTGTGTGCCTGGTTGCGGTTTCCGTTGATGATGACTTCAACATTCATTTCCGGCGCGTCCTCACCGCTGGCTTTGAAGTATGCGGCGATGGCCTCGATGGCGTAGGCGGTGTCGCGGGTGGATTCCCAGTAAGTCGCGTGCTTGCGGTTGTTGACGAGGTATTTGACGAGTCCGCGGGTGTCGGCTTCCTTGGGTTTCACGGCGGCGAGCAGTTTGAGATACCATGCGTGTGCTTCGACTTCGCTGCCATACCAGAACCACCAATAATTGGTGTTTTTGAGATCGAGATAAGCGGTTTGGTTTTCGTCGTCTCGTTTAAGGAATTGGGCGATCATGCGCATGACTTCATCGCGGCGGGCTTCGTCGCCCTTGCGGTGGTGTTCGAGTCCTAACAGACATTTGGCATAGACCGGGAGATCGACACGGTCACGGTGGAGGAAGGCGAGCATTGGCTCGGAATCGCGCCTGGCCTCGCCGAGGATCATGCGGACGAAGGCGTCGATGGCGTCGGTTCTGGATTTTTCGTAGCGGGTGTCGTCCTTGATCTTTTTGCATTCCTTGCGAAGCGCCTCGCGTTCGACATGGAGTTGCAGGGCGGCGGTTTGTTTTTTCTCGTGGCTGATCAGCCAGGCAATGCCGGAGTCGAGCATGCGGTCAGGAATGTTCGCGCCGTTGGCCTTGGCGACTAACAGACCGTGGACAATGACGGCGGTGGTGTGCGGATAGGAATATTCGCCGTAGCCGGAGAACCAGCCCCAGCCGCCGTCGGAGTTTTGCATGGACATGAGGCGGTCCACACCGGCGGCGACCATTTTTTGCATCTCGAGTTCATCGAAGACCGGGTTGTTCTGCCATTGGGCCCACTGTGCGGCGCGGTCGGCGGCATTGCCGAGTTCCTGCGGATTGAGGTTGGTGCGCTTGGCTTTGACTTCGGCGAGGTTGATGCCGAGCTCCTTGAGCATGTTCTGGGCGATGACGAGCGGGACGAAGCGGTTGAGCGTTTGCTCGGTGCAGCCGTGCGGGTAGCTGGCGAGATAGGGAATCGCATCAACGATGGCTCCGGCGATGGTGGGTGAGAAGCGCACAGTAAGTTTGGATTGATCCGGACGTCGTTGCTCGGGGACTTCCATGTGGATGACGGCAGAGTTTTTGTCGGGATCAACGACGATGCTCCATGCATCCTGGCGCGACATGCCGTGGACGAGGACGGGCAGCTTGCGCTCGACGGCATCGCCATCGTCGCCGGCATCGGCTTTCATGCGGAGCGTGGCCTCGCCTTCCTTGAGGGCTTTGACGCGCCAGTCGATGCGGGCCTCCGAGCGGGCGGCGATTTCGACGGTTTGGGCCTCGCCGCTGAGGGCTGTTAGATTGTCACCGTCGAGTTCGAGCGAAACTTTGACGGTTTTCGGTGCGTCGTGGTCGTTGTGAACGACGGCGCTGAACACGGCTTCGTCGCGTTCGACGAGGAATCGCGGGGCTTGCAGGCGCACTAACAATTCCTTGGAGGTGATGATTTCCGTGCTGCCCTCACCGACAGTGGTGCCTTTGCCGAGGTGCCAGACACGGGCTTTCCAGGTGGTGAGGTTGTCAGGAAACTCCAGTGGGATTTCGGCGGAGCCTTCGGCGTTTGTTAGAATTTCACCCTGCCATTTCAATAGATCGGCGAAGTCCTTGCGGACGAGGATGGGCGCCGTTCCCGGCGACTGGCCGGCGAAGCCATCGGCATCCATGGCTTCCCCGGCCATGGCCATCGGTGCAGCAGCCTCTTCCATGACCATTGAGGATTTTGATTCCAGTCTGTCCGCACTCTTGCGCTGCAGCATGCCGCCCGCCAGCACATGGTCATCGCCGAAGCGGCCGAGTTGCCGCATGCCGGTGACCTTGGGCCGCAGCAGATTGCCAGGCGATGATGGCAGCGAGTTGGGAATGCCATGGGAGTTGTAATGATTTTTCCAGTTCCAGAAATTCTCATGGATCGGGCCGACGTTCGAACCGCCGGTAATCGCTTCGAGCGACTTGTCATAGACTGTTAGAAGCACCTTGCCAGTCACTGGTTTGCCGTCTGCGTCCTTGAGGGTGATGCGCAACGAGGATTTCTCCTGTGGTTTCACCTTGGGCTTGGCGGGCTCCAGAGTCACTTCTATCATTTTACTCACCGGGGGGAGAAGGATCTGGCGAACCGCAGTGTGAACATTCCCGCCATGTACGGTGACACCTTCGATGAACATGTTGGGCATGTCCTTGAGGGTGAGCGGCACTTCGATTTCAGAGCTCCGGCCATCGAGTTGCACACGTCTTGCCTCGCGGCCCGCGTTGTGGGTGATGTGCAGGAAAAGCCAGACGTGGGCGTTTTCACGGTCGGAGTTGACGCGGAGTTTCACGATGTCGCCGGTTTGGTATTCCGATTTGTCCGAAACCAATTCGAGCGGGCCGAAATTCCAGTCTTTCGGATCATCGCGGCCGGGGCCGTGGATGTTGAGGATGGTGGCGCCTTCGACGGCTTCGCCGTCTTTGAATGTTAGATTCGCAGCGAGGCGATATTGGCCGGTGGCGGGTGCGGCGAACTTGTGTTTTGCCTGGCCTTCGGCGTCGGTGGTGATGGGCCATGATTGGATTTCCGTTTCAATAACGCGGCCTTCGGGGTTCATGCCGAGTTGATAGATTTTAAGCGTGCCTGTGGCACCGGCGACCGGTTTGCCGGCGAGGGTGGAGGCGGAGATGGTGGCCTCGGTTTCATCGCCGGCCATGGCGTGGCCGCGGTTGGTCCAGACGACGACCTCGAAGGGCCTGCGGGCGGCGATCACCGATCCGCTGCCGCGTTCCTCGCGGCGCGAGGCGTCCACCACGCGGGCTTCGATGGTGTATCTCGCATCCATGTCGCCGTGGATTTCCTTGGCCGGTGCGGTGTCGATTTCGATCTTGGCGGTGCCGTCCTCGCCGATGGGGACGGTTTTTTTCAGGATGATTTCATCGGGCGTCCAGCGGTTGCCCTGCCACCATGGAGGCGGTGGCGGCATGCATCCCCAGCGGTCCCACGACGGATGCCATGAGGCCTCGGGAGCGGTCCACCACGCGCCGCGGCCGAAGAGCCAGTCCCAACGCCATCCGGGTAACCATGGCTCAGTGACGGAGCCTCGTTTGACGATGATTTCGACGTCGGCTTTTCTAACAGGAGCGCCGTGAAAGTAGTTGGCTTTGACGGTGGCGGTAAAGGTGTCACCAAGTTTCACGGGTTCGGTGGGGGCCTCGACTTTCACTTCGTATTCCGGCTTGCGGTATTCCTCGACTTGGAACGAGACGGTGGCGCTGATTTGGTTGGGGACTGTGAAAATAGCGCTCCAGTTGCCAAGCACGGCGTCCTTGGGGATGATAAATGAGGTTTCCACGGCACCGAGATCGTCGGTGGTTAGGTTTTGCATTCGCAGTGCTTCCTCGCCGCGGCCGTTGTGGACGATCAACTCGCCGGTCTTGGCTGCCCAGCGCGAGTCGTCAGGATCGAAGTAGCCTACGCGGCGAAGATAATATTTCACATGCACCTGATCGCCGGGCTTGTAGAGCGGCCGGTCGCTGATGCCATAGGTGACGTCGCGCTCGCCGGACTCTGAGGAGGCCGAGTTGATATAAAATGGCTGGAAGCCGAAAAACGCGGGAGCGCGGCCGGGTTTGCGGGCGACGGCGAGCCAACTGTAGTCCTGATCCCAATCGCCGGATTTCAGCAGCGATTTGCCATCGGCGTCGGTGACGCGTTTGAACTCCTTGGTGCGCACGTCCATGCGGCGGCCCAGCGGCGTCTTGCGGTCGTGATGAATTGTGCGGTAGCCGAAATAGTCGATGTCCGCGTCGGTGACTGGTGCGCCGCTATCGGCATCGGCAAGCCACCACTGGAGGTTGTCACCGGCGGAGCGCTGAACGAGGACGGAGTCGATGATCCAGACGAGGGTATGGAACTCGTTGCCGTTTGCCATTTTGCCGGTGATCCACCAGGCACCGGGTTCTTTAAGCGGCGCTTCGATTTCGGTGCGGGTATCGCGGTGGTTTTCGCGAGGTGAGAGTTTCGCCTCCCATGTGGCGGCGGGTTTGCCGATGAACTTCGATTGTTTTTGCTGAATCAAGCGGCTGGCGATCTGCGAGGAATTCATGCGCTGCCAATCAAGCTCGCGCGGGTTGCTTTTGAGGTAAGCGATGGTATCGGCAAGCACGGCTTCCATGTCCACCGGTGCAGCTGTTAGATGAATGGTGGTGGCGTTGCGGAAGACGAGTGGGAGCAGCGGTTTGGTGCCGGCGGGCACCGTCTCGACGGAATCGAAGCGGCCCCAGTTACCGATGATCTGGGCGAGGATTTTTTTGCGTGTGTCATCGTGTCCAGGCCCGTGTTTGGCGATGGTTTGCCCGAGGACTTCGCGGGCTTTGTGATATTGGCGGCGGTCTAGGAAAACCTGGGTGAGCTGGTCGCCGGCGGAATCTAGATCATCTAGGATCGAGCGATAGAGCGCGATGTAATGATGCTCCGGCGGAAGCTTGAAGCGGCGGACGCCGTCGGAAGTTTTGGCAAGACATTCGTCCTCGGCGAGTGTGTCCATTTCGAGGATGCCCTTGGCGCTGTCAGGATCCTGCTGTCGCCACCAACCGAAGGAGGAGAGCGTTTCAGTGCCAAACTGGGAAAGGGAAAATTGGGCGAGTTCGAGTGTGATGTAGCGGCGCATCGGCGGATGGATACGCGCTTGTTGCTCGAGTGCGAAACGCCAGCGCTGACCATCGTTTTTCGCGGCTTCCCAAGAAGCGGGGACTTCGTAAAGCACTGGCCCATCCTTGGTCCACGGCGCGCCCTCGGTGCCGCCCTCCGGGCCGGGTTCGCCCCATTCAGGAAGCGTTTCGAGGGGCGTGAGAGTCTGCATTTTCCATGCCTCACGGCCACGGAGCAGTGCGGCGAGCTGCCGCCATGCTTCCAGGCTGTCGGGCGCATGATGGATGGCCTGGCGGGAAAGTTGCATGGCACGAACAAAGTCGCGATAGCCTGTATCCACCATCGCTCCCGCGGCCTCTTCCGGCACGGCATCGGCACCGCCGCGGCCCCCGGACCACCAGCGGCCGGGCGCGCGTTCGAATTCACCTGCGATCAGGCGGCCCGAATGCGGAGCATCGCGATAAGCCGCCGCGGCAGCCACCAGCAGGTCGGAGTTTATTGGGTGTTTGGAGACTGAGTTTTCGACCAGCGTGTCGAACTCCTGCCATGCGTTCAACTCGCGCAGTGCGCGGACTGCCAGTTCGAGATCACGGCCGGATTGGCTGTCGGGCACGGATGCGAGATGGCTAAGATAGTGGTCCACTAGCTCGCGCCAAAGGCCTCGCTCCATCAACTGATCGCGCTCGTTACGGAAGGTTGCAGCATTCTGAGCCATGAGATTAAAGGGCAGGAAAACAGCGCAGCACAGAAAAACCAAAGTTTTCATATCAATGAAGATGACATACTCTGCCGCACTTTCTTAGAAAAAATTCACCCATGTGCACTATCGATGATGCCGCGGAAGCGGATGTCATCACCGATTTGTATGAATTCGGTTTCCTTGAGTTGCAACGACTCGAACAAACCTGCACCGGCGAGCGCGGGCGTGGAACCACCACAAATCAGCGGTGCCAGATAAACCACCACTTCATCGACCAAGCCGGCTTCAAACAAGACGGCGGAGAAGATCCCGCCGGCCTCGGTCATGGCAGTGAGCACACCTTGTTCGCTGGCGAGCTTGCGCAAGGTTCCGGCCGGATCATGACGCGGGCGGACGAGGGTGCGCTCCCGCCATTCGTCGTTGAACAAGGGGGCATCCTGCGGCAGCGAACCCGCTTGATCGGAAAAAACCACACGCCACGGCTGATTTCTTCCTGCCAGCAGTTCCGGCACGCGGATCGTGAGCGCGGGCTGGTCGCGACGAACGGTTTCGCCAGTGGTCAGGATGGCATCCACGGTGGCGCGGAGTTTTTGCACGTCGGCGCGCGCGGCCTCGCCGGTGAGCCGCTGGCTTTCGCCCGGCGGGCGGGTGAGGCGGCCGTCGAGACTCATCGCGGTTTTCCAGATCACCCACGGCAGGCCGGTTTTGCGCACTTTGAAAAAGGGCCGCAGGAGTTTTTCCGCCTCCGCACGGCAGATACCGGAAGTCACCTGGATGCCCGCAGCTGTTAGAAGCGCGTCGGCGCGGCCCGCGTGATCCGGGTTCCGGTCGACGCAGGCGTAAACCACGCGCGCCACCCCGGCATCGATGAGGCCCTGCGTGCAAGGCGGAGTGCGGCCGTAAGAGGAACAGGGTTCGAGGGTGACATAAACCGTCGAGCCCCGGGCGGCATCCGGCCCGTGGTTCCGGAAAACCTCCGCGAGGGCCTCGCGTTCGGCATGCGGCATGCCCGCGGCACGGTGCCAGCCGCTCCCTAACAGAATACCGTTCTTCACGACCACCGCGCCGACCGGCGGATTCGGCGCGGTTTTTCCGATGCCTTTGCGCGCTTCATCGAGCGCGATCTTCATGAAATGGAGATCACTCATCGGTCATCCGGACCTGGATTGGCTGGTTGGTGGTGAGATGGATGTCGCGCTGCGGGAAAGGCACGCTGATGCCGGCTTCGATCAGGCGTTTTTCAATCATCAGCCGCAGATCGCTGGCCACGACGATGGCGTTGGTGCCTTTGACGAGTTCGACCCAGTAGTAGAGCATGAAGACGAGCGAGCTGTCTCCGAAGTCCTCGAAAATGGCAAAGGGCTCCGGATCCTTGCAAACCAGCCCATGGCGGCTGGCACATTCCGTGAGAATGTTCATCACCACGCGAGGGTCCGCCCCATAGGCCACTCCGACCCGGACGCTGCGGCGCATTTTAGAACTGGAGAGCGTCCAGTTGGTCACCCGGTTTTCAAGAAACAACGAGTTGGGAATCATGGTTTCCACATCATCCGCGCTGCGAATGATGGACGAGCGGGTATTGACCTCAACGACCGTGCCGATGATGCCATCCACATCGAGGATGTCCCCGACGCGGATCTTGCGCTCGGCGAGCACGATGATGCCGCTGATGAAATTCTTGATGAGTGTCTGCATGCCGAAGCCCAGACCGATGGCGAGCGCGCCACCGAAGAACGCGAAAACCGTTAGAGGAATCTTGAGGAAGGAAAGCGTGCCGAGCGCGAGGCCGACGCCCACGACGATCATCGCCCAGTTGCGCAGCGTCTTGGCCTGCGCCTCGGCGATGTGGCCGCGCGTGGTGACCACCCGCTGGATGCGGTTGGCGATGCGCGAGGCGATGGCATAGCCGATCACGAAAAACAGCAGTGCCCGCAGTAACATGCCAAGGGTGACGGGAAGCCTGCGGGTGATTGTCTGGCCATCGACCACGATCTTCTCCTCGTTGGGCATCACTTCAAAAGCCCACACCCTTTTCACCCCGTCCCAGCCGTTGGCGGCATATCCCGCGAGTTTTTGGATAGGTCCTTTTTCCTCCTCTTCGGGAGTGGATTCCGCAATCCATCGCCGGATGATGGCGCGCTGGGATGTGGCCGTCTGCTGCAGGCGCTGGAGCATGGTGAGTTTCTCGCTGCACGCGGCCCGCTGCTCATTGAGGAGTTCGAAACGCGGATCGCCCGCAGGAATCGAAGTGGCGCGGGATTCAATCTTGCTCAGTTCCGCACCGCTGGTGGCGATTTCATTGCTGATGACGTTGATCCACGAGCGGTAGCGATCAGCGAGGTTGCCGAGGACTTCGAGTGACTTCGCGCGCTCCGCCTCATCCTTCGATTGCAGGATCGCCCGGCGTTCCTGATAGGCCTGCAAGACGAAGCTTTCCATCATCGCGAGACCCTCAAGACCCTGGCTTACCGATTGCAGTGACTCGACGCGTCCCTCGGTGACTTCGCCCCGGAAACGGGCGAGATCGAGTTCGTCAGGATTGCGCTCTTCGGCCGGCTTGGCCAGCAGGGCGTCAAGAGCCGTCTGCGCTTTGGACCGCGCGCCGAAGGCGGTTTGAAGCCGCTTGGAAACCGCCGCGATTTCCTTTTCCAAAGCCTTGGTCCGTTCGCTGGTGATGTTTTCCACCTTCGCGATGTCCTCATCGCTGAAAACCACCCCGGGCCTGATCACCGCGATCTTTCGCTCAACGAGAGCGAGTTCGATGGCAACCGCGGCGATGCGCTGCTTGTGCGCCTCGATGGCGGTTTGCATGTATCCAGCGCGCGCCGCCAGCATGCGGACCCTGGCGCGTGCAGTCTCAAGCCGCCACTTGGCGGCTTCGGTCTGGTTTCCATCCACGTTTTGCATGGCGCCGATGGCGGCGTTGGATGCGTCTTCGGCGGCCTTGAGCTCAGTGATCGCGTTTGCGCGCAGGCTTTCCATATTGGATATCGCCGATTCGGTGGTGCGGCGCTTGGCCAGCACGGCGTCACGTTCACTAAGCAAATCATCCAGCAGCAAAATCGAATGCGGCGGCTTCTCCTTGAATCCGGTCCAGGCGGCTTCCTCGGCGCGGGCCCGCTCCAAGGCCTTGGCCGCCTGCTCGCCTGCGGAAAAATCCTTCAACCAAGTGGTGGTGATGAGCACCATCTGCTCCAGATCCCTGCGGCTCTCACTGAGCTCGACGGGCGTGATCCCTTCGGGCACAACCGCGGTTCCCGTAGAACCATCAAGCCTGCCGAGCATTTCACGGGCCTCCTTTTGCCATTGCTCCAGCCGCTTGCGGGTATCCTCGGGTTTTTCCGCAGCAGGGGCTTGCTCGGGCTGCTTGCTTTCGACAGCCTGCTTGAGCTGGGAAATCTGCGCCTGTGCCGGATGAAATGCGGCTAGGACAAGAAGCAGCGCCAGCACAAGCCAGCGTGGCATCACGGCGGAAATGATGAAGGGATCCATAATCTGATGTTTCGCGCGGACCTGCCTCAAAGATCTGCAGCGCCCCCCGCACGCGGACGACATTCATCCCTAACTCCCGCCGCATGCAAGTTCGGCTTTCCGCAGCCCGTTTTCCCATCATAGTCCCGCGCGATGCGAGACGACACCCGCCGCTGGATCCAGGCCGACCAAGCCCACTGCTGGCACCCCTTCACCCGCCAGGGCGAGTGGTGCGATCCGGATCACGAACCACTCGTGCTCACCCGCGGCGAGGGCGCGTGGCTGTCGGATTCCGAGGGCCGCCGCTACCTCGATGGCAACTCATCGATCTGGACCAACATCCACGGACACGCGCATCCGGTGATCACCGCGGCCATCCGCGAACAGTTGGAAAAAACCGCGCATGTCTCCTTTCTCGGATTCACCCACCCCGCTGCCGTGGAGTTGGCGGAAAAACTCTGCGCCTTTTTCCCGCCCCACACGCTCGAGCGGGTGTTCTTCTCCGACGACGGCTCCACCGCCGTCGAGTGCGCGCTCAAAATGGCCGTGCAATACCGCACGCAGACCGGCGAACCAGAACGCCGCGGCTTCGTCGCCTTCGCCGATGGTTATCATGGCGACACCCTCGGAGCCGCCTCGCTGGGGGGAGTGGGCCGGTTTTTCGAACGCTTCAAAGGCCACGGCTACACGGCCACCCATGTCCGCGGCCTCGATGAACTCCACGCCCTCGATTCCGGAAACCTCGCCGCGGTCATCATCGAACCGCTCATTCAGGGCGTGAACGAAATGCGTCCGTGGCCGCCCGGCATGCTGGCCGGCCTGCGCTCGTGGTGCGACGAAACAGGCGTCCAACTCATCCTCGATGAAGTCATGACCGGCTTCGGCCGCACCGGGAAAATGTTCGCCTGCCAGCATGAAAACGTGACCCCGGATTTCCTCTGTCTGGCCAAGGGGCTCACCGGCGGTACACTGCCAATGGCCGCAACCCTCACCACTGCGGCTATCTACAACGCGTTCCTTGGCGCTGCGGAAAACGCGTTTTACTACGGCCATAGTTACACCGCCAATCCGCTAGGCTGCGCCGCCGCCCTCGCCAGCCTTGATCTGTTCGAGCGGGAAAAAACCTTCGAATCATTGCCTGTAAAAATCGAACACCTGCGCGCCGGACTTTCCGCCCTCAAAGCCGCCCAGCCGCTCATCCACGAAATCCGCCAATGCGGATTCATCGCCGGCATCGAACTCCGCCGGCCCGATGGCGTGAAGTTTTCGCCCGAAAAACGCATCGGTGAAGCCGTCTGTCTGGCCGCCCGCGCGCACGGCCTGCTCACCCGACCGATTCTGGACACGATCGTGCTCATGCCGCCGCTCTGCACTACGGCAGCAGAGCTCGACCACGCACTCGCCGCGCTGGGTGCTGCAATTTCCTCAAATCCGGGCATTGACACCCGCCCGCCCTTTGCATAATCAATCGCGCCCGCGCCAAGCGCAGCGGCGGAGTAGCCAAGTGGTAAGGCAATGGTTTGCAAAACCGTCATGCGTGGGTTCAATTCCCACCTCCGCCTCCAGCAAAAACAGCCGCAAAACCCTATAAAACAAGGGGTTGCGGCTTTTTTAATGCCCGGTCCGATTTTCCCGCCACTGCAAGAAAATGCGCACGATTGCCACCAAAACGGGCAATAAACGGGCAATGAATTTCCGGGCAGCGGCAATCTGATAGATCGACACCCCCGGCCGCAGGATCTCAGCCGGTGGCAGCCTTCAGATCCTGCGGCCGGATCGTCATCGGCGAGATGCCGGTGGCGGCCTTCAGCACCGCGTGACGCATCGTCATCGGCAAGATGCCGGTGGCGGCCTTCAGCACCGCATTCTTCTACCCATCGCGCGCGCGGAAGTCGGGCTCTCAATAACTCTCAAAATGACTCAAATTGATTCTACCCATCGCGCGCGCGGAAGTCGGGCAATGGGGCAGGCGGTGGCGGCCATAAGCACCGCGTGATCAAATCATCGTCAAGATGCCGGTGGCGGCCATCAGCTCCTGCGGGCCGGATCGTCATCGGCGAGAGAGCACCGGCACCCATCGAACCGCACCGGGAGCAAAAGAGCCGCACCGGGAGCAAAAGAGCCGAGCCATAAGCCAAGGGCGCGGAAGCTCGCCACGGCGCAACATGGGCACAAAAAAACCGGCTCAGCGAAAAACTGAGCCGGGCCGATTGCGCGGGATCAAGTCAGGCTGATACAAACTGGACGATCTTGCCCGATTCCTTCCGGCGCATTGCTTCTTCCTTGGCGTGCAGGATTTCGAATTCCTCGCGGATAAGCATCAATGCCCGCACCGCAATATCTATCGGCTGCCAACCATGGGCACCGCTGCCGTAATTGACGCATCGGAAGTGCTTTCGAATTAAAAATTCCACCGCTTCATATTCATGCTCCGGGAGTGAGACCGTGAATGATTTCATTCCGGGCGGGTTGGTTGGTTTTTTGGTTCTCATTGTGTCGGTTGGTAAGAAAAAGTGCCGACTTCTTTGAAGCTCTGGCGAGCGTTCCCGCAACAGCATCACCTGTCCACGGTATCAAAAAAATCGGCACTTGGTTCTCTGTTGTTGCTGCCCCCGGTTGATGGCCGGGACTGAGATTTGCAGTAATCGGCGCGCCAGCACCGACAACCAGACGATTGCAGGACGTGCATCGCAAGTCAACACGGAAAAAACAGGACGAAAAACCCCGGATCGGCTTGCCTGTGCCGATCCGGGGTCTAACTCAC
>CANLKN010000060.1 GCA_947491475.1 Akkermansiaceae bacterium | reverse complement strand
GTCACCTCCAGCAGCAAGTGGAAATGGTTGCACATCACGCAATAAGCCAGCACCCGGCAGCCGGAAAAATTCTCCATCATGCGCATGTAAGTGCGGAACTGCTCCTTATCCTCCGCCGCGAAAGCAAAGCGCTTGTCCACCACCCGCGCGATGCAGTGGTAAATCGCAGGTTTCGCAGGCTTCATTTCCGAATCCTTCTCCGAATCCGCCCAAGGAACAATCCAACGCACGCGTGCCATGCCGTCATGCAAACCCACCCCCATCACCGACGCAACCATTAATTTTGATTTTTTCTGTCTCTTTTAATTAAATTGTGATCGCCGGAATTCGGGCTTGCCTCGCGGCTGCTCGGCCCGTATCTCCGCCGTCCCACACGCCATGGCCAGCACTCCCGTAATCAACCTCCGCAAAGGACACGCCGTCCGCCACAACAACGAAGTCTGCCTCGTCACCGAGACTGAACTCAAGACGCCGCCGCGCATGGCCTCCTACGTGCAGATGTCGATCCGCAGCGTGGCCACCAAGAAGATGTTCAACCTCCGCATGACCTCGAATGACTCACTGGAAGGCGTGGTTCTCGAGCGCACCCCCCACGAATACTCCTACAAGGACAGCAGCGGCTACCATTTCCTCGACCCGAACACCTACGAAGACGCCGTCGTTTACGAGGACCTGATTGAAAACGTCAAAAACTACCTCATCGAGGGTCAGATCTACACCCTGCTCATTGCCGATGGCATCGTGGTCTCGGTGGATCTCCCGATGGCGATGACCATGACTGTTACTGAGTCCTCCGAGGGAGTCAAAGGCGACTCCGCCAACAATGTTTACAAGCCAGCCACCATGGAAACCGGCTTGGTGATCCAGGTTCCGCTCTTTATCAACGTGGGCGAGAAAATCAACGTCAAGACCGAGGATAATTCTTATCTAGGACGGGCTTGAGTTTTCCGGAGCTTGGCCGAGTCGCACGGAGTTGCCCCCTATCGCATATCCATTGATTTTTCTTGCTCAGCTGTGACGGCTTTGAAAGCCTTTCGGCGCGATGAAAATTACCTTCAGGCACTTGTTGTGCATTACCGCGTTGCTTTCACCCGGCTTGCACGCGCAGGGCGACAGCGCCACCTACACTGTAAAGCCAGGCGACAGTTTTGCTAAAATCGCCCGCAATACCGGCAGCACTCCGGCAGAGTTGGCAAAGGCAAACGGCCTGAAAATCACCTCAGTGATCCATCCTGGCCAGAAGCTCAAGCTGCCCGGTAAAGCGGCTGCGGCGACTGCTACGCCGGCCGCAGTTTCTACCGACGGCACCCACATCATTCAATCCGGCGACACCCTGACATCCATCGCACGCCGCTACGGAATAAGCCTCGATTCACTGCTTGCCACCAATCCGGGAATCAACCCGAAAACCCTGAAACCCGGGCAAAAAGTCCACCTCGCGACGGCAGCAAAGCCCGCAGCCCCGCAACCGGCAGCCAGCACGCCGCCAGCCGCCGCTACTCCTGCGGTACCGCCGCCCGCCGTGGCGCCTCCTGCGGAAAATGCCGATGCAGTGGAGACACAAGATCCACCGCAAGAAACTGCAGGCCAAATCCGCACCGTGATGGTGGACGCAGAGATGACTTACGGCGAATTCGCCGCCAAGCACGCGACAGACATCGCCCGGCTCAACGAGCTCAATGGACTGGATTTAACCGCCTCTACGGTATTGGCAAAGGGCTCAGAACTCTACGTCCCGGGCCAGCCGTAACCAGATTCATTCATCATCCGGGGGACATTTTCAATATCCTTGAAAACCCTCGGCAGGCCTTGCGACCGGCTGCGGCCGCAGTTCCATGGGCCGATTACCCTCGTCAAACTGCGGCGGCAGAGCAGGCGTCGCCTGCGGTCCTTGACTGGCCCTCGCCTCGCTGATGGTGACAGGTGTGCCCACCTCCACCGAGTCGAACAAAATCGGCACGAAATACTTGGGCAGGCGGATGCAGCCGTGGGATGCGGGTTGTCCCGGTTCTGGAATCAATCCCCCATGCATGCCGATGCCATAAGAGGTGAGCCGCATCCAATACGGCATGGGCGCGGGCACATAGACCATGCCCTCGGGCACGCGTTCGTTGTATCGGGCATCGGGAATCACCACATTGCCAAATTCATCCTCGATCCAGCCGTAGCGGTTGGAATACTTGTCCACTATTTTTTCAGTGATGCGGTAATCCCCGGGCTTGGTGCCAAACCCCTCGCGGCCGGTGGCCACATAGCACCAGCCGATCTTGCGTCCGCCGCGGTCAAACTCGGCGATCTGATCGAGCAGGCTAATATGGATATTCACCTTGCCCGGCCCGCCATCATCATACCACCGGTAAAGCACCCGCTCCCCGCGCACCGGGCGTTGGTTGGGTCCCGATGAGCAGGAAACCATGGCCAAAGGGAAAATTCCAATCATCATCAGAGTGCAAATTTTCACATGAAAAATCATCATATCGGGTAATCCGCAGCGTGGCAGGAGGTGGAGGATGTCGCGGCGGGCGAGACTCTTAGTCACAAAACAAGCCTGGGTCAAGGTCACGCCAACGTGCGGTTTGCGCCGCATTTCACATCGGTGCTTGTTTTCTTGCGAAAAACAGCGATTCCCTTGCCACCCGGAATGGCATTCCAAATGCGCCACTCTGGATTTCGATTCTATCATTGCCCCATGGACACACCTCCTTTTTCCGAACTCGGACTGCCCGCGCCGCTGCTAGCCGCCATTGAAACCCTCGGCTACGAACGCCCCTCCCCGATCCAGGCAATGAGCATCCCGCCCGCGCTTGAGGGCCGCGATCTTGTGGGCCTCTCGGCCACAGGTTCCGGGAAAACGGCGGCCTTCGCGCTGCCGGCTCTAGCCAAACTGGACGTGAAAAATCCCGTCACCCAGGTGCTCATCATCTGTCCGACACGCGAACTGGCGGTTCAAGTCTGTGAAGAAGTGCACCGCTTGGGTGCGAAAATGCGCGGCCTGCACGCCACGCCCGTCTATGGCGGTGCGCCGATGGACCGCCAACTCCGCGCCCTGCGCGATGGCGCCCAAGTCGTGGTCGGCACCCCCGGCCGCCTGCTCGACCACTTGCGGCGCGGCAGTTTCGACCCATCGCACATCCGCATGGCCATTCTGGACGAGGCGGACCGCATGCTCGACATGGGCTTCAAGGAGGAAATGGACGAGTTGCTCGGCTCGCTGCCGCCCGAGCGCCAGACGCTGTTTTTCTCCGCCACCATGAACCCCGGCGTGTCGCGACTCATCAAGAGTTTCGGCAAGGAGCCGGAAATCATCGAGATCCAGCAAAAGGCGCGCACCGTTTCCACTGTCGAGCAATCGTATTTCGAAGTGCGCCAGCGTTCCAAAGTGGAGGTGCTGTCACGCATTCTCGACATGAACCCGCCGCGCCTCGGCATTATCTTTTGCAATACCAAGCGCTCGGTGGACGAATGCACTGAAGATCTCGTCAACCGCGGTTATGCCGCCGACCGCCTCCACGGCGACATGACGCAGATGATGCGCGAGCGGGTGCTCAAGCGTTTCCGCGAGGGCAGCGTGGAGCTGCTGGTCGCCACCGACGTCGCCGCCCGCGGGCTCGACATCGATGAGATCGACATCGTTTTCAATTACGACCTGCCCACCGACCCCGAAGACTACGTCCACCGCATCGGCCGCACTGGCCGGGCCGGGCGCTCGGGCCGCGCTGTGAGTTTTGTCTATGGCCGCGACATTTACCGACTCCAGTCGATCGAGCGCTACACTCGCCAGGTCATCAAGCGCGAGCGCATCCCGTCCGTCGAGCAAGTCGAAGGCCGCCGCGCCGACCTGATTTTCGACACACTCAAGGAACGGCTCGAATCCGGCAAATTCGACACCTATCAGGACAACATCGACCGCCTGTTAGAACAAGGTCACACGCCCACCGACATCGCCGGCGCTCTGGCCACCATGCTGCGTGAATCCAGCGGCCGCGAGGGCGAGCACATCGCAGAGGACCACGAACCGGAAAAGCCCGCCCGCAAGGAGAAATCCCGCGAGGCACGGCCGCAGCAAGAAGGCCGGGACGCGCGCGACGAACGCGGGCCAAAGCCGAAGTTCGAGCGCGGGCCGGTTCCGCAAGAGCAAGGCATGACGCGGCTTTTCCTCTCGCTTGGCAAGACCCACGGCGTGTTGCCCAAGGACATCGTCGGCATGATGTATCGCGAGGCTGGCCTGCCGGACGGTTCGCTGGGTCGCATCACCCTTTTTCCGCGTCACACCTTGGTGGATGTGCCGGAGAATTTCGCCGATCAAGCCATTCGCGCCACCCGAAGTTCCAAGCTGCGTGGCCAACCATTCCGCATTGGCGTGGATCGCGGCCCGGCCTGAGCCGTAACCATGCAGTTGGATGGCAAACCGTGGCGAGGGCGTCTCGCCCGCCGCCATATGAGGCCAGCCGCTGCATGCAAAAAACCTCCATAATGGAATGTCAGGCGTCTTCCGGCAAGTGACAAGAATTTCCAGAAAGGCGACGGGCGAGACGCCCGCGCCACTATGGTGCCGAATCGCCCGGACTCCGTGGAGATTTTCGTTGGCTTCCATGGTTCATGAAAATTTCCCAAGAAAAAAACCCCGCCTTTGCGGGCGGGGTTTGTTTTCTCGAACTGGGATGGCGGAGCGGACGGGGCTCGAACCCGCGACCTCCAACGTGACAGGCTGGCGCTCTAACCAACTGAGCTACCGCTCCATCCCGTTCGGGTGGCGCGGACGCTAGGAGCAGGCCCCGGCGCGCGCAACACCTTTTTTCCGGACAGTGAATATTTTTCTCAGCCCAGCGCCTCGATGGCGGCTTCAAGACTTGCAAGGTCTTCCACCGAGTGAACCACGGCGTCTTTGTCGATTTTTCCGACGAGTCCGGCGATCACCTTGCCGGGGCCGAGTTCGAGAAAATTCCGGTGGCCCATCGCGATGAGCGTCTGGATGGATGCGGTCCAACGGACGGAGCCCGTCACTTGTTTTCCGAGCATCGAGCGGATTTCAGAAGCTTCGGAAACGGCGCTTGCACCATAGTTGCAGATCACCGGCATGGACGGGATTTCCAACTCGAGCGTGGCGAGTTCGGCGGCGAGTTTCTCCTGCGCACTCTGCATCAGGCGTGAGTGATAGGCCCCGGCGACGTTGAGTTTGATTGCGCGGCGGATGCCGAACTCCTTGGCCCTCGCGACAGCGGTATCGATGCCCGCGACGGTGCCGGAAAGCACGATTTGCCCCGGCGCGTTGAGATTGGCGATGTCCACGTCCGCAGCCGCAGCAAGCGCCTGCACTTGTTCTTCCTCGCCGCCGATGAGCGCGGCCATCGCCCCCTCGGTGGCATTGCAGGCGTCCTCCATGAATGCGCCGCGCTTGCCAACAATTTTCAGCCCCTCCTCAAACGAAAACGTCCCGGCAGCGGCGTGCGCGGTGAACTCACCGAGCGAAAGCCCGGCGGCGGCGACGGGTTTCAGATTTGGCAGCCTTTCACGGATCAGCGCGAGCGCCATCAGCCCATGCAGGTAAAGCGCCGGTTGGCAGCGGGAGGTTTTGGTGAGCTCTTCATCCGGCCCCTCAAACATGATTTCCGAAATGGAAAACCCGAGGGTGGCATCGGCCTTGGCGGCCATTTCCCGGCAGATGGCCGAGTTTTCCGCGAAGTCCCTGCCCATGCCCACTTTCTGGGCGCCTTGTCCGGAGAATAGAAGAACGATGTTGCTCATGTCGCGGGGGTGTTTAGGGAAAGCCCAGCCGCTGTGCAAAGCGGAAAAGCTGACGCGGATTTCCAGTCCATCAAAAAATGGATTTCCCTCCTACACACTCTCACTGAGATCCTTCCAATGGCTGCAGGATGGGGCTTTCATCTTCAGCGGTGCTGCAGTATCCTCCACGCCATGGCTGGAGGAAGTTTGCTCATGCTGTTGGACGATATCGCATCCATCCTTGATGATGTGTCGGTAATGACGAAGACCGCGACGTCCAAGGTCGCGGGAGTTCTCGGGGACGATCTGGCATTAAACGCGCAGCAGGTGAGCGGCGTGGTGGCGAAGCGGGAGCTTCCAGTGGTCTGGTCAGTGGCCAAGGGCTCGTTGGTCAACAAGATGATCTTGGTGCCCTCGGCCTTGGCGCTGAATGCCTTTGCTCCGTGGACGGTGACGCCGCTTTTGATGCTGGGCGGCGCGTATCTGTGTTTCGAGGGTGTCGAGAAGTTGATTCACTATTTCCAATATCGGAAACCAAAGAGCGAAGCCGCAGCGAAACTGGAACTCGAAAAACTCAAAACGGGCGCAGGTGATGAGGCATCCAGGATCAAGGGGGCCATCCGCACCGACTTCGTGCTCTCGGCTGAGATCATCGTCATCACGCTGGGAGTCGTCGCCTCCAAACCATTCGCCACCCAAACGCTGACGCTTTCCGCTATCGCCTTGCTGATGACCATCGGCGTATATGGTTTGGTGGCCTGCATCGTGAAGCTCGACGACCTCGGCTTGTATCTCACTCAAAGGCCGGGTGTGTCACGCATGATGGGCAGTGGCATTCTGCGCGCGGCACCGCTGTTGATGAAAACCCTCTCAGTGCTAGGAACCGCCGCCATGTTCCTCGTCGGTGGCGGCATTCTTGTGCACGGTGTTCACCCGCTTAACGAATGGATCAAGCATCTTGTCCAGCCATGGGGTGCATGGGGCGGCTTTGCCTCAGTTTTATTCAACGGCTTCTTTGGAATCGCTGCCGGTGCCCTGGTGCTGCTGGCGCTCAAGCCATTCCTGAAACATGGCCACTAGTTGAACATACCGCTCACATGCACATCTTCAGCAATGCGAAGCAAGCGATGACCCATCGCGAGCATCATGGTTTCCGCTCAAGCCACTCAGCTGCGGCGAGGCGCCATGACTCATTCTTCTCTCGCTGCCAGTGGAAGGTCACCTGGAAGCGTCCGTCGGCCGGGCGGTAGGCGGGCAGTTCGACGAGCGCATCGAGCGAAAAAACAACTTCTCCGCGATCGCCGGAAATATTCACTGCCTCGATCTTATCGAGTTCGAAGTGTGTTTGTTTTGCATGTTGGCAGAGCCATGAGAAAGCGGATTCCAGTTCGGAGCGCTCGAAGATTCCATCGGCTTCGGCGATGGTGGGCGTGCGGAGTTCCACTTCGGGAGCGAGCAGGGCGTTGAGCGAGTAAACGCCAAGCTGGCGGGTGGACTTGCCGGTGCCGGCATCCATGGTCAGCGTTTCCAAGAGAGAAAGCGTGCGTCTTTTGAGAACCTGGGCGGGTGAGAACCACCAGAAGAGAAAGCCCGCGAGAATCACCAGGGCGGCGGCGGGGATAGCAAAGCGTTTCATGCGGGCGGAGCCTGGTTGGGATCGTAGAAAATCCGGATGTCCGCCTTCGTGGTGCCGAGCAGTTGCTGGGCACGCTTGAGTGCGCCACGGGTGGACAGGTTCGGGTTGCGGGGGTTGGTGAGAAAGAGATTGCTTTCGCCGGCGCGGCGCTCGCAGCCTTCCTGCAAGGTGAGCAGGACGCCGGATTTCTTGAGCACGCGGTAAACATCGCGCGAGGCCCCGGAAACAATGAGGTGCAAGCCCTTGCCACGCATGAAGCGGATCAGGTCCTCAAGAGCCATCACGCTGGTGGCATCCAGATGGCGCGCGTTTTTGAGCCGCAGGATGATCACCTGGATGGCGGGGTCCGACACCGTGCGCTGGATCTGCGTGCGGAACAGTTCGGCCGCGCCAAAAAACAGATCGCCTTCAACGTGGACGATCGAAATCGCGGGAATTGGCCGTTTGCGTTTCTCTCCCATTTCACGCAACTCGCCATCATCGCTGAATTCGTATTCCACCAAGTGTGGCCGGCTGGCCTTGCGCAGGAAGAGGCTGATGGAAACCGCCACGCCGATGAAGATGGCGACATACAAGGGAGCCAGCAGTGTGGCCACGAAAGTGGTGATCAACACCGTGGCATCATCGCGGGTGGAGCGCAGGCAGATGCGGATGTGCCGGCGGTTGAACAACGAGAAGGATAACGCGATGACCAGCGCCGCCAGCGCGGCCTTGGGCACGTAGTCAATCAGCGGCACTCCCCAGCCAACGGATGCCGCGATGAGCACGGCGAAGGCCAGCGTGTAGATGCCAGAAAAAAACGAGGCGAAGCGGGTGCGTGCGCCGGATTCGAAGTTCAGTGTCGAGCGCGTGAGTGAACCGGACGCCGGCATGCCGCCGGTCACCGAAGCTGCGAGGTTGGCCATGCCCACGCTGAACATGTCCTGATTCGGATCCGGTCGCGCACCGGATCGCGATGCCAGCGTCTTGGACATTAGCGAATTTTCCAGCGATGCAAGAAATGCGATGGCGAAGGCCACTGCGATGAGGCTTGAGATATCGGTAAAAATCGTGGCCGTGCGGAAATCCGGGAAGCCGGGTTTCAAGTCCGCCAGGCCGAAGGTGGTGAAGGTTTCCACGCCCTTGAACGGGCCGATGCCGAATTGGATCAAACTGCCGAAAATTGCCGAGGAAATCACCAGTGACAGTGCGAAGGTGGGCCACGATGGCCGCCATTTCCTCAACGCGAAATAAACCACCAGCGTCGCGAGCCCGATCAGGAATGGCACCCACTGGGTGTGCGGCACGCCTTTGATCAACTCGATGACCAGGCCGACAAAAGTGGTGGCTGCCACCGGATTGATCAAATGTCCAAGTCCGAACCATGGTTTGATCTGGTTTGCGATGATCAGCACGGCGGCACCGGCAATGTAGCCAACCAGCACGCTGCGCGAGACATACTGGAGCAAATCCGCCACCCGCAGGACCGCTCCGACGGCGGCGATGATGCCGGCCATCAGAACCAGCAGCGGCACCAATTCATGAGAGCGGGCCGCCAGCGCCGGATGCATCGAAAAAAAGCTGAAAAGCATGAACGCCGTGGCATTGGTGGGCCCAAGCACCGTGTGGCGGGATGCTGCGAACAAGGGTGCCACCATCGCCGCCACTGCGGAGCAAAGGATGCCGTAAACAATCGGCAGCCCGGCGATCGCCGCGTAGGCGATCGATTGCGGCAGGCCGAGCATGGTCACGTTTGCCGCAGCACGGGCATCGGCACGGAATCTGGTGAAATCATAGTTCCCTAACGATGTCACGAAGGGCGCGAGCCGCACATGCCCTTCCGCGAAGTGTTTTCCCACTTCGCGGAACGTTCGGGTGATCTTGCGCAGCAGTTTCATGAATCGATGCGTGCTACTTGAAGCGAGCCCGGCGGAAGAGCCAGATCCCTAACAACACACACACGACATTCGGCGACCACAACACGGCGGATGCCCATGTGTCGGACCTGAACTGTTCCGCGAGCATGGTGACGAGGAAATAGCCGGTGCCGATGAGCAGGCTGAGAATCAATCCGCCGGAGGTGTCCTTGCGGCGTGAGTTGAGGCCAAGCGGCACGGCGATGAAGGCAAAAGCCAGACAGGCCATGGAAAACGAATAACGCTTGGTGATCTCGGAGCGGAAGCGCACCTTCCTTGCCTCGTCGAGGTCCGGATCATTGGCCAGCCGTTCGCGGATCTGAAGGTTGGTCATCGCGCTGGGCCGCGCCCGACGGCTGCGCGGATCCCTGAGATCGATGAGCAACGGCTCGGCATTTCCCGCGAATGCCATCTCCACTGAACCATCCGTCTTGATGGTCTCGAAAAACGCATCCTGCAATTGGATGCGCAAATGATTCTTCGACTCATTGATGGTCAGCGCCGCCTTGGCAGCATGAACGTAAGTGCGGCCCCCTCCCTCGGGCGGGATTTGATAGAAATGAAAACCCTCCACCCAGTCGCCGCTCTTGCCCTCGATAAGCACTTTCTGGAGTCCCCCGCCATCGCCCTTGAAATTCCCTTGCACCACGCCGGGCTTGAGCAGCGAGTCGGGGTCACGCGAGGCCTGCTCGTAGATCAATTGTGTGGCGGTCGCCTTGGAATTGGGCACCACGTTGATATTAAGCCACATGCTGCCAAGCGATAGCAGCGCGCCAATCACGAACACCGGGGCGGACAAACGCACCAAGCTCACTCCCGCCACGCGGAAGGCGGTGATTTCCTGGCCCGAGGACAAACGGCCGAATACCAGCAGCACGGCGGAAAGGAAACCCCACGGCACCGTATACATGAGCGATAGCGGCAAAACGCTGAAAACAAAGCGCAGCACCAATTCAAGCGGTGCCTTTTGATCCACCAGCAGCGGTTGGATTTTCTTGAAAAGATTTCCCAGCACCAGCACCAGACCAAGGACCAACACGGCATACAATGTGCCCAGCAGCACCTGTTTTCCGATATAGCGGTCCGAAATACGCATGACTTGGCAGCAATCTGCAACTCTCCCACCCGCCTGTCGAGAACGGAGCCTTGGGATTTGTCTCAGGGCTTGGCTGCCGCAGAGTGGCGAGTGATGACAGGCTCCTCACCGTAGCAGCCAAACTGCGGGCGGAGGTCATCGATGGCGATGAAGAGCACATTCGGACCGCGAGTTTCCGCCACAAGCGGAAGGGCAATGAGCGTGGCACATAAAAACAATGAGGTTCGTATCATGGCGATGTGGATTTTCCGTCGTGCGCCAAAATCTAGGCGCATCCTGCGAAAATGGCCAACCAAAAGGCCGCAACCAGCACCGATCTAACAGAATTTCCCGAAAAGCGGCATTCCGCACCAGCGTCCAAGATTTTCGCACGAGATTCCAAGATTCGCGCGGCCGGACTGTGGCAGAGTCGCTGCCGTTCGCGGATGATCCGCACCATTGCCATGAAATACCAAAGCCTCGCGATCAAAGATGCCTCTTCCCTTGTGTTCGGCTCCGCGCCCAAACCGTTGACGACCCGCTCGGGCATGGTGATCGGCGGCGGCCGGGTTTATCCGGAGCTGAACTTCACTCTGCCGACGATGGAGATCACTGCGGCCACGATGCCGCGCGTGCTGCGCCATTATGAGGAAATCATCGAGGGTGCCATGCTCCGCGCGATGGAACTGGAAAGCGATGGCGTGGTGATCGAGTTCGAGACCCTGCCGCCGATGACCGAGCACCCGGAGTGGGGGCTATCAATTGTGCGGGTGCTGCTCAAGGGCATGGAGAAATACGAGAACTCCCATGGCTTGAAATCCGTGCTGCGCGTCACACCGAATGACAACCGCGAGTTCGTGCGTCCTCCACAAATGCGCGGCGGCTATTATTACGACCGCATGCTGCAACTCTTCGAAAGCGCGGCGGCCGAAGGCGCGGAACTGCTCAGCATCGAATCGGTGGGCGGCAAGGAATTGCACGACGACGCACTCGTGTCCGGCGACATTGCGGCGGTCATTTTCTCGCTTTGCTCGTTGGGCGTGCGCGACATGCGTTTCCTGTGGAGCACCATCCATGAGATCACCGCGCGTCACGGCGTGCATGCGGCGGGCGACACCGCCTGCGGATTCGGCAACACGGCGATGGTGCTGGCCGAGCAGAAGATGATCCCGCGGACCTTCGCCGCGGTGGTGCGCGCGGTCACCGCGGTGCGTTCGCTGGTGGCCTACGAGTGCGGCGCGGTGGGGCCCGGCAAGGATTGCGGCTATGAAAACCCGTATCTCAAGGCGATCACCGGGTTTCCGATGGCGATGGAAGGAAAATCATCGGCCTGCGCCCACCTCAGCCCGCTGGGCAACATCGCCGCAGCCACCTGCGACACGTGGTCGAACGAATCCGTTCAGAACATCAAACTGCTCGGTGGCATGGCACCGACCTGCTCGATGGAGCAGCTGATCTACGACTGCCGATTGATGAACGAGGCGATCAAGGACGGCAAAGACGGCGTCGCCACTTATCAGCGCTGGACCGTGCGCTCCGATGCCGGGCTCGACCCGCAGGCCTACATCCTCACACCTCACAACGTCATCCGCATCGCAAGCGCCATCGTCGGCGCGGAAAACCACTACCGCGCCGGTTGCGCTGCGGCACTCGAAGCCGTGACGATTCTGCGCGAGGGCATGCAAAGCGGATGCCTGCACATTCTGGAGCGCGAGATCGACTGGCTCGACCGCATCGAGGACAGCGTCGGCGAACTCCCCACCTCAGAAGATGATTTCATCGCCGATCAACTCGCGCTCGCCGACGAGGAGAAATTCTCCGCCGCGGAATACGGCTTGTGATCACTGCTCCAGCACCCACCTGAACTCTCCGGCGATCTGCTCTTCCACCGGGCGTTGCAAGTCCGGAGGCAGCACATCCCACGTATAGGTTTCGATCTCAAAATGCCGGCAGGCATCGGGATATCGCGTGCGCCAGTCGAGAATGTCGCCTGCATGGCTGCGCGTCGAACGCAACTGCGGCGTCGGCTCGGCATCGAGAGGGATGTGGAAATGCACCCGCGCCTCGCACAAACCGGCGCGCTCTGCGGCCAGGAAATCCGGCAGGTCGGTGAAGCGGTGGATCGTGCCCGCATCGTCGCGCGCCAGCACCTGGTGGAAATACACCGGCTCATCAAAGGCTCGGATCGCCGCGATGGCCGCCGGATCGCGCGGATCGAGCGCGAGCGCGCTGGAAAGATGGATCTTGGAAATGCGGATGCCATGGCGCAGCAATGTGTCGAGCGATGCGGCGGCATCCTCATATTGCAGCGCGAAGTGGCAGGCATCGTAGTTCACGCCGATCCGGCGGCGGATCATCTCGGAGTCCTCCACTTCATCATGCAGCCGCCCGAAGAAGGCAACAGTCTCCGCCGTGTTTTCAAAATGCCCGAGCGGTTCGGGTTCGAGGCCGAGATGGAAATCGTGTCCGCTTTCGGCAGACAATTCCTCCAACCACCCGGCCAGCAAAATCAAGTTCTCGCGGATGGCAGCCTCATCCGCCGCGAAGCTCTTGTGCGATCCGGGCAGCGTGGAAACCGATGCTTCCGTGCCGGGCCGCGCAATGGCGGCGAGGATGCGGAACAAATTCTTGGTGTAGGCCAACCGCTCGCTGGTGGTCCAGTCCGGTTGGAACACCCGCTCCTTGACGCGCGTGCCGTGGAAGCTGCCGTAGGGAAAGCCGTTGACCGTGAAAACATAGGTATTCGTTTCCTCCAGCCATGCCTTGAAGGCAGCGAGCCCGCCGTCCTCTAATAATTCGCGCGCCGCCACCGCCGACAGGCGCAGGCCGATGCCGAATGGCGCGCCTCCGCAAACCAGATCGCGCACCGCCAGCACGCGGGTTTGCAGCACCTCGAAAGTTTCCGCCCAGGACTCGGCGGGGTGGATATTGGTGCAGTAGGAAAGATGCGCGCCGTGGAACTTCAAACCGCGGAGAAAATGATGCCCGCCCATCATCTTGTCGAGCGCGCAGGAAGGTGTTGAGGTCTTCAACCACCATGGGCGTGGGTTTGTAGCATTTATCCGGGCCGGTTTTCTCGCGGATCGCATTCCGGGCTTTTTTCAACGACTTCTTGGAGGGCGTCACGTTCAGGTAGGTTTTGTCATTCAAGCATAATGATGACGGCAAGCCCCGGGGTTGACGCGGCGGGTTTCGTGGCTACAGCTATCCGCCATGCAAGCCGACAACGATCCGTCCCAAGCCGCTGAAGAACAACCTTTGGAAACGACCGAAACCACTCTGGAAAACCCGGCCCTCGATCCATGGGAGGAACTCGAGGCCGATGTCGCGAAATGGAAGGAACTCTCGCTGCGCACCGCGGCGGAAATGGATAACCTCCGCAAGCGCACCGCCCGCGAACGAGAGGAGGCCATCCGCTATGCCAACCAACGCCTGCTCGAAGAACTCCTGCCGGTGATCGACAGTTTCGAAATGGGCATGCAGGCAGCCTCGCAGGACACCTCCTCGATGATCTACATCGGCATGGACATGGTGCGCCGCCAGCTCAACGAATTCCTCACCTCCCAAGGCGTCCTTGAAATCGATACCTGCGGCCTGTTTGACCCCAATCTGCACGACGCCGTGGCCCAGGAAGACTGCGCCGCCGGCGAGGAAGGCCGCATCCTGCGCGTCACCCGCCGCGGCTTCAAACTCCGCGACCGCCTGCTCCGCCCCGCCAGCGTGGTCGTTTCCAAACTTCCAGCCCCTGCGGAAGGAGGCGCTGCTTAATTTCCCATGGCTGAGAAACGCGATTATTACGAAGTGCTCGGCGTCCCTCGTGATGCCGGTGCCGACGAAATCAAAAAAGCCTACCGCAAGCTGGCGGTGAAATTCCACCCGGACAAGAACCCGGGCGATCACACGGCCGAAGACAAGTTCAAGGAACTCGGCGAAGCCTACGAGGCCCTCAGTGATCCGGACAAGCGTGCCGCCTACGACCGCTACGGCCACGCCGCATTCCAGAATGGCGGCAGCGGACGCGCCGGCGGCGGTTTCCACGATCCGATGGATATCTTCTCGCAGATCTTCGGCGGTGGTTTTGACGAGTTCTTCGGCGGCGGCGGCACCCGCCGCAAAGGCTCCGGGAAACAGCGCGGCAGCGACCTTCGCTACGACCTCGAAATCACCCTCGAAGAAGCCTCCACCGGCGTGGAAAAGGAACTCGAAATCGAGCGCTACGTTCCTTGCGATTCCTGCGGTGCCAAAGGCACCAAGGGCTCCGGCGGCGTGAAAGCCTGCACCACCTGCGGCGGCCGCGGAGTCGTCGCCCGCCAGGCCGGCATTTTCATCCAGCAAACCACCTGCCCCGAATGCCGTGGCGCGGGCGAAACCATCTCCGATCCCTGCAATAGCTGCCGCGGCGAAGGCCGCGTCCAGCGCGAGAGCCGCATCAAATTGCGCATCCCCGCCGGAGTGGATACCGGCACCCGCCTGCGTTCTTCAGGAAACGGCGATGCCGGTGTGCGCGGTGGTTCCGCCGGCGATCTCTACGTCTTTCTCCACGTCAAGGACCACGATGTCTTCGAACGCGACGACGCGGACTTGTTCTGCGAGGTCCCCCTGCCCTTCTCCACCGCAGCGCTCGGCGGCGAACTCAAGGTGCCTACGCTCGACGGCCAGTCCTCGATCAAAATCCCCCCCGGAACCCAGGGCGGCACGGTTTTCCGCCTTCGCGAAAAAGGCATGCCCGGCCTTTCCAACAGCCGCCGCGGCGATCTCAACGTGCGCGTCCAGGTGGAAGTGCCGACCAAGCTCAGCAGCGAACAACAGGAAAAGCTCCGCGCCTTCTCCGAATCCATCGGCGATCACAATTCACCAATGCAGGAAGGTTTCCTCCAAAAGGCGAAGCGGTTTTTTGATCTGTAGAAAAGACACAAGACGCAAGAGACGAGGACATTCTCCGGATGTTATTGAACATTTTCTTCTTGAGTATTGACGTCTTGCGTCTTGAGTCTCTGAGCATGCCCTCAGCCGAGAAAAACACTTCCATCAAGAAGGCGGCTGCTCAGTTGGTCCGCCAATTGCCGGAATCCGCCAGTTGGGATGATCTGATGTATGAAATCCTCGTCCGCCAGAAGATCGAGGCAGGTCTGACCGATTTGCGTGACGGGCGCAAACATGACCACGCATCGATCCGTCGCGAGTTCGGCATGGCATGACTCTCATCTGGTCAGAACAGGCGCGGCGCGACCTGTGTGCCATTCGGGATTTCATCTCCCATGACTCGGAGCATTATGCGCGATTGCAGATGGAACGAATCATCTCACGGGTCGAGCGCACCGCCACAATGCCTACAAAGGGACATCCTGTTCACGAATTCATGGAGTCCGGGTTGCGCGAAATCCACGAAGGTTCTTATCGCATCATCTACCGCATTGATGACGAGGCACTGCAAGTGGTCACCATCGTTCACATGAAACAGCGCGTCACGAGGAGGCGCCTGCGATAAAATCCCAACTTGAATCTTGCAGTCTTGCGTCTTGAGTCTCTCCCCATGCCCCGCTTCCACCTTCCGCCCGAATTTTGGCAAGCCGGGACTCTCGCCGGTGATGAGGCGCGACACCTCTCACAGGTGCTGCGCATCAAGCCCGGTGAAATGGTCACCGTCTTTGATGGCTGCGGCCGCCGGGCGGCGGCGGAGGTTCTCACAGTCTCGCGCGACCATGTTTCACTGCAAATCGGCGACGCGATGACACCGCCTGCCCCACTGCCCGCCATCACCCTGGCGCAGGCGATTCCCAAGGGCAAAAACATGGACCTTATCGTCCAGAAAGCCGTCGAACTCGGCATCGCCGCCATCCAGCCGCTCGTCACGAAAAACACCATCGTCCATCCCGGCGAGGGAAAGTCCGAGAAGTGGCGGCGCACCGCGCTCGAAGCCTGCAAACAATGCGGCCAGGACACCCTGCCCACCATCGCCGATCCCCTCCCCTTCGACCGCTGGCTGAAAAGTGGCGCGGGTGTCCCGCCCGCCGCCAATCCTCTCCGCCTGATCGCCTCCCTCGCCCCCGGCGCTAAACCGCTGCGCGAAATGCTCCGGGCTCATCCCGGCACCACCGCCGCCACGCTGTTGGTCGGGCCCGAGGGCGATTTCGCGCCTGAAGAAACCAACGCCGCGCTCGACGCCGGGTTTCTCCCGGTCTCGCTCGGTGACATCGTCCTGCGCGTGGAAACCGCCACGCTGTTCTGCCTCTCGGCGCTGCGCTACGAGTTTTCTGAGTGAGCCAAAGCATCTCCGGCACCTGCCATTCGCTCATGGCGCAGGGCAAAAATCCCCGCCATCCAAGTTGCCCGCCTGCCAAGACCGGCCGCAAGCCCAGCCACCGCTTTTCAATCAAATTGTTAGAAGTGCGGCGCCACTTGGCCAAAGGATTGTCCACACTTTATCGTTCGTTTGTTCATGCCAAGATGAAAAATGCACAGGTTTGCGCAATCAATGCCTCAAGGTTTTTATTGATTGATTTAAATTTCATGGATTAACCTCGCGCCCCGCAGCTTTGCATCCCGGCATTTCGCCGATCGTCCGGCTGCTGAAACCATTTTTACTCCTAACGAGATGAATCCTGATCGCGCCACTCTCAATTTCCTCAACAGCTTCCCCGAAGAATCCCGCAAGCGCGGTGAAATGCTTCAAAAAGACGGTGCCGTCACCCAAATCTTCGGAAACCACCTCTTCATCCAAGGCCGCGTCGAGGACGAGACCGGTATCTTCCGCACCAGCTTGCGGCTGCAAGGCAACCGATGGTTCGGCTCCTGCACCGCGGAAGACGAAATCATCGCCGGTGCCTGCCAGTATGCCACCATGATGGAGCGCATGCACCGCGGCGAGGACCTGCCCGAGTCGCCCAATGAGTTCGACGACACCCCGGTGCTCGACATCATCGAGGAAAAACTCGGCCGCGAGCTCGACGACAAGGAGGCGGACTTCGTCACCAAGATCGAAAAACGCTATCGCCGCTACGTGATCGAGGGCGAACTGCATGACCACGATATGGTGCGCATCAACCCGCGCTGGGAAATCACCACCTACGAGCCGCTCGAGCTCTGGCCGATGCCGCCGGGCGACATCCTCGAATTCTGGAACTACCTCGCCTACGCGTTCTACAAGCGCAAGCTTCCCTATCCGGACTTCATGGGCGTGATCACCGATCTCGGCCACGTGCAGAAGAAAATGGCCGATTGGGAGCAGGAACGCGAGGTCGCCGCGTGGTATGAGCGCATCGAGCAGGTCAACGAGCGTCCCCCACAGGATGAACCGCTCACCGTGGCCTTCCGCTTGGTGGCCACCATCAACGAGGCCCGCATGGAGGTGAAGGAAACCAAGTCCCACGTCTGGATCCAGCTGCGCGAGAAAAACGAGATCGAACACTACGTGAACCTCCACCACGAGGGCGCGCTGCTGATGGACGCATCCAGCCAGACGCTGTGGGAGCATTACCTCGCGTTTTACCGCAAATTTGGCGATACCACGCTCGACTTCGATCAGGAGGAATCCTGCCGTTTCATGAACCGGGTGTTCCGCCAGCCCGCGCTCAAGGGCTACATCGTCAACCTCGACGAAAAGGAATTCAAGGTCGTCACCGAAGCCCTGCGCTGGGTCTGCGAGGACGATCCCTACGACGCCAAAAGTTTCGCCCTGCAACTCGTCACCGCCGCCAGTGAAAACGTCTCCCACTCGGTGCGCCTGCTGCCGGGGCGCAAGGAGCTCTATCAGTCCGACGAAACCGTTTTCCCCGGCCCGCCCCGCTGGCTGGAGGAAACCGACGTGATGCCGCGCTACCTGATCCCCATGCGCGTGATCGACTCGCTGGAGGGCGTGGAATTCCTGCGGAAAATCGGCGCATCGCTGCCGGAATCACTTAAGAAACGCGTCGTCGATCTGGAGCTCAAGCCGAAGTTCGAGATGAAACTGATGGCCGGTCTCACCGCCGCAGAGACCGAGCACCTTGTCATCGACGTCACCGCCATCGAGACCAAGGGCCGCCGCACCGAACGCCTCACCAAGGACGGTTGGGAGCTCGAAGAACAACAACCGGTCAAGGGCAAGCAACTGCTGCGTTTCGCCCGCGAGTCCCTCTATCCAGTCCCACCCGTCCTGGATGACATGGGACTTTCCTATGATGAGAAACTGCTCTCGTTCAAATCCCGCATCACCAAACAATTCCCGGAAAAATTTGCCGAGTGGATCAAGGCAATGCCTCCGGACATCGAACTGGATATCGACTTGCGCCTCAAGTCGATCCTCGCCGACCCCGTCACCGCCGCCGTGCGCTTCGAAGTCGTCGGTCAGGACATCGACTGGTTCGACCTGCGCATCGTCATCGACGTCCAGGGCGTCAATCTCTCGAAAGCCCAGATCCGCCAGCTCGTCGCCGCCCGCGGCGGGTATGTCCGCATGGACGATGGCACCTGGATGCGCCTTGAAATCAAGCTCGATGCCGACCAGCGCGAGGCCGTCACCCGCCTCGGGCTCGATCCCTTCGACCTCTCCGGAGAAACGCACCGCATGCACGCCCTGCAGCTCGCCGACCCCAAAGCGGCGGAGGTTTTCGACCCGAAAGCCTGGGAACGCATCAAAGGCCGCGCCGGCGACATTCAACTCGAAGTCAATCCGGACCTCCCGGAGGGCCTCAACGCCACCCTGCGCCCCTATCAGATCGATGGCTTCAAGTTCCTCGCCTACCTCTCCGTCAACAACTTCGGCGGCATCCTCGCCGATGACATGGGACTCGGCAAAACCATCCAGTCACTTACCTATCTGCTGTGGCTTTTCGAAGAACACCGGAAAACCGGCGCTCCCAAAAAGCCCGCGCTCGTCGTTTGTCCGAAGTCCGTGCTCGATGTCTGGTTCAGCGAAGCCGGGAAATTCACCCCGCAACTCAAGGTCAAGATCCTCAAGAACCGCGACGACATCGATGCCGAGCACATCCAGAACAACATCGACATTCTGGTGCTCAACTACGCCCAGTTGCGCGTCTGCGGCGAGGAACTCTCCGGCATCAAGTGGCTCACCACCATTCTCGACGAGGGCCAGCAAATCAAGAATCCGGACTCCAAGGCCGCCAAGTGCGCCCGCGAGCTCGATTCCCAGAACCGCTTGGTTCTAACAGGAACTCCCATCGAAAACCGCCTGCTCGACATGTGGTCGCTGATGGCTTTCGCCATGCCAGGCGTGCTCGGTTCCCGCGCTTATTTCAAAAAACGCTTCGACAAGCGCAAGGACCCGCTCAGCCAGACGCGCCTCGCCTCCCGACTCCGCCCCTTCCTGCTGCGCCGCACCAAGCTGCAAGTCGCCCAGGACCTGCCGCCGCGCACCGAAGAAGAGGTTTACTCGAAGATGGAAGGCGTGCAGATCGAGCTCTACAAAAACGAACTCAAGCGCATCCAGAAAGCGCTTTTGGGTCTCGATTCCGACGAGGCGGTGAAGAAAAACTCCTTCGCCATCCTGCAAGGACTCATGCGCCTGCGCCAGATTTGCTGCCACCCCGGCTTGATCGATCCGAAGTATCTCAAGGAAGAGTCCGCCAAAATGGAATCGTTGTTCTATCTGTTGGATCAACTCCACGAGGAAGGCCACAAGGTGCTCGTTTTCTCGCAGTTCGTCTCAATGCTCGATCTCATCAAGGCGCGCCTCGAACTCGAAAACCGTCCTTACAATTATCTAACAGGCCAGACCAAGGACCGCAAAGGCGAGATCGAGAGATTCCAAACCTCCAAGGACCCGTCGGTCTTCATGCTCTCGCTCAAAGCCGGCGGCTCAGGTCTCAACCTGACATCCGCCTCCTACGTCATCCTCTACGACCCGTGGTGGAACCCGGCGGTGGAAAACCAGGCCATCGACCGCACGCACCGCATCGGCCAGAAGAACAAGGT
This sequence comes from Akkermansiaceae bacterium, assembly GCA_947491475.1. Taxonomy (GTDB): domain Bacteria; phylum Verrucomicrobiota; class Verrucomicrobiia; order Verrucomicrobiales; family Akkermansiaceae; genus Luteolibacter. The sequence continues at coordinate 3,126 of CANLKN010000060.1, read as the reverse complement.
CATCGCCTACCGCCTGCTCACCCGCGACACCGTGGAAGAGAAAATCCGCATTCTCCAGCACCAGAAGACCCAGCTCGTCACCAACGTGCTCGGCGATGAAGGCTTCGCCTCCAACCTCGGCCTGGACGACCTGCAGTTCATCCTCACCCACAACATCGACGACGACGAACCGGTGAAGAAGTGAACCGCGGCAAACATCCGGGGATGAATTGTCCTGGAACCCCACACCCGCCCGCGAACCAATCACATGGTCCTCTCCTCTTCCCAGAGATCGGACCAATGGCGGCAGCTACTCCACGGGCCGCAGTTCCGGTGTTTCGGATGCGCTGCGCGCCCGGCGTTTCCGAAAACCGAAAAGGGCGGGCTCCACGCACGGATATTTTCGTGGTTTCTTTTTTCCTTTCTGGGTTTATTGAATTACCCAACTAACTAACCACTGAACCACCTAAACACCGAACTTCCCCCCCCATGCATCGTCTCAGATCACCCGGATTACTGCGTGGTTTCCGCATCGCCTCGCTGCTGGTTTTTCTCAAGTTCGTGCTTCTCGCAGTGGCCATCGGCATCGTGATTGCTGCCGTAATTGAGAACGACTGGCGTCGCGTCGTGCTCGGATTCGGAGTCGCGGCATCCACCGTGCTGCTCTCCCTCATCCGCGCATTGTTCCTCGCTTACATCCGTTGTCCGCTTTGCATGACCCCGGTGTTCTCCCCCTTCGGCAGCGTCAAGCACAGCAAGGCCCGCAAGCTCCTTGGCAGCTACCGCCTGCGAGTCGCCCTTTCCATCCTCTTCCGCAATTGGTTCACCTGTCCCTACTGCAATGAACCCACCGCCATGAAACTCCGCCCACGCCCCCCTCAAAAGTAGGTCCCAAACGCCGGGAGCCTCCCTTTACCCGTCGCAAACTCTGCCCTAACGTCTCTCATCCCATGCGCCCTCTCCTCACCATCCTGGCCGTCCTCCTCGCCCTCGGCTCCGTCGAAGGCCTCGCTTGGTGGTGGATGAATCCCGCCCACGCCGAAACCGCTGAACCGGTGCTCACCTTCCGACCGGGAATCGTGAGTGAAAGCACACCCGCGCCCTCTCCCAATCCGCAATCCCCGATCTCCAATCTCTCGTCTTCTCCCACTCCCACCCCTCTCCCCGAAATCTACCGCCAGGCAGCGCCCATGCTCCGCTGCACCTCCGGACAGGTTTTTCATGTCCAGATTCACGAAACCGCCAGCCTGCATGGCGCGTTCTTCGAGTGGGACGGCACCGATACCGGTAGCGTCCTGGAAGCATTCCGTCATATGCCGGAAGCCTGCTTGGGCTCCATCGGCATGCAACTCGTCTCCAAGGAAAAACCCATCCCTTTTCAGGTCGGGCTGAACCACCGGGCCGACCGTGATTCACAGCAACTTCTTCCAATCAAAAATCATCAATCTCCCCCTCTTCCCCCAATCTCGAATCTCCGATTTCCAATCACTTATTAATTTTCGACCACACCGTCTTCCGCGATCCCGGGCAATCTGCTAACTCTCTCGTTCCCGGCCCGCTGGTTCACTCCTTCCGCGCCGTCTGGGTCTCCGGCACCCCTGCGGCCGACGCCCGCAGCGGCCTCTCTGGCCGCAGCTTCGACCAACTCCGCTCCATTCGTCTCATCAGCGCAATCAACCGCTACCGCCCCAGCCACGCCCGCGTCGTCCAAGGTGCCGTCCGCGGCCTGCACACCCCCGAAGCCGCATGGGCCGCGTTCGAAGAACACGTGCTTCGCCACCTCACCTTCGAACCATAGCGCGATGAACATCGAACATTGAATTCATCCTTGGAGCATTTCGGCATTTACCCATGAAACTCCTCGTCACCGGCTCCTCCGGACTTATCGGCTCCGAAGTCTGCCTCCATTTCGCACAACTCGGCTGGCGCATCCATGGCGTGGATAACAATCAGCGCGCTGTCTTCTTCGGCCCGCAGGGCGATACCCGCTGGAACCAATCCCGCCTTGCCGAATCCCTCGGCTCCTCTTTCTCCCATCACGAGCTCGACATCCGCAACCGCCAGGGCGTGCTCGATCTGCTTCAGGAAATCAAGCCGACCGCCATTGTCCACACCGCCGCCCAGCCGTCGCACGACCGTGCCGCCGCCATTCCTTTCGACGACTTCGACACCAACGCCGTCGGCACCCTCAACCTGCTCGAAGCCGCCCGCCAGGCCTGCCCGGAAGCGCCATTCGTCCACATGTCCACCAACAAGGTCTATGGCGACCGACCCAACACCATCGCCCTCACCGAGCACGAAACCCGCTGGGACTATGCCGATCCCGCCTTCGCCGATGGCATCGACGAAAACTTCCCCATCGATCAATCCAAACACTCGCTCTTCGGAGCCTCAAAAGTCGCAGCAGATGTGATGGTTCAGGAATACGGCCGCTACTTCAACATGCCCACCTGCTGCCTGCGCGGCGGTTGCCTCACCGGCCCTAACCACTCCGGTGTCGAACTCCACGGCTTCCTCTCCTACCTCGTCAAATGCAACCTCGAAGGCCGCGAATACAAGGTCTTCGGCTACCAAGGCAAACAAGTCCGCGACAACATCCACTCCCACGACGTCGCCCGTTTCATCGAGGAATTCCTTAAAGCCCCGCGCGTCGCGGAAGTCTATAACATCGGCGGCGGCCGCGCCAATTCCTGCTCGATCCGGGAGGCCTTCAAACTTGCAGAAAAATTCTCCGGCAAATCCCAAGTTTTCCAATACGTCGATGAAAACCGCATCGGCGACCACATTTGTTATATCTCCAACCTCGATAAAATGCGCGCCCACTATCCGGACTGGGACATCACGGTGTCGTTGGAAGAAACGATCCGGCAGATCGTCGAAGCAAAACGGTAGGGACCGATTTGACTAAGCCTCCCCACTTGGTGGCTTAGGCCCTCCGGGCCACGTCGCTGCGCTCCTGTCCAAAACCGCTCCGCCCCTCGCGGTTTTTGCCGGGCGGTCCCAGTTTCCCTTCTTCCGCCGGAGGCTATTCTTTTGCTTCTCATTGTCATCTCGCCCCGCTGGGGACAAGTGGGCGCGCCACGGCGGTCACCCCCTACCATTTCAACTTTCCGCTTTTCCTCATGCACATTCTCATCACTGGTGGTG
>CANLKN010000059.1 GCA_947491475.1 Akkermansiaceae bacterium | reverse complement strand
GAGGACGGCAGGTTGGGCGGAGTGACTTACGAAGCAGCGGAAAACGAGACGCCGGTTTTCTCAAGCGGAGTTCCCGTGCGGGGTTGGAAAAAATGTGCGCGCATGCCGGCAGGCATTGCCCGGGAGGTTTCCCAAAATTTGTGGGTGGCGGATGTTCCACCAGGCTGCGGCTCCTTCAAACTACTCTTTGACGGCGATCGCGAACTCTCCCGCTCGCGGGGAAAAGGCTTCCATCCGCTCGGTGAGACTGCGCCGGGTTCGATGTGGTATGCCACCGATCCCTGCGCGATGCCCGGTCCAGCCAAGGTTTGGAATCCGGTCATCCGGCCCGAAGGCGTGGAGGTTCTCATCATTCCCATCGCGCCGTGGGCAATGAATGTTCTCCCGGTTGAGTCGCTGGACCGGAAAACTGGTCTCGCGCGACTGGCCATCCCCGCAACGTATGCTCCAACCCGTCCGTTGTTTGGGAATTTTCCTGATGGCAGTGCCTGGCTTGAAAACGACTTGGGCTTGATCAGCCGGCCCGGCCAATGGGCGCTCGATGAGCGGGAAGGAAAGATCTATCTCTGGCCGGAAGGCGATCATCCGGGAGATGACATCATGGCTCCGGCATTGGTGGAATTTGTCCGCGTCGCCGGGCGTCTTGACCGCCGGGGAAAAGCGGATGAGCCGGTGCGCGGCATTCACTTCGAGGGACTCAACTTCACGCACGGCGACCGCTACACGGTTCCGCACGGACGCACCGGCCTCGGCGTGCAGCATGACTGGGAGCAGTTTGACCAACCGACCGCCGCCCTGCGCTTTCGTGGTGCGGAGGATTGTTCCGTCCGGCGATGCGCGTTCACAGGCCTCGGCGGAACCGCGATCCGACTCGACTTTCATTGTCAGGAGATCTCCGTCACCGAAAACCGGATCGCGGATATTGGAGGCACCGGCATCTTTCTTTGTGGCTACGGCCCCGGGTTGAAGGATGTCAACCGGATCAACCGTGTGGAAAATAATGATATGCAACGTGTGGGCCGACACTACTGGGATTCGCCCGCCATCTTCATCTGGCAGAGCGGCGAAAACATCATCGCCCACAACCGGATTTCCCACACTCCATATGCCGGAATCGTTGTGAGCGGACGCATCGTCTGGGACCCGCAAGGCATGGGGGAATGCTCGCAAACGATCCGCTGGCAGGAGATCGCGCAAGCTTTCGGCATGAGCACTGCGGCGGCGCGCCGATTGCCGGAGCCGGATTGGAACCGCCGCGAACCATTCCTACACGCCCGCAACAACCTGATCGAAAAAAATGATATTTCCCATGTCGTCCAAATTATGAGCGACGGCAACGCGATCTACATCTCCGGAGCGGGTGCCGGCAACACGGTGCGCGGCAATTTCCTGCATGACATTCCGTCAAACAATCTAACAGAAGTTATCCGCTGCGATGATGACCAACACCGCACCTTGATCGAAAGCAACTTGCTTTTCAAATTCGGCGGCTACGCGACCGGAGTGGCGTCCAAAGGCATCAACGACATTATAGGAAACCTCATCGTCCGTCCCCTGCGCCGCACCAAGCGCGGACTGATATCACTAGAACTCGGTCCGGTGGAGGGCAGCCGCATCCGGGACAATATCGTCGTCGCAACCCACCGGACGGATCAGCCGGTGTTTCAAAAACGCTCGTATGGCGACGGCTCCATTCCCCGTTTGGCGGACTGCGATGCCGACCACAATCTCTACTGGAATGTCGCGGATCCTGAATGGGCACAGCAACATCTCACAAGAGAGCGCTCACGTGGCGTGGAACTGAACAGTCACGCCGTGGACCCGTGTTTTCAGGATATCGAGAACGGAGACTTCCGCCTGCGGGCGGATTCACCACTGCCGGAGCTGGGCTTTGTGGTCCCGGAATTTTCTGTTAGTCCGTCGCTTCGGTGACGCTAACATCATCAAGGTCGAAGGGGGCGCTGCCGGAAGCGGGGTCGAGTGACTGGAAGACCAGGGACGAGCTGATTGTTTCATCCATGGTGAAGGTGCGGTCGAGCTTGACCCATTGGCCCGGGACCAGCGGCAGATCGCTGACGACTTCGCGGCCGAGGCTTTCCAGATAGATCCGGAATTTTTCGGGCGGGCCGGATTCGAGACGGATGGCGGCTTGCAGGCGGTAGCTTTTGCCGGCCTCCAATGCGAGTGGATTGCTCAGCACGGGATCGGTGTGATTTTTGCGGATGAAGCGCAGGAATGCGCGTCCGCTGGCGGCGGCATCCGGGGCCTCAACGCGCTGGATGGTGCCACCGGTGGACCAGCCTTCGAGCAGCTTCCAGCCGGACATGTCCGCTTGTTCGAAGCCCGGGTTGGCAATTTGCTTTTCCCCTATGATGCGCTGATAGACAAGCACCGGCCGGGGGAAGAGCGGTTCCGTGGAGCGGACCGGTGATGCTTGATCGAGTCGTGCAAGGAACGGCGGCCGGGGGCCTGCTTCATGTCGTTTCGGTGCTTTGCCGAAGAGGTTATTGCGAAAGGTCAGCCAGTCATGCCCGCCGATCCGCCGCTTGTTGGCGAGGACGTTTCCGTCGAAATCGACATTTTCATATCGGTTGTTGCGCAGGTAGTTGTTGAGCTTGAGATCATGGAAATTCTCAAACACCGAGTTTCCTTCCACCAGCCAGAAGCGGCTGCCTTCGTCCAGATAGAGTCCGTGGGCAAAGAAACCGGTGATGGCCGTGTTGCGCCAGCTATCATGAACGACGTTGCCGCGCATTACGCCGCCGGGTTGGTAGCCGAGCACGTAAATGCCGCCGCCATCGGTGAGCACTCGCATCACATCATGCACATGATTCAACTCGATGAGCGGATATTCCATGCTGGTGAGCTTGGAGAAAAACGACCAACCGAGACTGATGCCCGAGTATGGAAGTTGGTGGACTTTGTTTCGCGAGAGCGTGGTGAATTTGGTATAGCCCGCCCAGATACCGACACCACCGAAGACCATCTGGCCGCAGTCATGGATCCGGCTGTCGGAAATCGTGATGCCATAGGGGACTTGTGCCGGCTGCTTCCAGTCGCTGCGTCCATCCTGAATGTCCGCGGCGGCCGCCCCATCACCCCAGACTTCCCTTGCGCCGATGAGAATGCCGGTTCCTCCAATGTCATGCACTTCGCTGCCGGTCATCTGGCAATAGCGGCTGCCCTCGCCGAAGTTGATTCCCTGGTTGCCAAGCTGGGCGAGCCGCACATCGAAGAATTCGATGCCTTGCGCGTAGGTTGTTTCGATGGCGGGCGGCAGACTGTATGTGCGGTCCAATCGACCGGGTTCATCCTTCTCACTGAGGCGGTCATTGTAAAATGTCGCTTGGAGTTCGGAGATGCCTTGGGCTGGCAGTGTGGCCGCGGTGTGGGCAAAGGCGATGCCTTGAAACCGCACGTTGCGGACTGGCCGCGCTTCCGTGCCAGCGATGCGCAGCAGCCGTTCCAGCACCGGAGCCACAATCCTTAACTCGTTTGGCTCACGGTTTTCCGGAAGTAACAACAGGATGTCCCCGCCACTTTCGTTGAGACACCAATGCCACGGCTGCGTGAGAAACGACGGATCGTTTTCGAGAAAGCAGGCATTGCCGGTGTTGGCCACGAGCAGATGCCATGGCGACATGCCCAGATGGGTGACGCCTTCCACCCAGTCCGCGCCGCTCGCGGCGATTCGCTCGCGGCGGCTGGTCCAGAATGAGAGGTCGATCATTTCCGCATAAGGAGACAGAACCCGGCCTGCCGGCAGCGGGCGGTCGAGTTGGAAGCGTTTGGGAAACCCGGCATCATCCACCGACAGGATTCTTGCATAACCGGTTTCAGGAAAACGGGCCCGCGGAAGAGCCTGCTCGTTGGCGACGAGCAGGCGGACCGGTGGCAGACCCTCCGGAAGCTTGCATCGCCACAGGACCGAACCTTCACGGTCTTCGATTTTCTCCCACTCGGACAGGCGCAGGCCACCACTGAAGACCACCGGCTCATCGCCATAACTCCGATATGCCGTGCTTCTGTTAGATAAACCACCGTCTTCAGGACCGATTTCGAGGGTTTCCGGGATATGATAAGTTCCGGCGCGGAAGAGGATGTTGGCGTCGCCTGAAAACCCGCTTTGGCGAAGAGCTCGCAAGCGGTCGCGTGCGGCCTGGGGAGTGGCTAGCGGGCCATCGGTGCCATCGGCATTCGGCTCGGGCAGTTTTCCCGTCCATGAGTCATTGCCATGCGTGGAAACATAGAGCGTGCCCGTGGTCAGCGGTGCCGCATGGCGGGCAGGATCCTGAAACGCCCGGATCAAAAGCTCGGCGGCTCCGGCCCGTGTCAGTTGCTCCGCCGGATCCTGTGGCACCGGGAGCCATGTCGTCCAACCACGGGCTGTTAGAGCCTCAACCGCCTCAAGCGCCTGTCGGGTCGGAAGCCCGGCGGGTGCCGTGTCGAGCGCGGGTTTCTTGCCGAAAAGCGCCTCCGTCCATGCGGAAAAATCCCGGGGCGTCACCGGCTTTTCCGGTTCGAAGCGCGGAGAATCACGCGGGATGATGCCGCGTTCCGCCAGTTCATTGATAAAGCGTTGCTGTGGATGGCGCTTGATGTCTTCAAAGATTTCAACTCGCAGCAAGGCCAGCGGCGGATCAGGCGACAACGAATCGGCGGAGTTTGGCGATACGGGAGGGGTTGCTCCTGATGCGGACGCCATCCAGCAATAAAGCAGAACCATCGATCCAACGATCATTTTCATTATTTCATATCCTCTCTGGTTTCTTCGCTTGCGAGCATCCTTGCCCGCCCCACTGCGGGCCAGACCGGAGATTCGATGCCCAGGCGCGACAAAATATCTGTATCCAACTCAAAGCGTCCATCAGACCCCGCGCGGAAATCAGGATCGTTGGCCAGACTGCCTGGCCCGATCCCTTCAGTCAGAGTCCGGCTGACAAAGTCCGCGGCCCAGCCGGGATTTCCCGCGACATGATAGAGGTTGTTCTTCATCCGCATGGCACGCAACTCCGGCGACTGGTCGCAGATGTAGGTGGCATGCGTGAGAAAGAAAAAATCCGGCTTTCCGCGTCCGGTATCCATAAAGACATTGCGCTCGATGCTGCTGCCTTCCGATCCCACGTTCCAGATGATCAGATAACCGCGGAAGAATGGCGTGGGCACATCCCGGCAATTGCCATCATTGAGCACGTCCACGACGAAGTTATTCAAAATCGTGTTGCGCCCTGACAGGCAAATGCCGGCATGTTGGACGCAGCGGATGATATTTCCCTCAAGAAGCACGCCGCATTGCTCGTCGTCGCAGCGGATGCCTCCGGCGTTGTGCATCTGCCGGATGTCGCTCACATGGTTGCCGCGGATTTGATTGCCGGTCTCCGAGGAGAACCGGATGTAGATCCCGTTTCCATCGCCGAGCTTTTGCACCACCCGGGTGATTTCATTGCCAATCAACTGATTGTTTCGCGAATGCAGGAAGGGCTGAATCGAGGCGATGGAGAATGGCCCATCCCCAACCTCCTGCCAGCGCACCGTCCGTTCGAGCTCGCGCCTGGGATTGTCTCCCTTCTGGAAAAACTGCGGATGGCTGCCGCTGACGATGATGCCGGTGTAGGGCAGATCGCGGATCAGATTTCCGCTGACGAGGTTTCCGCCCGACTGCCATAAGTGAATGCCCGGGCTGTGCCAGATCAGCCGCCCGCAGTCCTCAATGAGATTGTCAGTTATGGCATTGTCCTTATTGACGTCCATGGTTCCCGGGCCATAACCGCAGAAAAGGATGCCGCCGCCGCCAAGCTCGCGGAAATGATTGCCCTCGACCCGCACCCCTTGCGCATACAGATCGGCCCGTATTCCCGAGGAACCGCCACAGAGAAAACGACAGTCGCGGACGACGGCATCCTTCACCCAGCGCAATCGCAGCATGGCATTGCCCTTGTCCTGAAAATCCCAGTCGTGCTGCAAGCCGCGGTCGTCTTGCCCGATCGAATCGCGCTCGGACCCGGTGAAGGTCAGCCCGCGCAGCTCGATGCCGGAAAGCGGTTCACCAGCCTCCTCGTCTCCCTCAATGCGCAGCAACTCTGTTAGACGGCCCGCGCGGATATTCGCCGGTGGACCGCCATCCCGTGGCCAAAGATATACCTTCCGCGCCTCGGGATCGGCGGCCCACTCGCCGGGGCGGCGGATCAGCCGGGGATGATTTTCAAACCATGCGGATTCATCCAGATCGGATTCCCATGCACTCACCGGGCGGATCGCGTAGGTTGCAGGCACCGTTGTGCGGGCAGTCCGTTTTTCCCGATCCAGTGAGTCAATTGGCAGAATGTTATGGCACCAGAGAAATGAGGGGCGCACCGAGAGCTCCAGGCCATGTGCGGTGATCGGCGACGGGAGGATGCCTTCAGGAAACGAAAAGTCATCCTCGGTGCCGGTGTCCGGCGGCACAAATCCACGGCTGCGGGAACGGGGCAGCATCCCATGGTCATCATAGAGCGTTTTGGGGAAAGCCATGTGCTGTGGCAAATCCGCAACCCATACCTTGCCGACCACTTCCGGACGCAGCTCCTTCGCCTCCGCCAATCGCCAGCCCTCCAGCGGTAGGGAACCCGCGATCACCGGCTTCGCGCCAGTCGCGGCTGCTATTTCCAGGCGGCCACGAAAGTTTCCCAAGGTCTTTCGGCTGATGACCACAGTCTCCTTCAGACGATACAAGCCATCGCCAAGCTCAATTCTCGCATCGGCAAAATCACACTTCTCTGCCGCCTCGCGCAGAGTCGCAAACGCCGCTTCAAAAGCTGCGTTTGCATCGCCATCCACGCCGATCCTGATGACCATAAGGCTGGCATCCAGGTTCCTTGTTTCGCCAGCCGTGATTCCTTCCGTTTCCATGTGATAATATTGTCAGAAGATTTAGCTTTCCTGCCTGCGGGCTTCAAGCATGCGGCTGATTTCCAGCGCGCGCCCGCGGCCGATCGGATAGCGCCAGATGGCCACGGCGCTCAAACCCAGCGCGGCGCAGATGACCGCAATCAAACCCAAGCGCATGACAAAAATCGTCTCTTCCGCCTGAACGGGGAGAACCTGGTTGAATCCCGTGGCGGCCAGCACGAAGCCGCTCCCGAGCGTCGAGAATGCGATGGCACATTTTTTTCCGAACTCCATCGTCGCCGAAAAAATCCCTTCTCGTCGGCAGCCGGTTTCCAGTTCGTCGGCGTCGCACACATCGCCCACCATCGAGGCGATGATCAGCAGGCAACCGTTCACGCAAACCGTGACCGTGACGCCGGAGATCAGCGAGAACCACGGCTTGCCCGGAATATACAACCACCAAGTGGAAATGTAGGTCAGGGAGCAGACTGCGATAAGGGCGAGCACGGCATGGCGCTTGCCCATGCGATCCGCCAACCAGGTCCCGATGCGGTATCCCAGGAAGCTCGACGCCATCGTCAAGGTTCCCGAGATCGCGCCAAAGGCGGCGGCGTCTTCCTTGGCTCCGCCGAAGATATAAAAGATGTTCACATAAAGGTTGAGCGGCATCGAGACAAAAAGCCCTAACAGGATCGCGACCTGCGCCAGGGCGATCCAGAGAAACGGGCGGTTCCTCAAGGTCGATTTCAACGATGGCAGGAACGGCATGGATTTGGCAACGGCACGGGGTTGCGGCCTTTCTTTCAACATCAGCACGGGCACCAGGCCGAAGCCCGTCGCGACCACCGCGAGCAGCACCGCCACCCAGCGCGCGCCCTCCATTTCATTTTCGCCAAACACAAAACAAAGCTTGTAGAGCCAGAAAATCGAGAGCCCCGCCGCCGTGTTGAAATAGGCGCGCCAGGACAAGACATGCGTGCGTTCCTCGTAGTCCCCGGAAAGCTCCAAACCCCAGGCCGCATACGGGATGAAATACGCGGTGTAGGCCACGAAAAACAGGGAACCCATGACCACAAACCAGCAGGCCAGGCCCGTCTCGCCGAGTCCCCGCACGGGATTGAACAGCAAAATGACGCTGATCGCCGAGAGCAGGATGCCAACCAGCATGAATGGCCGCCGCCGCCCCCAGCGCGTCCGCACATTGTCCGACCAATTCCCCATCAGCGGGTCGGTGATCGCATCCAGCAGGCGCGGCACGCCGATGGCCAGGCCCAGCAAAATCGCATCCACCCCGTAGCCGACGTTGAAGATCGGCAGAAACAGGCTGGTGGTTCCGTAGTAAAACAGGCTGTCCGCCGCTCCGCCGGCACCATATTTCATCTTGGTGGCCAACGGCAGTCTGGCCTGCCCGCCATGCGTTTCCGTTTCCGTTGCCATGAGGATGTTATGGATAACACCAGAGCCCGGGCGGGTCTGTCACGGAAAATCACCGGGGAACGGGAATTTGCCAGAGAGAGTTTGGCAAATGGGAAATGAGAAAGGGCAGACCTTTTTTATTTGGGCGGCGGAGCAAGGCTTATGGCGCGGCCTCATGCAGGAACTCCAGCAAGTCGGCGCGCGTTTTAATGAGATCTGGCGGATTCAGGTAGAACATGTGACCGGCGTCGTATGAGGTGGAGCGGATGTTCTTGCGCACGCTTTCCGGCAGATTGGGCAGATGCCGCAACGAGTATTCCACACCCTCCGGCGGCGTGGCGAGGTCGGTCATGCCGCCCATCACGAGCACCCGCAGGTGCGGATTGTCACGCATCGCGGTAGCCAGGCGATCGCTGACGTTCACCACGGAATTGTTCGCATTCCAGCGCCATGGGTGAACACTGCCCGAAAGAATTTCATAGGGTTGATTTTCTTTGTAGCCGAGATTCCGGCCTAGGTAGTCGAGCATCGCCGAGGAAAACGCCCCGTAAACCAAGGCGTAGGATGGATCGTAATTGGGCGACTGCGCCGCCGGATCGGTGGCACCCCAGGCCACTCTCGCATCAAAGCGCCCGATCACCTTGCCCTCCGCACGCAGCAATTCGCTGCGGAAAAACGACGGGCCGATCCGCAGATTGCGGGCCATCCACTGGTCGGCGGAGATCCCACTGAGTTTTTCCAACTCCGCGGCGGTCTCCGCTTTTTGTTCTGCCGGTAGGGAACTGCCTTTGAGCAACGCAGCGGCGTATTTTCCGAAGGCGAAATCCGTGCTTCGGCGCACCCATTCATCGCGATCACCCTGGATTTTTCCATGAAAATGGGCGGTAGCAGTGAACGCGGGCAGGAATACCAAGTGCGACAGGTCATTTCCTGGGGCAGGTTGGATGGTCGCGAAATCCAGCAGCGCAGAAAGCAGCACCACGCCATTGAGACTCATGCCGTAGCGCGATTGCAGGTGCTGCGAAAGTCCCGCCACACGGATCCCGCCGTAGGATTCTCCCAGCAAAAATTTCGGCGATGCCCAGCGGTCGTGCTCGCTGATCCAGCGCCGGACGAAATCCCCCGTGGACTCGATATCCTCGTCGAGTCCGTGGAAATCACCGGGTTTCACGTCGCTCTCCGGACGACTGTAGCCAGTGGAAACCGGATCGACAAACACCAGATCGCAAACATCCAGGATGCTGTGCGGATTGTCCGTCACAAGCGCAGGAGGCGTTGGTGCAAGGGTTCCATCACCGGGAATCTGGATGATTTTCGGCCCCAAAACCCCCAAATGCAGCCACACTGCCGAGGACCCCGGGCCGCCATTGAAAGCAAACATCACCGGTCGCGTGGAAGGATCCTGCACGTCCGTTCGCTCGTAGCTGACATGGAAAATCGACGCCCGCGGTTTGCCGTCCTGCTGCATGAGCTGCAGCTTGCCGGTCGTCACCCGATACGGGATTTTCTTTCCGGCGATCTCCACCGTGGCTTCGCGCACTACCGGCTCTGGCGGCTTGGCTGCCGCCGCCTTTTCGCCGCTGGCTTCCGCGGCGGGTGATTCCTTGGGCTTGCCAGACTCCGCCGCGCCGGCAACGCTAAAAATAATGCTGAAAAACAGGGAAATTGTATAACGCATGGCCGGATACTAACCGCAAAACCAAGTTTGTCGATGAACAGATACCTGTTCCCGCCCACGTCACCGCTCATCCCCAGCGCGGCTACCTGTTTGAAAACTGGGCCATGACGGAACTGCTCAAAGCCCAAACCAACCGCGGCATCAAACCCACCCTTCATTTCCTCCGCGACAAGGAAGGCCACGAAATCGACGCTCTCATCGCGACCGGCCCCGACACCTTCCAAGCCGTCGAAATCAAGTCCGGTGAAACCGTCGCCGCCGACTTTTTCTCGGGCCTCGATTACTGGCGCTCCAAGCTCACCAAACAATCGCTCACCGCTTGGCTCATTCACGGCGGCACCGCACATCAAGACCGGGAGAAAGCCACCGTTCTCCCGTGGAACAACCTCTCTCCTCCCCTTGTCATTACAAGGTCGGCACACGGAAGTGTGGATTTCGGAGCTCGATGGCTGGCCTGTGTCGGCTCAGTGAGGGCGGACACGGCGGAGTCGTAGAACCTGGGCATGTGTCGAAATTCCAAGTGCGAGAACCGGGAGATCCTGATGGCATTCGTGATGAAAAGCCCCTGCCAAGGAGTGGATTCAGAACGGATCGTTGGTTCAACGTCTCAGACGGTAATGACCAGACGCACGCCGTCAGGAAGTCAGATGGGTGGGTAGTCCCTGCGAAGTTCGCGAACAAAGGCGTGCCTGAAGCGCCTGCGGAGCGGGTGGAGGAAAGCGACCCAGCCGAGAGGAACGCCAACCAGCTTGCCAAGCCCCGGACGCAGAGCCGGAACCATGGCGGGTCAAACGGGCTGGAAGGTGTGCGTGGAGCTGCCCGCAAGGACAGCAAGCTCAAGTTCACGGCCTTGTTGCATCATATCAACGAAGACTCGCTGAATCGCTCTTTCTTCAAGTTGAAGAAGACGGCGGCGGTTGGAGTGGATGGTGTGACGTGGTTTGAATATGAGCGCGATCTGGAGGCGAATCTGAAGGACCTCCATCCAGCCTTGCGCTCCCTAATTCCGGCGGAGTTGCACGGACCGCCGCGGTGGACTGTGACTGTCCCGCCCATGGATCATGGAAGCGAACGTAATTTGACTCTGAGCAATCGGGTATAATCCATGAAGAAAAAACCCCGCAAATTAGGAACCCCAAGAGTCTTTACGGTCACGGCTTGACTCTTCCTCAGTCCTTGCGCTTGAATCGTTGGCCCCCAACCGCAGTTTCTCAAAAAGAAAAAGTGGTATAATTGCGCACTCGTTGGTCACAGACCGCCGCTACAGATTTTTCCAATGAAACGCAGCAACGCCATCTTTCTCACCGCCATCATCTGCGCATTGATGACGGTGTTTTTCATCTATCCAGCGGGGATGGTCGTGAAGCAGGCCTTCGAGGGCACTAACGCGGATGGCGAAAAATTCTTCACGCTCGAATTCATCCTCACCGTTTTCCAGAACCCGATCTACCGCGAGGGCATGTGGAACGCGCTGGCGCTCGGCTTGGTGAGCACGCTGGCGACGCTGGCGATCGCGCTGCCGCTGGCGATGATCGGCCACCGTTATGACTTCTTCTGCAAGAGGGCGCTCGGCGTGTTGGTGCTCGCGCCGTTGATCCTGCCACCCTTCGTCGGCGCGGTGGGAGTTAAACAAATGCTCGGTGTGAACGGCGCTTTCAACGCCTTGCTCATCGACATGGGCCTGATGGACGCCGCGCTGCCCTATGACTGGCTCGCCAACGGGCGCTTCGCCGGCATCGTGCTGATGAACGCGCTGCACCTTTATCCGATCTTATATATGAACATCGCCGCCGCGCTGGCGAACCTCGATCCGGCGATGGAACAGGCAGCGGAAAACCTCGGCTGCCCGCCGTGGAAACGTTTCCTGCGCATCACCATGCCTCTTGCCATGCCGGGCATCTTCGCGGGTTCGTCCATCGTCTTCATCTGGTCGTTCACCGAGCTGGGCGTGCCGCTGGTTTTCGACTTTTCGCGCGTCGCTCCGGTGCAGATTTTCGACGGCCTCAAGAGCCTCGACACCAACCCGATTCCCTACGCTCTAACAGCCATCCTGCTAATCATCGCTGCGGTGGTTTTTCTGTTTTCAAAGCTCGTGATCGGCCGCGCACCGCTAGGCACCGCGCCGCGGCCCAAAGGGATGCAAACGGCGAAAAAGCTCACGGGTTGGAAATCCGCGGTCTGCTCGTTGTGGTTCATCCTCACCTTCGCCATCGCCTCCATTCCGCATCTCGGCGTGTTGCTGCTTTCGCTCGCCGGGCGCTGGTATGGCACGGTGATTCCGGACGAACTCACCTTCAACCATTACATCGAGGCGCTCGGCAACGGGCTGGTCGTGCCCTCGATCCAGAACAGCCTGATGTATGCCGGCTGCGCCACGCTGGTGGCCTTGGTGATCGGGCTCAGCGTCGCCTGGGTGGTGGTGCGCTCGGACTTGAAATTTCGCAACGTGCTCGACGCGCTGGTGATGCTGCCCCTCGCCGTGCCGGGGCTGGTGATGGCTTTTGGCTATTTATCACTCTCGCAGGAGGGAAAACCATTCCATTTCCTCGTCGGTGCTGGCGGCAATCCATTCATGCTGCTGGTGATCGCCTATGCCTTCCGGCGGCTGCCCTATGTCGTGCGCGCCGCCGTGGCCGGTTTGCAACAAAGCAATCCGATGCTTGAAGAAGCCGCGAAATCGCTCGGCGCGACACCCGCCCGCACGATGCGCCGCGTCGCCATTCCGCTCATCGGTGCGAACCTCGCCGCCGGATCCATCCTCGCCTTCGCCTTTGCCATGTTGGAGGTTAGCGACAGCCTGATCCTCGCCCAACAGGCGGAGCATTATCCAATCACCAAGGCGATCTACACGCTGCTCTCCACACTCGGCAATGGCACCGAACTCGCCGCCGCGCTCGGCGTCTGGGCGATGGTTTTCCTATCGGTGGCCATCATGGGTGCGGCCATCCTCGGTGGCAAACGCGGCGGGCTTTTCAAAGTGTGACGGGCTTTGGAACCTCCAATCCATAGTTGCTTTGATTACCACACGGAACGCGGAGCGGGTTCTGGTGCAAAACATAATTGACCGCTCAGCAGCGCCATGCCGGGCTTGCACGATGGGTTATCGTTGGCTCATGCTGGACCCGATGTTTCCGCGCCTACTATTCATATCTCTGCTGACCAGCCTGCCCGTGCTTGCGGACAATGCTGCGCTCGAAGCCTGGCTCAATCGCCAAGCGACGTTCCGGACCATGGAAGTCGCCTTCGTTCAGGAGCGCAGGCTTCCCAGTCTCAAGCAGCCGGTTAGCACGCCCGGCAAGCTCGCATTTGCCAAGCCCGGCCGCGTCCGTTGGCAGCTTGGCGATCCGGTGGACGCGTTGGTGCTTGCTGATGGCGCGATGATTACGATGGTCGATTATGGTGAGAAAACCGCGCGGCGGATTCCTGCAGATTCACCTCAGGCAGCTAGATTTGGCATGCTCACCGGCCATGGCTTCCAGTCGGTGGAAAATTTCCATGAGATGTTTGAGGTGGCCGCACACCGGGTGGAGAGCGGCATCCATCAATACACGCTGCGGCTGAAGAAGCGCAAAATCCGTGCCGAGGTGCCATGGGTGTTCCTTGATATCGATCCAGCAAGCCATGATCTCCGAGCAATGGAACTCGAGGCCAGGGATGGGTCGCGTATCCGCACCGTTTTCCAAAAACCACGCCTCAATGTGAACTTGCCGGCCGCCCTGTTTGAAGTGGATCTTTCCGGACTGACCGTGAAGTGAGTTGTTGGGCGAGGCTTGCTGATTCAAGCGGAGCATTTCATTCGTGGGGCATGGAGCCTACTGGTGGCTGCCAATGCGGACTGGTGATAAGCCTGCGAGCACGGCACTTGTGGGTCTCTGCGTTTTGCCGTGGCCGCCCTGCACCACTTTACCGGAAGCAACACACCCGGAATCCCGTGTTTGCGAAATCGTAACGCGAGACGAACCTTGCCCAGGCCGTCCTATGATGCGATCCATAGCCGACGCCGAACTGCTTTTATCCTATGAACCAACGACTTTTATCCGCCCGCAGCCTACTGGCCTTAGCCGGTTTTGTTGTCGCCACCTTCTGCGCGCCCTTTGCCGGAATGATTGCGCCACCCGGCGCATGGTATGCCACGTTGGCCAAACCGGAGTGGAACCCGCCGTCATGGATTTTTGGTCCCGTGTGGACTGCACTCTACCTGATGATGGCCATTGCGGCCTGGCTGGTGTGGAAACGCGACGGCTGGCGTCGGCCGATGTGGTTCTATTCCGGGCAATTGTTGCTCAACGCCGCTTGGACACCGGTGTTCTTCGCTGCACACCAGATCGGCTTGGCCTTGATTGTGATCACCGCCTTGTGGCTGGCGATCCTTTGCACGCTGCTTGCCTTCTTGCGCATCAGCAAGCCCGCTGGGTGGCTGATGGTGCCATATCTGGCATGGGTTTCCTTTGCCGCTTTCCTCAACTACACCTTGTGGCGGATGAACCCGGGGTAAAAATAA
Organism: Akkermansiaceae bacterium; assembly: GCA_947491475.1. Taxonomy (GTDB): domain Bacteria; phylum Verrucomicrobiota; class Verrucomicrobiia; order Verrucomicrobiales; family Akkermansiaceae; genus Luteolibacter. Next base: position 9,148 of record CANLKN010000059.1, on the reverse strand, counting down.
ACGAAGCCCGCCGACTTGTGCCATTGGCGATCCGTTCCGCCAGGTGATCGTTGGTGGCGTCATTGGGTGGGCACAGCGGGTGTAACGCCGAAATAAAAGCGGCCCGACTGATCATCCCCACAGGAAAACCCATTAACCCGGGAGGCATCTCAGTCGGACCGCCTGTTGTGTTGCAACAGGATTGATAAAGCACCGGGCGTGCCAGTTTTTCTGTAAATTTCCCAAAATGTGCCGAACCTTTTTCACCCATCCAACAAGGCCCTTACCATTTCGGGGCTGAGTTTATTGGAGATATCCGCATCGGCTAACAACCCTGCGGCGAGTTTGGCTTTGTCTTGCTGGAGTTGGTGGATGCGCTGCTCGACGGTGTCCTGGCAGAGAAGTTTGTGGACGAAGACCGGTTTGTCCTGGCCGATGCGGTAGGCTCGGTCGGTGGCTTGGGCTTCGGCGGCGGGGTTCCACCAGGGGTCGTAGTGGATGACGGTGTCGGCGGCGGTTAGATTGAGGCCGGTGCCGCCGGCTTTGAGCGAGATGAGAAACAGCGGGATTTTTCCGGTTTGGAAGTCCTCGACGAGTTTGCCGCGGTCCTTGCTGGCTCCGGTAAGTTTGAGGTAGGGGATTTTTTCTCTAACCAGATGCGCCTCGATGAGGGCGAGCATGGTGGTGAACTGGGAGAAGATCAGGATGCGGCGGCCTTCCTCGATCAGCACGCCTAACAACTCGGTGAGAAAATCGAGCTTGGCGGATTCGTGGATGGTGTTGGCGAACTCGTCGGGCAGCAGGCGCGGATCGCAGCAAATCTGGCGGAGTTTTAGCAGGGCGTCGAGGAAGACGATTTGGAACTGGTCCATGCCGCGGGCTGCGATGGCTTCGCGAACACGCTTGTTCATCGTGGCCCTCACGGTTTCGTAGAGATCCTTCTGCGCGGTGTGGAGTTCGATGAGGTGGACGAGCTCGGTTTTCGGCGGCAGTTCCTTGGCCACCTGGTCCTTGGTGCGGCGGAGGATGAGCGGGGCGACGCGTTTTTTAAGGACTTCGTTGCGCTCGGTATCGCCGTCTTTTTCGATGGGTTTGCGGAAACGTGCATTGAAGGCCTGCTCGCTGCCCAGGAAGCCGGGAACGAGGAATTTCATCAGGCTCCAGAGTTCGCCGAGGTGGTTTTCCACGGGGGTTCCGGACAGGCAGAGCCGGTGGCGCGCATCGAGTTTGCAGGCCGCCTGCGCGACCTTGGCATGCGGGTTTTTGATATTCTGCGCCTCATCGAGCACGGCGAGGTGGAAGGGGAATGCGCGGAGTTTGTCGATGTCGCGGTGGAGCAGCGCGAAGGAGGTTAGAACAATGTCGGCATGGGGGATGGAGCGGTGGTATTTTTTGCGATCCGGGCCGTTGAGGATGAGGATGCGCAGCTCGGGCGTGAACTTGCGGGCCTCCGCCGCCCAGTTGGGGACCACCGAGGTGGGCGCGACGACGAGGGTGGGCAGTCCGCGCGAATGGCCGGATTTTTTTTCGGTTAGAATGTGGGTGAGGGTTTGCAGGGTTTTGCCGAGACCCATGTCATCGGCGAGGATGCCGTGCAGGCCGTGGCGGGCGAGAAACTGCATCCAGTGAAAACCGGCGAGTTGATAGTCGCGCAAGGTGGCATGCACTCCCGGATCGGGAGCGATGGGCTCGATGCCGGAAAAGTTGTGGAGCTTGGAGGCGAGCTCTGCGAGGTCCGGCGGGGTTTCGAGACCAAGGCCTTCGAGCCCGGCGAGCGATGCGGCATCCAGTGCGTGGAGGCGCGTTTTTTCGGGAAACTTGGGATCAATCAGCGATCCGAGATGATGCAGGATGCGGCGCACGCGGCCGATCGGGAGTTTCAAGGCATCGCCATTCGGCAGCGGCGCGTAGATGTATCCGAGATCCGGGCGGTCGAGGGTTTCCTCCAGAAAATCGCTTTCCAACAACTCAGCGAGGATCGGCAGCAGGTCGTGGCGTTCGCCGCCGACATCGAAGCCGACCGAGAGGCTGAACCAGCCGCCGTCCTGCGGCGTGAGCGAGCTGTCCCAGTGCGCGGGATCGGCCTCAAAGACGCGGTGGCCGACGTTGTCATCGACGGTGATGGACCAGCCGGATTCTTCGAGGCGGGTAATCATTTCGCCACGGAAGCGGTGCCAGAAATGATCGACATCGATGCGGCTGGGATCGGGAAACCAGCGGTCGCGGGCGGGTGTGTTTTTGGCTTCGCGGGATTTAAGGTTGAGCAGGAAGCGCCAGGCGGAGTTGGACTGGAGCGAGGAGAGGCCGGCGTCTGAAAGTTGGCGGGCGGCGGCGTTTTCCGCAGCCTGCCGGTGCTCAAGAATGACGGGCATGCCGCCCGGCAAGGTGATGCGACTGGTCCATTCCGGCATCGAGGCGCGCAGCGGGCTACGATGGTCGCCGTAGATCACGCTGGCCTCGGCGGCGATCCAGTAATCGGCTTCCGGCTGGCCGAGCGACTGGAGCAACAGCTTCGACATGCGGTCCACCGGCTCGCGGGTGACATGGAGTTCGAAGCGCGGCTCGGGCGAAATGCGCGGGAGCTGTGGCGGCGGAGCAGGTGAGGGCGGCGGCGTTGGCAATGCGGCGGTCACCGCGGCGGCGATGCCGTGACCATGAAGCCGGGTGAGATCGCGTTCCTTTTCCGCTTTAAGAATCAGTGCCGCGGCGTGGTGGCAGAAGGTTCCCAGATCGCAGGAACAAAAAGTTTCGAAGTCCCATGCGCCACCGTCTTTCCAGAAGGAAATCTCGGTTTCCTCGTCCGCCACGTTTCCCAACAGGCTGAAGGAGTCGGGCGACGGCTCCTCCAGACGAAGATTGCGGGCCTTTGAAACGAGTGGTTTGGCGGCGTTGAGGATTTCGTCGTCAAAACGGTTCTTCCAGCGGGAATCGCTGAAAAATGCGGATGGTTCGGCGGGCACGGAACGGCGGGTTGTTAGGCCTGGCGCTTGCAAAGCGCCGCCACGGCTCACGACTGCGTGGAGGGCGAGCAGAGTTCCACGACGATGCCGTCCTTGTCGCGGACAAAGGCGACGATCTGCCCCCATGGTTTGGCGGTGGGGGCAGTCACGGCGGTGGCACCGGCAACCAGCGCGCGCTCGTAAGCGGCGGCCACGTCATCGGTGACGAACGCGATTTCGAAACCGCCCGGCGGGCGTGACAGGTCGTTTTCCTCGAAACCGCAAGGCAGGTTGGATTTCGCCAGACCGTTCGCCGCGAAGGCCAGCGTGGTGCTGCCGCTGTCCATTTCGGCATACATGCCGGCCTCGTGGACGAAACGGCGGCCGAGCCCGAAGGCGTCCTCGTAAAACGCGACCGAGCGCGGGACATCTTTCACATAGAGAATCGTGTAGCCGAATTTCATGGCCGTGACTTAGCAAAACCCGGCGGCATTGGACAAGCCCAAGGTGCTTGGAAAAGTGCCGGTGCCGCTTTTTGCGCGCTTGCCCGATGAAGCATCGACCGCCACGCTCCGCGCCGCCGCTGCGGAACCATCGGCCGATTGATCCATTTTTGCCGCAAACTTTTTTCGTTAGTTACCCACCCGCTTCATGAAAAATTCCTTCTGGTCCCATACCGACGTTTCACCCGACACTTATTCGCTATTCCGCGGGAGCTTCGTTCTGACCGAGGCCGGGCCGGTCGAGTTCAGCGTGATCGGTGCCTCGTGGTATGAGGCGTGGCTTGATGGCACATGGCTGCTGGAAGGCCCGCCGCGCTATCCGCTCGACCGGCCGGAATACCAGACACAGGTGGTGGATTTGCCCGCAGGTGAGCACCTGCTGGCTTTTCACGTCCACCACATCGGCGTGGAAACCCGCATTCTCAAGGACACGCCGCCGTTTCTATGGGTAGAAGCCGTCGCCGGGGCTTCGCAAATTCAGATCGAATGGCGCGGCCGGGCGCTCGAATCGCAGGGATCGCAAACCCGCCGCATCAACCCGCAGCTCGGCTGGATTGAATGGCGCGACACCCGCCTCGAACCCGATGGCTGGCAACAAGCGGCATACGATGCAGGCGACTGGCAACCGGTGGTGTGGGATGCCTCACCGCTGCCCGAGCCCACCGCGCTCGACCTCGCGCCGGTCCGGTCTTACACCCACGAGCTCACCCCGCTGGCCGAAGGACCGCTGGCCACCAATTTCGGCTATCCCACCGATGAACCGGCTTACATTTTCCACAGCCGCGACCACGAATGCGCCGAACTTCCCGCCAAGGGCTTGTGGAGGCGCTATGATCTTGGACGCGTGCGGCTCGGCAGACCGTGTTTCATCATCGATGCGCCCGCCGGCGCGATCATCGAGTTCGGCTACTCGGAATATCTCACCGAAAGCCGCGTGAGTCCTTATATCAATCTATCAGGTGGCGCCTCGTGCAACATCGACCGCTTCATCGCCCGCGGCGGCGTGCAGGAGTTCCGCCCGCTCACGCCCAAAGGCGGCCGCTTCATGGAGGTGCATGTCGTCAATGCCCGCGAGGGCGTGCGTTTTCTCGAGGAGCAATTTCTTGAGCGCGGCTACCATGAACCCACCGGGGCCGTCTTCCAATGTGGAGACCCTCTCCTGGAAACCATCTGGTCCGTGAGCATCGAAACCTACCGCGCCTGCGCGGAGGACGCCGTCATCGACAACCCGACCCGCGAGCGTGGCCAGTGGGTTGGTGATGTGTGCTCGGTCATGGAGATCGTCTCGGTCGCGTATCACGACCTGCGGCTTTGCAAACGCGCCCTCGTCCAATCGGCGCTGTGTCCGCGCGAGGATGGACTCGTGGCCGGAATGTCGCCGGGGGGATGCGTTTACCTCCCGACATTCGCCTTCCAGTGGACGGTCGCCGCCATGAATTATCACCGCCACACCGGCGACAAGGCGTTTCTCGAAGAATTCTGGCAAGCGGCGCTGCGCAACATGTCCGCCATCCGCGCTTTCTGGCATGAGGACGGCCTGCACAACGTGGCCGGCTGGAATTTCGTGGACTGGGGCTACAAGGCGGAGGACGGACCGGTCGATACCGCCTGCAACCTGCACTACCTGTGGTCGCTGCGGGCCATGCGCGAGTGGGCGAAAACCCTCGGCCACGATGGTTCGGAATTCGCCCAACAAGCGGAACAGCTCACCGCACTGCTGCAGCAACGCATCGTGGAAAAACTCGCCGCCGGCGGCTGGCAGGCGCTCGGATACCATTGCGCGGCCTTGGCGATGTGTGTGGGCCTGATCACCGATGAGGATGGCTGCCTCAACTACCTGCAGGCGCATTTACTCGATTGTTTTCCAAACCAGCCGGACGCCCCGCGCAACGACGATCCGATGGCCTTCAACGCGCGGCTCATCACGCCGTATTTCGCCCATTATGTGCTGCCGCTTTTCATCGAGCGCGGGCGGATGGACTTCGTGCTCGGCCAATACCGCAAGTGCTGGGGCGATTACATGCTGGCCAATGGCCGGACCACCTGGATCGAGGTCTTCGACACCCGCTGGAGCCACTGCCACCAATGGTCCGGCTGCCCGACCTGGCAACTCTCGCGCTACCTGCTCGGCCTGCACCCGCGCATGGACCTCGGTCCCGCGACTTATCAATTCCGGCTCGAACCGGGCTCGCTGAGCCACGCCTCCGGCAAACTGCCGCACCCGCAGGGCGGCTGGATCGACATTGAGTGGAAAACCGAAGAAGGCGGCTTGCTTTTCCGCATTCGCACGCCCAAGCCGCTGAGTCTGCATTTTGCCGATGGCGAATGCCGTGAAATCACGCACAGCGCTGAGTTTGTGATCCAATGAGGAAACCATCTGACGGGTTGCGGGAGCCCGGCCGGATATCATAACATCCGGCATGAAACACATGATTCCCGCCGCGCTGACCATTGCCGGCTCCGATTGCTCAGCGGGCGCGGGCATTCAGGCGGATCTCAAAACCTTCCAGCATTTCCGCGTCCACGGCCTCACCGCCGTCACCTGCGTGGTTTCCGAAACCGCCGAGATCGTGCGCGCCGTGCACCCGGTGCCCGTCGATGTGGTTAGCGACCAGATTTCGCTGCTGCTGGATTCCTTCCCGGTGGCTGCGGCCAAAACCGGCATGCTTTTCTCCGCCGCACATGTCCGCGCCGTGGCTGCTGCGCTCGCCCGATGGCCAGACCTCCAAATCGTAGTCGATCCGGTGATGATCGCCTCCACCGGGGCACCATTGATCGAGCCGGATGCGATCGATGCCTATCACGAACTGCTTTTTCCGCTAGCCCGCGTGATCACGCCCAACCTGCATGAGGCCGAGGCCTTGCTTGGTGAGAAAATCCGGCATGAAGACGCGCTGATGTCCGCCGCGCTGCGGCTATCCGCTCAATTTGGCACCGCCGTCCTGCTCAAGGGCGGCCACCTCGAAGGACCGAAGTGCATTGATCTGCTCGCGGAAAAGGGCGAGGTTTTCCGCTTCAGCGAATCGAGGATCCAAGTGCCCGCCTCGCACGGCACCGGTTGCACGCTCTCGGCTGCCATCACCGCCGCGCTCGCCCGCCACGAATCGCTCTCCCGGGCTGTGCAGATCGCCAAGAATTTTCTCGGTGAAACCCTGCGCCACTCCTATCGGTTCGAATCCGCCGCAGGCGGATCGATCCATGCGCTCAATCAGGGCACGACCCTTGATCCACGCTGAAAACAGCGCCGAGCCGGGGCTCACGCGTCGCCGGATTTCTCATGCTGGCGCTCGGCTTCCAACCAATCGCCATGGGAATCCCCGGGCAGGCCTTGCTCGACGCGCCGACGGTAGTTGAGGTATGCGGAGCGGGCGATGACCTCGGTGCTCACCTTGGGGGCGGCGGGCTTGGCGGCGGGAGATTTCACGGTTTTGCCGGCACTCTCTGCCGTAACAGCCTTTTTGGCGGCTTTTTTCGCCGCTTTCTTGGCGACGGGAGCAGCAGCAGCCGGAGCTTTGGCAGGGGCGGAATCGGTCGTTTTCTTTGCAGTCTTTTTGGCGGCCATAATGTGTCGGGGTTCGTTTACGGGTCAGCACGCGAGGTGCCAGCGCGAAAATAATCCCCCTTTCCGGTGATTGCCAGCAGATTGGAGCGACGTATAGTGGGGCATGCCCGACGGCTATTCATGGAGTGAAATTCGCGATGGCGGGACCTACCGCCTGCCAGGTCCCGAGCACATCGGCTGGTGGGCTGCGGTCGCGATGCTGGTGTCGATCCTGATGCATGTGGCGGTTTTCCTGATGCTCGACCGCATGAAAGTCGCGCTGCGATTCGAGCAGGCCCGCGAGCTCAGCACCGGCAGCGTCAACGTGCGCCAGGTGGAAGTGCGGCCGATGGAGGACGCCCAGTCCGCGCCACCGGAAAATGTGATCACACCACCGCAAGACGCGGCAGCGCTGCTGGAGGAGGTGGATTTGCTCAATGCGCTGCCCAAGGATGTGGAGATCGACATCAAGCCCTCCATCCAGGAAGCGGAATACGCGCTGCAAATGCAGAACCCGGCGCTCTCAGGTGATCCCGCCGCGATCGCGATGGAAGTTTCCGCCGGCCTTGAGATCGATGCCGACCTGCCGGAGCTCGGACGCCAACCGGAGAGTCTCCAGCCTGCGGCGATCGGCCAGGTGACCGTGGACCCCGGGGCCGTGCAGATGGATGACAGCGAGCTCGGGAAATTCACCGACGATCTCATCAAGCGCGGCGCGGGCGGCAACGTCGAGCATGGGGCTCTGGATGGCATCGCCTCGCTGGACGATCTGCTCGACCTGCCACCCAACATCCTGCTGGCGAGCAAAACCATGCTGCCGAGCGATTTGTTGTTTGAGTTCAACAGCACCGAACTGCGCGAGAGCGCCAAGGTGGGCCTCATGAAGCTGGCCTTGCTGATGGACCGCAACCCGAACCTGTTCTGCTGGATCGAGGGCCACACCGATCTGGTGGGTGGCGATGAATTCAACCTCAACCTCTCGATCCTGCGAGCCGAGGCCGTGAAAAATTATCTCGTGGAATCGATGCGCATGGACGCCTCGAAAATCATCACGCGGGGATTCGGCCGCTACCAGCCGCTGGTCACCACCGGCAGCGTGGAGGAGCAGGCAGTCAACCGGCGGGTGGAAATCCGCATGCGCAAGAGTCCTCCGACCGCGGAGCAGATGAAGATCGAACCGCAGAAAGCCGCGGTGGTGGAAGAAGTGCCGCCGCCGCCTCCGGTAGAAGTTTCACCACCACCTGTGCCAGCACCACCACCGGTCGCGCCGGAACCGGTGAAGGTGCAGCCGGCAATTCCTTTGCCTGTGCAGGAATCGCCGCCGCGTGCCGTGTTGGTGAAACCCCAGCGCGCCCTGCCCGTAGTGGAAGAACCGCCTGCCGTGCCACCGCCCGCCGCGCCGCCGCTGCGGGCCCAACCGGTGGAGGAACCCGGCGCACCGCGCGCCATGCCGGTGGCGGAGTGAGCGGCCATGAAATCCGAAGCGGATCACGCCGTCGCCATTCGCGAGGTTTTGGAAATTTACGCCGAGTGGCAGCGCCGCCCGATCCGGCGCAACTGCACCGGAGTGGCCGATTGCTGCCGCTTCAGGCTCGTCGGCCACACGCCGTATCTCACGAAAGGCGAGGCGCTCGTCGCCGCCCGCGCATGGAAGGCGGCGGGGCGAAAGGAAGTGGCGGTCCCTGCCGATGGCTCCTGCCCGTTTCTCCATCCGGAGACGGGCAAATGCCGCATCTACGACGGCCGGCCCTTCGGCTGCCGCACCCACTTCTGCGCCGCGGCCGGCGGCCCGGCCTCACGCGCCGAAGTGCGCGATCTCATCCAGCGCCTTGAGGAAATCGATCACCGCCTCGGCGGCAAGGGTGCGGTGAATCTAACGGCGGCCGTGAAGGAGGTGATGTCGCCGCGCGGCAAAGGCCAATCCTGAAGAAGCAGGGAAATACGAATCAGCGACCAAGGATTTCCATGAGGCTTGGTAGAAACGTGGAATCGGCCCGCGCCAGAGCTTGAGGTAGAACGATGAGCGCATGGCAACCCGCGAGCTGATGGACAAGAACCGGATAGAGCCGGAGTGAAGCGGAGACAGCCGCAGGCAACGCCGACACGGAGTGACGAGCTGGCACAACACAGCGAAGTCGTCTGGTGTGCCCGTGGAGGTAAATTCGGCGGCAGTGCGGTGGAGCGTC